>JBJFFT010000178.1:0-16253 GCA_051891975.1 Candidatus Spyradenecus sp. | reverse complement strand
GCATTTTCCAAGTTTTCCCAAGCGCCCTGCGCAAATCTATTGACATTTTACACCCTTTCGCGCGTGGGCCACGCTGAGTGTCATCTCGTTCCCGCGTGCGAGAGGGGGGAGCCACATCCGCCCCGGGTTGACTTCGGACTCGGGGCGGGTTCGTTTTGGATCCGGGCCGGGGTGAATAAATAAGTCCGGGTCTTATCGGAATTAAGTGGGGGATTTATTGCCGATAAGTGGGGGACTTATCGGCAATAAGTGGGGGACTTAATAGTTCGTCTTGGGCCGGGTTGATTTTGGCCCCGGGGCGCTTTACATTTTTATCCGCCCCTGGTTCGCCTCGAGGTAGGCCCTGGTTCACCTCGAGGTAGGCCCTAGTTCGTTTTGGGCCTGGGGCGAGTCCATTTTCCATCCGCCCCGAGGCCGATCATTATCCCTGAGGGATAATTCAATTAACCCTCAGGGATAATTCAATTAAGCCTGAGGGTTAATTCAAGTAAGTCTGAGTCTTAATAATCCCGCCCGCCCCGGGTTGATTTTCGATAGGCGCGGGGCGATAGGCAAGAAGGCTGGCGCCGGAGGTGGAAAGCCCAGTCAATGGACTGCCAGTTCCTCCGTCGCGGCACGCGTGCTAAGTCCGAGCAACGCGAGGAGCGATGTCAACACCGCTAGCAGCTAACGGCTAACCGCTACGAGCGTAGCGAGCCGGCCCGGGTTCGCCTTGGCCTCAGGGCGGGTGGTTTGGAGCCTGAGATGGGAGCTGATTGCTCATTCTCTCGCGTGCGCGCGCGTGTACCTTATATATAGGAGGTGTCCGCGAGAGGGGCGTTCACGGGTGGGCGTGCTTTGTGGTATACTGGGGGGCAATTGAAAGGAGGCGTTATGCCGAAGGTTGCCGTATTGTTGCCGTGCTACAACGAAGCCTTGACGATTGAGAAGGTGGTCCGGGATTTCCGCAAGGAGTTGCCGGAGGCGGACATTTGGGTCTACGACAACAATAGCTCGGATGGGTCGGCGGAGTTGGCGCTGGCGGCGGGGGCGAAGTTGCGGCGGGTGCGTCAGCAGGGGAAGGGGCACGTGGTCCGGCGGATGTTCCAGGAGGTGGAGGCGGATATCTACGTGATGGTGGATAGCGACGACACGTATCCCGCCGACGAGGTGCACAAGCTCATTGCGCCGATTGCCGCCGGCGAGGCGGATATGGTCAATGGCGACCGCCTCTCTTCCACCTATATGACCGAGAATAAGCGCCCGGGGCACAACTTCGGCAACACGCTCGTCTGCACGCTCATTCGCGTGCTGTGGGGCGAGCGGGTGCACGATGTGATGACCGGCTACCGCGCCTTCTCGCGTCTCTTCGTGAAGAGTTGCCCGGTGTTGGCGCAGGGCTTTGAGATTGAGACGGAGATGACCTTGCACACGCTCGACAAGCGCATGAGCTTGGTGGAGGTGCCGATTCAGTATCGCGACCGCCCGGCGGGTTCCTTCTCCAAGCTCAACACGGTGCAGGATGGCATCCGCGTGCTCAAGACGATCTTCAACCTCTTCCGCTTCTACCGGCCGGAGATGTTCTTTGGCGTGATTGGTACGGGGCTGCTGTTGGTGGCGGCGGGGCTCTTTGGGCCGGTGCTGGTGGAGTTCTTCCGCACGGGGCAGGTGCCGCGCCACCCGACGGCGACCTTCGCCGGCTTCTTGGCGATGGCCGGGCTCCTCTCCTACAGCGTAGGGCTCATCCTCGGCGCGTGCAAGAAGCAGTCCGACCAGCTCTTTGAGATTCTCGCCTCCCAGGAAAAGGGTCGCGAAGTGCAGCAACAGTAAGGCCTTAGGGAAACGATTTATGGCAGAAGCTCCCACGCCCCCCACCGGGGCCGAACAACCCTCCGGCAACAAGCCGGTCCCCCCGCCGCAGCAACCCGGCAAGCCCAATTGGAAGCGCCCCTTCATTGTGTGGGTGCTGCTGGCGGTCTTTGTGATGTCGCTGGTGGGCGTCTTCCGTGGGGGCGAGGCGGGGGGCAGCGGCGAGGCGGGGGAGAACCCGCTTGCGGCGGTCTTTGGGGGCGAACCCAAGGCGCTTTCGCAGTTCGACTTCTGGAAGTTGGTGGAAGCCGGGCGGACGGTGGACGCGCAGGGGCAGGTGATTGGCAACAAGGTACTCTCGGAGGCCAAACTCATTCGCGAGAATGGGGGCGATACGTACATCGAGGGCACGCTGAACGAGGCGGTCCAGCTGCCGCCGGCCGAGGGCGAGACGCAGCCGCGCGTGACGACCAAGCAGCGCAAGGTGCGCGTGAACGTCCTGGGCGTGGAGGGGCTGGAGGAGAAGTTGGGCGAGCTGGGCGTGCGCACCACGCAGCAGACGCGGAATAACTGGCTCGGCTCGCTGATTATCTCGATTCTGCCGCTGGCGCTGCTCTTCCTGCTCTTCTACTTCTTTGTGCTGCGGCAGATGCGCGCCGGGGGCGAAGGCGGGCCCTTCGCCTTCGGGAAGTCGCGCGCGCGCCTGATGAATAAGGAGGAGGCCAAGACCCGCTTTAAGGACGTGGCCGGCGTGGACGAGGCGAAGGAGGAGGTGGCCGAGATTGTCGAGTTCCTCAAGCACCCCAAGCGCTTTGAGGACCTGGGCGGCAAGGTGCCCAAGGGCGTGTTGCTGATGGGGCCGCCCGGCACGGGCAAGACGTTGCTGGCCAAGGCGATTGCCGGCGAGGCGGAGGTGCCCTTCTTCAGCATCAGCGGCTCGGACTTCGTGGAGATGTTCGTGGGCGTGGGCGCTAGCCGCGTGCGCGATATGTTCGCCCAGGCCAAGAAGAACGCCCCCTGCATTCTCTTTATTGACGAGATTGACGCCATCGGCCGCACCCGCTTTACCGGCATCGGCGGCGGCCACGACGAGCGCGAGCAGACCCTCAACGCGATGCTCGTGGAGATGGATGGCTTCGAGGGCAACTCCGGGGTTATCGTGATGGCCGCCACCAACCGCGTGGATGTGCTTGACCCCGCCCTCACTCGCCCCGGTCGCTTCGACCGCCAGATTGTCGTGGACCTGCCCACCGTGGAGGGGCGCCTGGCAATCCTCAAGGTCCACGCCGGCAAGGTGAAGCTGGGCGAGGATGTGGATCTCGAGCGCGTGGCCCGCGGTACGCCCGGCTTCTCGGGAGCGGACCTGGCGAACCTGCTTAATGAAGCCGCGCTCCTTGCCGCTCGCGGCAACCGCTCGGCCGTCACCCACGCCGACCTGGAGGAGGCGCGCGATAAGATCCTCTGGGGCCGCGAACGCCGGTCGCACGCGATGGCCGACCGCGACCGCCGTATTACCGCCTGGCACGAGGGCGGTCACGCGCTCGCCCAGGTGCTCCTCGAGCACACCGAGCCGCTCCACAAGGTGACTATTATTCCGCGCGGGCGGGCCCTGGGGGCGACGATGACCCTCCCCGAGCGCGATGTCCTCAACCGCACCGAGGCGGAGATGAAGGATATCCTCGTGATGGCCACCGCCGGGCGCATCGCCGAAAAGCGCTTCACCGGCGACCTCTCCACCGGCGCTTCGCAGGATATTAAGATGGCCACCAACCTCGCCCGCCGGATGGTCTGCACCTACGGCATGAGCGAGCGCTTCGGTTTCCAGTGCTTTGGCGACAACGAAGAGCAGGTCTATCTCGGCCGCGAGTTGGGGCGCAAGCAGGACCACTCCGAGGCCACCGCCCAGCTCATCGACGAGGAGGTGACGCGCCTCTTGGCCGAGGCCTACGCCCGTGGTGAGGAGCTCATCGCCGCCAATGCCGAGCGCCTGGAGCTCTTGGTCGACTACCTTTTGGAGGTGGAGACTGCCGACGGGCGTGACGTGGAGGAACTTGTGCGCACCGGCAAGCGTCCGGCGCCGAAACCCAAACAGCAGCAGGAGAAACCATCGATGGACACACTGACATTGCCGGCCAAGGTGATTGCGATTGACGGCCCGAGCGGGGCGGGGAAGAGCTCCGTGTCGCGGGCGGTGGGCGAACGCCTGGGCTTCCTCCACGTCGATAGCGGCGCGCTCTATCGTATCGTCACCTGGCAGTGCCTGGAGCAGGGGGTCGACACCTCCGACCCGGCCGCCGTCGCCAAGCTCGCCGCCGGACTGCAGATTGACTTCTCCGCCGAGGATGGCCACATCGCCTACACCGTTGGCGGCATTCGCCCCGACAAGGAACTGCGCGAGCCGCGGATCAACGCCCACGCCTCGCCCGTGGCCACCGTGCCCGAGGTGCGCGCCAAGATTACCGCCGAGCTGCGTGGCCTCACGCGCTTTGGCAACCTCATCATCGAGGGGCGCGACATCACCACCGCCGTCTTCCCTGACACCCCCGCGCGCTTCTACCTGGAGGCCGACCCCGCCGTCCGCGCTCAGCGTCGGCAGCTGGAGGAGGTGCAGAAGGGCGTGGCCAATCAGTCCGTCGAGGAGGTCAAGGCCTCGCTCCTGGCGCGCGACAAGATTGACTCTTCCCGTGCCTGCGCCCCTCTGCGCAAGGCCGACGGCGTGATTGCTATCGACTCGACCTACCTCACCCTCGAGCAGGTCATTGCTGCCGTCATCGACGCGCTGCCCGAAGAGTGGAAGCCGGCCGCCACCCCCGCCACGGAGGAGACGAAATGAAGTTGAAGCTGGCCGTGCTGGGCTCCGGCGCCGGGAGCAATATGCAGTCCATCGTCGATGCCATCGAGGCGGGCACGCTCGATGCCGAGATCGTCTGCGTCTTGGCCGACGTGCCGGACGCGAAGATCCTCGAGCGGGCCGCGCGCCACAATATCCCCGCGCAATATCTCTCCTGCGCGCCCTTCAAGACCAAGCTCGAGGGCGAGGCCGAGGAGAACTACATCCGCGTGATGAAGGAGGCGGGTGCCGATACCGTGGTGCTCGCGGGCTTTATGCGTATCGTCAAGCCCGGGCTCCTGGCGGCCTTCCCTAACCGCGTCCTCAACATCCACCCGGCCCTCCTGCCGGCCTTTCCGGGGCTTCACTCCTGGAAGCAGGCGCTGGATTACGGTTGCCGCGTGGCCGGCTGCACGGTCCACTTCGTCGACGCGGGCACCGATAGCGGCCCGATCATCGTCCAGCGCTGCGTGCCGGTTGAGCCCGGCGATACGCCCGAGACGCTCCATGCGCGCATTCAGGTGCAGGAGCACTTGGCCTATCCCGAGGCGTTGCGCTTGCTCGCCGCCGGGCGCCTGACCATCGAGGGTCGCCGCGTCCTCATCGACGGCCGCTAACTTGCGGGAGGTGCCGGATGTGGCAGAAGGTGGTTGCATTCCTTGAGCAGCTTCAGATGGCCTGGGGCTCGGTGGACAGTGTGGTTCTGCGTGTGCTGTTGCAGTTGGCGCTGGTGGTTGGGGTCTCGTATGGCTCCTACTGGCTCTGCCACCTGCTCTACCGCGCCATTCAGCGGCGGATGGTCAAGGCCCGGCCGGCAAGTCTGCTGGCCATTCTGCTGAACTCGCACGCCATTCCGCGCACGCTGCAGGTGGTGCCGCTGATTGTGGCGGGCATTCTGGCCACGCGCGCAGTCTCCACCGAGTGGCTCCGCGCGCTCATCCTCACACTCACGCGCGTCTACTTCGCCTTCATCTGCGCGAATGTCTTTGCCGCCGCGATGAACCTGGCCTACCGTCTGCACAACTGGCGGCGCGGGGTCAGCGCTTCGCCGCAGAAGGGCATCTTCCAGGTCCTCTCGCTACTCGGCTACCTCTTTGCCGCCGTGGGCATTGTAGCCACCCTCTCGGGGCGCGACCCCACCTACGTCCTCTCCGGCATGACCGCCCTCTCGGCCGTGCTGATGCTCGTCTTCAAGGATTCCATCCTCGGGCTCACGGCCGGGGTCACCCTCGCCAGCAATGGGATGGTGCGCATTGGCGACTGGATTGAGGTGCCCGGCACCGGCGCCGATGGTGAAGTCATCGACATCGCCCTCACCACCGTGCGCGTGCAGAACTGGGACAACACCATCACCACCGTCCCTGCCTACGACCTTATTGCCAAGCCCTTCAAGAACTGGCGCGGGATGAGCGAGAGCGGCGGCCGGCGTATCAAGCGCGCCATCCTCATCGACCTCGATTCCATCCACTTCGCCGACGAGGCCGAGCTCGAGCGCTGGAAGGAGATTGACCTCATCCGCGACTACTTGGCCTCCAAGATCCGCGAGGTGCGCGCCTATAACGCGGCTCATCCCTCCTCGGCCACCTCCGTTGCCAACGCCCGCAAGCTCACCAACATCGGCACCTTCCGCGCCTACTGCCTGGCCTACCTGCGCGCCAACCCCGCTATCCACCAGCGGATGACCATCCTGGTCCGTCAGCTCGACCCCTCCGATCGCGGCCTCCCCCTCGAGATCTATTGCTTTAGCAGCGACACCGCCTGGGCCAACTACGAGAGCATTCAGAGCGACCTCTTCGACCACTTCCTGGCCATTATGCCCGAGTTCGGCCTGACCTCCTTCCAGGTCACCTCCGCCGCGGCCCTGCGCCAGGGCGCTCAAGCCCTACCCGAGCGCCTCAAGGCAAAGGCATAACAGCCGCGCAGCGTTTCGGCCACAGCTTCGGCCGAGCGCTCTTGCCGCACCCACTCCTCCGCCGCCCACGCCCGCTCCACGCACCAGAAGGGCGCGGCCATCACCTGCTCAATCGCCTCGGCAATCGCCCGGCTCTCCCCCGAAACCAACAGCACCCCGGCCCCCGCAAGCGCCTCCATCGCCGGGCAACGGATCGCCATCACCGCTCGTCGCGAGGCCATCGCGTCCAGCACCCACGGGGGCGGCTCGGGCCCACTCTGCGCCGGACAGAAGACCGTATCCGCCGCCGCCAACGCCTGCTCCATCGCCGCTCCGGGTGCCGGCAAGGGGTTCAGCTGCACATTGACCGCCGCCGGCAGCGCCTCGTTCAAGGCCGCCCCGAGCCGCTCCCGGGCGCGCGCCGTGCCGCCATAAATCTGCACGCGCAGCGCCTCGGTCTGGCGATAGACCACCGGCAGCGCCTCGACCAGCGGCGAGAGATCTTCCAACTGTGCCTGCGCCGAAAAGACCGCCAGCGTAAAGACCTGCGCCGTCCCCCCCAGCCGCACCGCCGGCAAGGGCAACGGCTGCGCCCACGGCGCCGGCAGGGTCGGCAGGTAGGCCACACGCCCGCACAAGCGCGAGCGCCGCAGCTGCGCCACCCCCACCGGCACATCATTCAAGACCAAGCTAACCGACTTCAAGAAGCGCGTTGAGCGCCGCTTCGCCCACTGTTCCAGCGAAAAGCCCGACTCCGTCCGCCACTCAAAGACAAAGCGCGCCCGGAAGAGCCACGCCACAAAGGCTCCCACCCGAATGGTCCGATCTGCGCAATGGATGGCCGCGTAGGGCCGCGTGAGGTAGAGCCGGATGGCCGAGAGCGTCATCAGCACCGTGGCCCACACGCGCAGCGGCCCGTGCCCATAGAGCGGCAGATGGCGCGCCAGCGGCAGGTAGCCCGCGCGGTAGACCCGCGTGACCAGCCCCGCCGGCCACGGGTCGCCCCCCGGCAGCGTCAGCAATTCCACCTCCAACCCCGCGCGCTTCATCAGCGCCAGCACTTGGAAGGTCCGCCGCGCGTGGCGGCTCTGCGCACGCAGCACCTGGGCATAGAGGTAGAGGACGCGCCCGGTCGAGCGCTCCCGCCCTGCCGCGTCCGCTTCCTGCTCCAAGTCCGTTTGCGCCATCACCCGGCCTTACGCGTCTAGCACCGCCAACTTCGCCCCCTGGCGGTGGACGTGCATCTTGCGCACATGCCACTCCAGGTCCAGCCCCGCGACGAACCGGCTCATCTGCTTGCCGAAGGCGTCATCGTCGTCAATCACCACCGCCACAATCGTCGGACCCGCCCCCGAGATGTAGACCGCCACTGCGTCAGTCTGCTCTACGGCAAAGCGCATCACCTCCGCCCCCTGCGGGATGAGCTGCAGGCGGTACTCCTGATGGATGCGGTCCTTGCACCCGGCGCGGATGAGGCGCGGATCGGCCCGCTCCAGCCCCTCGACCAAGATGGGCACGCGCGAGAGGTTGTAGATGCAGTCGGTCAGCGAATAGGTCTTTGGCAGCGCCGCGCGGGCCATCTCGGTGGGCACGCGCACCTCGGGCATCATCGCGTAGAAGGAGATGCGGTCGCTAATCGGATAACGGTGCCAGTAGACCAGCCCATCCTCGACAATGGCCGCCACAAAGCCCCCCAGAATCGCCGGGGCCACATTGTCCGGATGGCCTTCAATCAGGGTCGCGGTCCGCAGAATCTGCTCGGTATCCATCGCCAGGTTGCCGAGGACATTGGCGGCCATCACGCCCGCCACAATACAGGTGGAAGAGGAGCCCAACCCCGAGCAGACCGGCAGGTCGGTGTCGAAGGTAATGCGCAGATTCGGCGCCAAACGCCCGTGCTGCGCCAGCACCTGCGTCAGCGTGCTGTAAAGCAAGTTGTTCTCGGGGGAGGCAAACTCCGGCAGACACCCCTCAATCTGCAGCCGCTCGTGGCAGTCAGTGTCAAAGGTAAAGCGGTTGTACATATCGAACGCCAACCCCATCACATCGAACCCGGGGCCCACATTCGCGCTCGTCGCCGGCACGGAAACCTTGAACTTCATAAAACAACAGTCCTCTCTGAACGTCTTGCGCCCCATTATAGCAGAACCCCGCCGCCCCCGCAGACACTCCCCCGCCCCAGCACGTGGTGGCTGTTGACATAGCTCCTTCGCTTCGCTTGGACTTCTCGCCCCCGCGCAGCTCAGGTGTCCGCCATAGGCGTCTCCCCCGGTGTGCTCACGAGCTCGCTTGCGGGGAACGGAGAGGAGCACATTATGATGAGGAAGATACTTTGGTTGTATTGTATCGCTGTGTAAGGCATACTTTCGCTATCGGTGTGGCGGGGCTTGTTCACCATTGAGGATTGTAATAAGAGACGAAGGGTGCAGTCTGTGATGCGAAGGATTGTCCTTAATTCCTGCATTACACTGGGTTACCAAGTTGAGCGAGTGTGCCGCGTTGCCATCAAGTGTTCTTGACTGCTGCATATACTGAATCCATAAGTCTTGAGGTTGCCCTGTTTGTTTCGTCAAGAATTGAGCGATAAGTTGTGTGTCTTTCTGAAGTTGCTTGATCTCTTGTGAAAGCGTAGACAAGGTAAAACAACCGTGCAACTGTTTCTCTACCTCGTGGAAAAAGAAGGTACAGCCGCGTTCGTCTGCAATCCGCTTTTTTCCTGCGGCAAACAATAGAATAGCGGCAGAGTTGCAAGTTCCGATGTTGTATGTCCACACATTGTCCAAAGAGGCTAGAAAATGAGCCAATGCCATCGCCAACCGAACGATTCCGCCGGCAGAATCAATGTAAAGGTTGAGTTGCCGGCTTTGTTCAATATGCGGAACGACTTCCTGATAAAATCTTCGCAGGAGCGTATAGTCTATCGGACCTTGAATAATGACATCTAGCATTGCTTCACTGGCGCAGGATTGATTTTACATCTTGGATTAAATCCCGAGACTTGTTATGTGCAAGCTCTATAATGCTGCGATTGGTTAAGACAAAGACACGGTCATAGCCGCCGATTGCGTCGATGTCGTGTGTTATGGACACGATGGTGCGCGTTCCTTTTAGGGACTGAAGGATTGCGCAAATACGCTCTTTCTCCACGATGTCTAGGTTGTTCGTGATCTCATCAACAATCAGTAGGTCTGGTGAACGGACGATGGCACGTGCGATTGCGAGACGTTGCAGTTCGCCTCCAGAGATTGTTTCTGCCGTAATTCGTGAGTGGAGACCGTGAGATTGTTGGGTCAACCAGCTATCAAGTCCAACCCAGTGGATGGCGGATTTTACGGTGTCGCTGGAGATTGAGGTGTCGTAGAGGCGGATGTTTTCCAACACGCTTCCACGGAAAACGGTAATGTGCTGTGGCACGATGGCGGGGTTGCGAGCGGTAGCTGTGATTACACCGCTTGACGGTTGTAAGATGCCAAGGATTAATTGAATGAGTGTGGACTTGCCGATGCCGTTTTTGCCGATAAGGCATACAGACTCATTCGGCTTAATTGACAGGGTGCAATGCAGTATCACCTCTTGTTGTTGCCCATTATAATGGAAGCTGACATCCTTTAGACAAATCTCGCCACCTGCGCCACTAGCCAGAGAATGTGGTGGTGCCGAAGGTTCCTCTGCGATCTGTAAAGTCTGGATGAGTGATCGTGCACTTTCAATCCCCTGGTCCATTTGTGGCAACATCTCAAGGACCCGATTAACACCGCCGGATAGTTGAGAAACGAGCATATCATACACCCAAATATCTCCTAGCGCGATGTGGCCACGTAGGAATAGAATGATGCAGACACAAAGGATAACACCGTGGATAATGGCCATCTCAATGCTTAAAGTAATGGAATACTGCATTGAGATGCGTTGAGAGGCAATCTCCTGTTCTGCCACAAGCTTGTTATGTCGGTCGAACTTACGGATAAACAAATTTGCCAAACCGAACATCCGCAGAAGTGGCTGCATCATCAGGAGGTCAAAGACAAGTGTATTGAAGTTGTAAATCCCATTGCGTAAGTGCTTGGCACGTCTTGTGATGGCCCGTTGATGGTAATGGTGCACACCTACGCCAACGATGACGGCTACCGCAAAGAAGGTTAACATCAGCGGTGCTTTTAGAAAGATGATGGTTGCAGTCCCTAAGAAGAAGAGGGCGAATCCTAAGAGGTTGAAGAGGATGGTCTGAAAGGTTCCACAGACCAAAGCAACATCGCCTGTTGCTTTTTGTATCCATACGCCAGGAGATTGCTCAAATAACACCTGAAGGGGAATCTTGCCAAGGTGGCTCCATAATCTTCTCCGAAAGGTCACGAGTAAGGAGGCGGAGGACCGAATGCGTAGGCGCTCCTGCCAATAACCCAAGGCTGTTGAGGCTAACGTAAGCGCAATGGTTATGCCAACGATACCGAAGATGATGTCGGTCGACTTGCGAGCGTGCAAGGCATCAAGCAATGCCCCATGTAACAAGGGTGACAGAAGTCCGCTGATGGCTGATACAATCATCAGACTTACAGTCAACGCCTTGTTGGGGTAGGCGATGAAACACATACTGCAGAGGTTGAACAACGCTTTCATTGTTGACTGGAAGCTACTGTTTAATACCTCCGCGCCAGGCAAACTTCTCTCGCAAAGACTGGATACACGCCTGTTCTTCTTCTGTCTCGCACCCTTGGATCGTGATGGCCTCGCACGCCTCATCGCTACTCTTAACCGACTGAAACGAGAGTGAGGCTAGACAGACCCCACTATTTTGGGTGGCTCCTGGCTTGAAATAGGCACAGTCACCGCAGGTAAGGCCTAATAACGCTTTCGTATTCTTAAGCATTTGCTTCTCCTAATAGGTTTTCTTCCGAGTCGAGTATCAGTCGACCCGGAAGAAAACAACGATGGTGTTTACCACCGGCCTCGTTGGGAAGTTAGGTCTTGACATGCATATTGACATGAACCGTAGCACTCATACTTACAACCGTTTTGACAGGACCCGCTACACCTTCCTTGGCAGGAGCTGGAACATCCCCCGCCACATCCCCCACCACATCCCCCGCCACAATTTCCAATACAATTACCGGCACAGAAACTACAGTTCCAGTTCGTTGTCAGTGAGGACAAATCAACATCCTCATAGTCTTTGACTAATGCTCGCAAGCGTGCGAGCTCTCGTTTGTTCAGTTTCATTGGAGTTCTCCTTGGTGGTTGAACACATAAGGCGGAATTGCCTGATGTGAAAAGCGATTGAGAATAGGGTAGGCTTCAAGTGCGTGATGTGCCAGGGCGAGTTCCTCTTCCGTATGCATGCGGGCCTGTGCCACAGCCTTCATTTGGAAGAGGCAGGCAACTTGCATTTGCACCAAAATCATCTGGCACCAACGGTGATCTCGGGCTCCCAAAGAGCCGCGATAGCGGAAGTTGAAGCCGGCACAGGTCGGGCAAACACTCTTCAAGCGACAGTCAGCGCAAAAAGGATCGGCATTGTTCTGAGGGCAAGTGTAGTCAATGTGTGTAACTTCTTGGGCATTGGCCCCAAGGACAACAGGTGTAAAAAGGTGACAGCCGTAAGCTTTCCCATCGTAATCGTAGGTGACCATATGCGTTCCGGTGCCACAATATTTCCGCTGTTCAACAGTGGCTGGCTCGTCAGCAATCGTCATCAAAGGATGCGTCAGCAGGTTAATGGGCTTGAGTGTCCGTTCCTTAAGATAGGTCTTAGCTAATACTTCGAGTTGTTCCTGATAACACGCAGCATCGGCTTCATTCCAATCAACACCTTGTGCCAAGGCTGCTTCGAGTTTATAGCCTTTATGCTGAAGTTCCAGTATCCCCTCCGCCAAGTGCGGCAAGGTCTCCTTGGAGATAACCATATGGAACCCTTGGTGCGGATACAAGCGGTGCATAAGTTCCAAGTCGACACACCTATCAGAGGTGCCTCGGTTGGCCCGTTGCATTTCGGGTGTACCGTCATAACTTGCCCCCAATTGCAGCGATTGCGTATGGGCGCGAAGCCAAGCCTCATGCTCTTTAACCAAGGTCCCATTGGTCGTGGCAAAGCAGATGAACGGCACAGGTGGCGGTTCTTGCTCCAACCACTCTACAACTTGCTTGATGAGTGGCATATTCATCAGGGGTTCGCCCCCCATAAAGTCGATCTCAATCTCCTTGAAAGTCGGACTCTTCCTTACGAAGGCAAATTCTTTCAATAAGATGGCCTTGGCCGTCTCAAAGGTCATATCGGTCTGATGGTCATTGCACTTGAACGGCTCATAACAGTAAGTGCAATTGAGGTTGCACGCACGTGTAATCATCAGGGTGCAACTCCTGCGAGACTCTAGTGGTGGCAAGTCGGCAATAAACGAAGTGGATTCCCAGGTGTCAGTGCGATAGGTCTCCACCGAAAAGGGCTTTACGCTCCCCTTCTTGAACCACATGAGTATGACCTCTTCAGCCCTCAGCTGGAGGTAAAGACCATACTCCACGCCCTCGCTACCACCTGTAAGGTCAGCCAACTGCCGATGTGCGCGTTTGTGTGAAAGGTTGGCTTTGGCAAGGGTGATAACGCACACATCTCGCCCAGACCCTTCTGCGCGGCGAAGTAAAAGATCTCCACTTCTATTTTCTTTGCCGAGACCATAGGCCGGCTCCCAGCGCAATCCACCGCAGACACAATTGCAAGGGCTGTTGTTCACTAGGCAGGTGAAAAAAGCCATCGCGGTATACTGGGCATATTTCGCGTCGCACAACTTCTCCAATGCAATTCCGCTGGAATAAAGGCGATGTAAAGCCGCAATAATGTCGGCGGTCAATTGTTTACGATCAGTGGGTCCATTCATTACTTGCATTCTCCTCTCCAACTCAACATGTTATTAGAAGACACCACGCCTGGCGGTGCTGCACTAAGAGGCAACGCCGAGGCTCCTCAAGAATTCGTTGTAAGTCCATATCTGGCCTCCAAGCTCCTGTTTGGCAGGAGGCACAATAAAGGCGTGTCTCCTGCCGCGTGTTCTCAAGAGGGGCCTAGCACAGCCTTGCGAGAAAACAGGACGGGGAAACACGCCAGGGGAATAACCCCGGCGCGTCTCCGCAGCCGCTTCGTTCTCGCATAGAAGGTGCTAGTTTCTCTTGAACGAATGTGGTTGCGTGACGCAACGTTTAGCGTCTGAGACGGCGAGAGGTCTAGGACATCGCCAGAATCAAACTATGTGCTCACAGTATACCCCCACAGGCCGCGGAAGTCAACTGGGTTTTGCGCTTCGCTTCGTGTGTGGGGAGTGGCCTGGTGGAGCAGGCTCCTCTCTCATCCATTGCGATGGAAGGGTAAACAAAGGCCGAAGTGCCTGCAAGGCGCTCCGGCTGGGGTGGAGCGCACCGCGCTCCCGGGGGGTGTGGGGTCCCCACGCGTCAGTCGAGGGAGAGGCGGGTGCGGAGGTCGGCGAAGAGGGGGGCGAGGTTGACTTTGCGGGCGGTGGTGCCGAGGGTGCCATCGAAGCGGTGGGCGTAGCCATCGGCGCAGAGGCCGTCGACGAAGCGGCGGAACTTGCCGGCGTTGGGGGAGAGGTTGTCAAGGACCTCGACGGCGCTTTGGCCGATGGCAACCGCTTCGCTGAGCATCCCGGTGGACTCGGCGGTGACGAAGAGGCGCTCGCAGCGGGAGACAAAGGCGGGGATGGGGTTGAAGTGGTCCTCGGAGAAGAGGAGGCGGTAGTCGAAGGGGAAAGCGCGGACGACGACTTCGGCTTCGGGGGAGGTGCGGCGGGAGGTGGTGACCCAGTGTTCGCAGTCGGGCGTGGCGGCGAAGAGGGCTTTCAGTTGCGCCTCGAGCCAGGCGGGGGTGACATCGGCAATGGCGTTCTTGCCGCCGATGATGATGCCGACGGCGCGCGTCTTGCGGGGGACGTAGCGCTCGAGGAAGGCGGCAGTCTGGGCTTCGTAGAAGGCGGGGCGGGCGGGGGTGAGGTTGGTGGGCAGGGCGATGACATTCTCGCGCTGGGGCGGGCGGTCGAAGGCCGGGGCGAGGATGGCGTCGAAGCCGGAGAGGGCGTAGCCGCGCGGGGTGAGGATGGCGATGGCGGGCAGACCCAGCCGCCGGCGCAGGCGCTTGAGGGTGTAGAAGGTGTTGGAGCCCGCGCCGATGAGGCAGACTGCACCCTGGGCGGCGAGGTCGCGCGCGGCGGCCTCGGTGGCGGTGAGGTCGGGGTAGAGGCCCAGACGGTCGCAGAGGAGCGAGAGGGTCTTGCGCGCGCGGCAGGGGTAGGTGCACGGCAAGAGCGCCGCCTCCAAGCCGAGCCCTTCGGCCAGGGCCTTGGATTGGTTCTCGTGGCCAGGCTTGCCGTCAGTTAGAATAATAGCTCGCTTCATACGCTTCGCTCCAAAAGGAAGCGCGCGCAACGACGGGGCTCTTGCGGTCTCTGCCGCAGGTCTATCCGTCGCGGCACGCGCGCTAACCGCTAGCTGCTAACAGCTAACCGCTCTTAGAAGCGGCCCATCGCGGCGAACTTGGCGTAGCGCTTGGCCACGAGTTCGTCGACGGGGAGCTTCTGCAGGGCCTTGATTTCGGCCAGGATGGCCTTCTTGACGGCCTCGATGGCCTTGGCCGGGGCCGTGTGCGCGCCGCCCTTGGGCTCGGGGATGACCTTGTCAACAATGCCGAGCTTCTTGAGCCAGCCGGAGGTGAGCTTGAGGGCTTCGGCGGCCACGGGGGCCATCTTGCCATCGCGCCAGAGGATCGAAGCGCACCCTTCCGGGCTGATGACCGAATAGATGGCGTGCTCAAGCATCAGAATGCTGTCGCCCACCGCAATGCCCAGCGCGCCGCCCGATCCGCCTTCGCCGGTGACGACCACGACGATCGGCGTCTTGAGCACGGACATATCGGCGAGGTTCTTGGCGATGGCCTCGGCCTGACCGCGCGCCTCGGCATCGAGACCCGGGAAGGCGCCCGAGGTGTCGACCAGCGAGACGATGGGCAGGTGGAACTTCTCGGCCAGGCGCATAATGCGCATCGCCTTGCGGTAGCCGTCGGGGTTGGCCATCCCGAAGCGGCTGGCAATCTTCTCCTCGGTGGTGCGGCCCTTGCGGTGACCCACGATGACCACCGGCACGCCATCAATCGTGGCCAGACCGGCGTACATCGCCGGGTCGTCGGCCACCAAACGGTCGCCGTGCAGCTCGATGGCCGCCGGGTCCCAGGCGGTGAGGTAGTCCATAAAGAGGGGGCGATCCGGGTGACGGGCGATCTGCACGGTCTCCCAGGTGGGGTTGGTGAGGGGCGCGGGGGCGGCCTCGGGTGCCGGGGCCGGAGCAGCCTTGGCGGGAGCCGGCTTTTTGGCGGCGGGCTTCTTGACGGGCGCCTTGGCGGGGGCCTTCTTGGCGGGGGTGGCGGGTTTCTTGGTTGCCATAGCGGTTGCCTCCTTTTACTTCGCGGCGGTGAGCAGGCGAATGGTCTTGGCAAGGAAGGCCTTCAGGTCCTTGCGCGCAACAATCTTGTCGAGGAAGCCGTGCTCGAGGAGATACTCGGAGGTCTGGAACTCCGGGGGCAGCTTCTGCTTGATAGTCGTCTCGATGACGCGCCGGCCGGCGAAGCCGATGAGGGTCTTGGGCTCGGCGATATTGAGGTCGCCCACCATCGCGTAGGAGGCGGAGACACCGCCAGTGGTCGGGTCGGTCATCACCGAGATGTAGAGCAGCCCGTCATCGCGCAGACGCTGGATG
>JBJFFT010000177.1:0-16378 GCA_051891975.1 Candidatus Spyradenecus sp. | reverse complement strand
CACATAGGGAATACCACGCTTTCGCGTTCGGTGCACATAACTATGACGCATCACGAGGGGCACTTTTTTGCTTGCCTTGAGTGCAAAGCTTTGCTATCTTATGCCCCGTTTTCAGCGGCGCGATAGCCAAGCGGCTAGGCAGAGGACTGCAAATCCTTTTAGACCGGTTCGACTCCGATTCGCGCCTCCATTTTTTAGCGAGGCTTCCCTTGGGCGAAGGGAGGCCTCGCTTCTTTTTTACTTAGGCGAGCGAACGGAGAATCTCGGAAGCCAGGCGGGGGGTGATGCCGCGGCGGCGCTCGACGGCGGCGGTAGCGCGCGCGCCGAGGGCGCGGCGGTCGGCTTCGGAGCGGATGAGGCCCAGGAGCGCCTCGGCGAGGGTCTCGCGGTCGGGCGCTTGGAGGAGGGCCTGCTGATCGAGCAGGTCGCTCATCACGGGGCGGAAGTTCTCGGTATTGGGGCCGATGGCCACAGCGCAGCCGCAGAGGCAGGGCTCAATCATATTCTGCGCGCCGTGCTCGCAGAGGCTCTTGCCCACAAAGACAACCTGCGAGAGGCCGTAGAAGCCCATCAGCTCGCCCGTGGTGTCGGCCAGGAGGACAGCGTCTTCGGGTTGGGGCGTAGGCACGGGGGCGCGGCTCTTGCGCAGACAGGGGAAGCCGGCGGCGGCGATATTGCGCTCCACCTCGCCGGCCTTTTCGAAGTGGCGGGGGGCGAGGATGAGGCGCAGAGCGGGCACCTCGGCGCGCGCCCGGCGGTAAACTTCCAGCAGGAAGGCGTCCTCGCCCGGCCAAGTGGAGCCGCCCAGGAGGATGGGGGCGGCGGGGTCGAAGCCGGCGGCGGTGAGGTAGTTGCGCAGTTCGGCCTCCTTGGCGGGATTGCGGCGGGCGACGTCGAACTTCATCGAGCCGCTGACCTCGATGCGCCCGCGCTCGCAGCCGGCGTCAACCAGCCGCTGGGCGTCGAGCTCGGACTGCGCATAGATGCGCGTGAGGCGGTTGAGGACGGGGCCGAACCAGCTCTTCAGGCGGCGATAGCCGGGGGCGCTGCGGTCGGAGATACGCGCGTTGACCAGGAAGATTGGCACCTTGCGCGCGGCGGCCAGGCGGATGACATTGGGCCAGAGCTCGGTCTCGGTGATCACATAGGCCGCCGGGCGGATGGCCTTCACGGCGCGGCGGACGCAGCCGGGGTAGTCAAGCGGACCGTAGATGAGCACGTCGTTCTCCTGGACCTGCGCCTGGGCCTGGGTCCAACCCGTGCTGCTGGTCACCGAGAGGACGAAGGCGATGCCGGGGGCCTGGCGGCGCATCTCGGCCATCAACTGCCCGGCCACGGCCACCTCGCCCACCGAGACCGCGTGCACCCACACCCGGCGCCGACCGTCCCCCAGCCGCGCGCGGATGGCCTCGGGGTAGAGCCCAAAACGATCGTTGAAGCGGTTGGCATAGCCCCCGCGCCGGCACATCCGGAAGAGAAACTTGGGCATCATCAGCACATAGGCAATGGCAAAGAGCAGGTTATAGATTAGCCACTTCATCGCATTCTCCGGATTATTTCCCCGCTCCGTTCCCCCGCACGGTCTCAAAGCGAAACTCCATCCGCAGCCCCTGCCGGGCCGCCGCCGCGCGCAGCCTCGGCAACAACTGCCGGCTGAGCCCAAAGATCGTCAGCGGCCGCTGCACCCCCAGTACGGCCCGGTACTTCTCCGCCGCGCGCACCGTCACCAACGCGCGCTCCTCGCCCGAGAGCAGCGCATCCAACAGCGCCTCCACCGCCGCGCGCTCGGGCGTCTTCGCCGCCAGCAGTTCCCCCAACTCGGCCAAGACCGCTCCATTCGCCGCCGCCACCGGCACCGCCTCCACCGCGCCCCCACGCGCGTCCATCCCGTAATCAACCGGCAGTTCGTTCGGCGGCGGCAGCCCCTCGCGCGGCGGCGTGTAGGTATAGGCCCACGGACGAGGGTGCGCACGCATCTCCTCCTCCGTCGGCCTATGCCGCCGCTGGCCCCGGCTGACGAACTCCGGCGACTGCTTCATTGCGCGCTCTTACGCCAGCGCGCCATCCATCTCGGCGCGGATCGCCCGGGCAGCCGCCACGGGATCGGCCGCTTCCAGGATGGGGCGGCCCACGACCAGGTGCGTGGAGCCATCGCGCACCGCGCCTGCGGGCGTGGCCACGCGCTTCTGATCGCCCACCGCCGCGCCGGCCGGGCGCACGCCAGGCGTCACGAAGACCACCTTGCGCCCGGCAGCCGCCGGCACCAGGACGCGGTTCATATTGGCCACCTCCTTGGGCGAGCAGACAATGCCATCGGCGCCGTTGGTAATCGCCAGCAGGCCCATCGCCTCCACCTGGTCGGCCATCGCGCGGGCAATGCCCAGGTCGGTGAGGTCGCTCTGGTCGAGCGAAGTGAGGGCCGTGACCGCCAAAATCTTCGGGGCCGCCGCGCCAAAGGTCGCCGCCGCCTCGGCCGCTGCGCGGATCATCGCCTTGCCGCCGGTCGAATGAATCGTCATCAGGTCCACCCCCAGGGTGGCGCCGGACTTCACCGCGCGCTCAACGGTCCGCGGGATGTCGTGGAGCTTGAGATCCAGGAAGACGCGCTTGCCGGCATCCTTCACCAGCTTGACCACGTCCGGCCCCTCCGCCGAGAAGAGCTCCAGCCCCACCTTGTAGAAGTCCACCGCGTCGCCCAACCGGGCAATCACCGCCGCAACATCCGCCTTAGAAGGCACATCCAATGCAACAATCAACTCTGCCATAGCAACTCCTTTCGATGGAGATACTATAGCACAATGCGCTCGGGGTCGCTTCGCTTCCGGCGGTCAGCTGTTAGCGGCTAGCTGTTAGCAATTGGCGCCTGCGGCGCGAGCGGGCTCTCGCAGGCGGCCTGACGGAGCAGGCCGGTGCAAAACGCTTACCTGCGCCCCCGACCGGGGAGGTCTTGAGGTAGGGCCTAGGTCGACCTGAGGTAGGGCCTAGGTCGCCTCGAGGTAGGGCCTAGGTCGGGTCGAGGTAGGGCCTATCGCGCGCACGCGTACGCGCGCGTACCTTTATATCCACCGTGGAGCCGTGCCACCCCCCCGGTTTGACCTTCCGTGGCAAAAGCCGTATAATACCGCCTCATCTTTTACGCCTTCCCTGGAAAGCTAACGAGGAACCTTATGTCTTCCCTGTTTGATCGCATTTTTGAGGACCCTGCGAAGTTCACGTTTCTCACCGAGACGCTCGGCGAGTGCAAGGTCGATACGCCCATCCGCAATACCAACTTTGTGGAAGAGGACGATATGTACTCGCTGTTGAGCGTGCGCGCGGCGTATGTCCACGAGTTTGTCAAGAAGTATGGCTCGGTGCCGAAGCTCGAGAGCGCCGGCCCGCACCGCAAGATTTTCCACGACCCGGCGGCCACTCGCGCGGCCATTGTCACCGCCGGCGGTCTCTGCCCGGGCCTGAACAACGTCATCAAGGGCCTGGTGGAGGTGTTGGCCTTCGACTACGGGGTCAAGACGATTTACGGCTTCCGCTACGGTTATGCTGGGATGGTGCCGGACTTCGGCTACGAGCCGATCCTCCTGACGCCGGACAATGTCGATACCATTCACGAAGATGGCGGCACGCTGCTGGGTTCCTCGCGCGGGCAGCAGGACACCTCGCGGATGGTCGACACCCTCGAGCGCATGGGCATTAACGTCCTCTTTGCTATCGGCGGCGACGGCTCGCTCCGCTGCGCGCGGGATGTCTCCGACGAGTGCCGCAAGCGCGGGCTCAAGATTTCTGTGGTCGGCATTCCCAAGACCATTGATAACGACCTGCACTTCGTTGGCCGCACCTTCGGCTTCGAGACCGCAGTGGCGGCGGCCGTGCCGGCCATTCGTTCGGCCCACTCCGAGGCGCTCGGCGCTTTCCACGGCATCGGCCTGGTCAAGCTGATGGGGCGCGACTCGGGCTTCATCGCCGCCTACGCCGCGCTGGCCAACCCGGTGGTCAACTTCTGCCTCATCCCCGAATCGCCCTTCACCGTCGATGGCGAAAACGGCCTGCTGCGCGCCATTGAGCGCCGCTTTGAGTCGGGCAAGAGCCACGCGGTTATCGTGGTGGCCGAGGGCGCTGGCCAGGAGCTGATGGAGGGCGAGGTGCGCAAGGACGCCTCGGGCAACATCCTCAAGAAGGATATTGGCGAATACCTCAAGACCCGCATTCTCGATCACTTCAAGGCCAAGGGCGACAAGAGCGCCACGGTCAAGTACATCGACCCCTCCTACACCATCCGCAGCTGCGCGGCCGATGCCTCCGACGCCGTCCTCTGCTACCGCCTCGCCCGTATGGCCGTCCACGCCGCGATGGCCGGGCGCACCAACTGCGTTGTTGGCCGCTTGAACGACGACTACTCCCTGGTGCCCATCCCGCTGGCCACCATCGAGCGGCGCAAGGTGGAGCTCACCTCCAACCTCTGGGCCTCCGTCCTCGACGCCACCGGTCAGGAGTTCTATATGAACCCCGAGAAGAATGCCCGCGGCGCCGTCTACACGCCGTGATGAGTTGGATAACAGATGACAGAAAGGGGGCGCTCACCGCGCCCCCTTTGCTTTATTCTTCACGGTTCGGGCGAGCAGGGCGCATTGAGCGCCAGCGCTCTCCGCGGTCAACGGTCGCCTACACCTCGAAGTCCAGGCAGGCGCGCTGGGTGGTGAAGGGGCGGACCTTGCCATCGGCCACGGCCACGTGGGCCGGGTGGGTGGCGTAGGCCTTGAGCGAGGCAGCGTCGGCAAAGGTGGAGTCGAGCATCACATCCATATTGGACGAGGGCAGGCCCTCGGTGTGAACGGTGATGTCCAAGAGCCCCGGGATTTGCCCCTTGAGGCCTTCGAGGCCGGACTTGATCCCGAGCTTGACGGCTTGCAGGTCGGCCAAGTCGGCCTTGAGCTTCCAGAGAATGATGTGTTTAACCATAGTGTAACTCCTTGTTGGGGGTATTATACACGCTTTGGGTTCGCTGCGCTTGCGTATCCCCTTTGCTTTGTACGGCCAGTGTGCTATACTGTCACCGTTATGCAGGAGGCGATGAAGCGGGTCTTGGTGATCGGCGCGAGCTCGGGGATCGGGCGCGCGTTGGTGGAAGGCTTGCGCGATAAGGGGTTTGAGGTGGTGGCGTGCGCGCGGCGCGGGGAGCTTTTGGCGGCGCTGGGGGGCGAAACCTTCGTGCTGGATGTGACCGCGCCCGGGGCCGTCGAGCGCATTGCGCAGGTGCAGGCCGATACGGTGATCTTCTGCGCGGGCGTGGGGACCCGGAGCCGGCGACCGGCGTGGGAGCTGACCGAGCCGGCGTTGGCGCTGAATGTCTTGGCCTTTGAGCGGGTGGCACAGTGGGCGGCCGAGAGCACGAGCTGCAAGCGCTTTGTGGCAATTTCCAGCATTGCCGGGCTGCGAGGGCTGGAGGATACGAATGGCTACTCGCCCTCGAAAGCGTATATGAATGCGGCGGTGGAGGGCTATCGGCGGCGGTGGCGGCACGGGCAGCAGAGGTGCGAGCCGGTGCTCGTCCTCCCGGGCTTTGTCGACACGGCCTTGGGGCAGGGGTCGACCTTTTGGCGGTGCTCGCCGGAACGGGCTGCCAAGTGCATTATTCACGGATTGGAACGGCGCCGGGCGGTGATTTACGTCACGCCGCGCTGGCGGTTGATTGCCCTCTTGCTGTGGCTGTTGCCGCGCTCACTTTACGAAAGGATACCACGACTATGAGCATTTGGACGCGTGTGAAGACCGGGCTGCTGTGCGCGGTTGTCGGATGGATGGGAACCGTTGGCCGAGCCGTGCCGCTGGACTTGACCTGGCAGCCGGGCGAGACCTTGCCTGTGGCCGTGGCGCGGCCCTTTGCCGGAAAGGTGGGCGAGGCGTTGTTGCTCGGCGGCGGCTCCACCTTTGAGGGGGGCAAGAAGGAATACAGTGCTGCGCTCTGGCGTTACGAGAAGGCCCCGGCCGCTGAGGGCGAGGCGGCGAACTGGCGTTGGCAGCAGGTGGGGGCATTGCCCGAAGCGGTGGCTGAGGGCGGCGCGGTGGCGGTCAATGTGGGCTCGGCCCTCAAGCCGCAGTGGCGCTTGGTGTGTGTGGGGGGCGTGGGCGCGCAAGGTGCCACAGATAAGGCCTTTGTGTTGGATGCTTCCGGGAAGGCCGAGGCGCTGCCGCCGTGCCCGGCAGGAACGCTCTCGATGACGGCCGCGGTGCCGTGGGAGGGGGGCGCGGCCTTCGTCGGCGGACTGCTGAATGGTCAGCCCACCAACCGCGTGTTGACCCTCAAGCGCGTTGAGGAGCAGTGGGTGTGGGGCGAGTTGCCGGCCTTCCCCGGCCCGGCGCGCAGTCAGGCCGTGGCCGCTGTGCAGAACGGGGACCACAAGCAGAAGGTCCTGGTGGTCTATGGCGGCACCATCATCGGCGAGGACGGCAAGCCGATGGCCGCCTATGATGGTTATGGCTACACGAAGGGGGCCGATGGTCACTTCGCCTGGCAGGTGCTCAAGGCTGCGCCGGTTTCGACCATTGGCGCGGGGTTGGTGCCGGTGGGCGACCAGCACCTGTTGCTGATTGGCGGCTACAACGGGCAGATGTGGGACCGCGCGAACCGGATGCTCCCGGCCGACTGGCAGCGGATGCTCGGCGAGGCGCCGGCCGCTTTCGGGTGGAACCGCAAGGTCTACGCCTATCACGTGGTCACCGGGCAGTGGTGCGAGTATGGCGAGTTGCCGGCCGAGGCGTTGCCGCGCTGCGGGGCGGCGGTGGTCGAGTTGGGGGGTGAGGTGGTGATTGCCGCGGGCGAGATCAAGCCGGCCAAGCGCACGGGCGAGGTGCTCACGCTGGGCTTTAAGCGCAAGGCGTGGCGCTTCTCGGCGGCGAGCTGGGGGGTGATCGTCCTCTTCTTCTTCTCGATGGCGGGAATGGGGGTCTACTTTGCCCTCAAGCCCAAGACGGCGGATAACTACTTCCGTGGCGGCAAGAGCATTCCGTGGTACGTTGCGGGCGTCTCCATCTACGCCACGATGCTCAGCTCGATTACCTTCATCTCCGTGCCGGCGATGACCTATCTCTCGGACTGGCGCTACTTCACGATGACCCTCTGCACGCTCGCCCTCGCGCCGATCGCCATCCGCTTCTACCTGCCCTTCTTCTGCCGGCTGAATATCACCAGCGCCTATGAATACCTGGAGAAGCGCTTCAACGTTTCCATCCGCCTCTTTGGCGCCACGGTCTTCAACATCTTTATGATCTGCCGCGTGGCTGTGGTTACGCTCCTGCCGGCGCTGGCGCTCGGGGCGGTCACGGGGATGCCTATCTGGCTGGCCATCGTCCTCTGCGGTGTGGCCACCATCATCTACTGCTTCTTCGGCGGCGTTGAGGCCGTCATTTGGAGCGACTTCGTCCAGGGCCTCATCCTCCTCTTCGGCGCGATTGTGGTGCTCGTGTGGCTGATTGCCAGCAGCGGCGGGGTGGGGGACTTCTCGTCGGCTGCCTGGGCCGCCGGCAAGCTCAAGATGTGGGACTTCCGCTTCCTCTTCTCCGAGCCGGTCTTCTGGGTGGTGCTCATTATGGGCTTTGTGGAGAACCTCAACAGCTACACGGCCGACCAGTGCGTGGTCCAGCGCTACATCACCTGCCCCAACGAGCAGGCCGCCGCCCGCTCCATCTGGTTCAACGGCTTCCTCTCCGTCGGCTCCTCGGTGATCTTCTACCTCATCGGATCGGCGCTTTACACCCACTACATCAAGCACCCGGAGATGATGGATGTGACGATGCCCAAGAACGACTCCGTCTTCCCCCTCTTTATGGCCATTGAGCTGCACCCGATCCTCTCGGGCCTCATCGTCGCGGCCGTCTTCGCCGCCACCATCTCCACCCTCTCGACCAACCTCAACAGCTCGGCCACCTCCATCGTCACCGACTTCCTCGCCCGCTTCCGCAAGGATATGGACGGGGCCAAGCAGGTCTTCTGGGGCCGCATCTGCGTGGTCATCGTGGGCGTGCTGGGCGTGGCCGCCGCGCTCATCCTCGCGCAGATGCCCAGCCGCTCGCTCTTCGACATCTTTAAGAACTTCATCGGCACCCTCACCGGCGGCCTTTCGGCCCTCTTCCTGATGGGCGTGTTTATGCCGCGCGTGAGCGGGGCGGCCGCCTTCATCGCCTTGGTCGTCAACTACGTGGTGAGCTTGGGCATCGGCTGCCTCTTCCCAAAGCTCCACTCCTTCACCTATGGTGGCATTGCGTTGGTGGTCTGCGTGGCGGTGGCCTACGCCCTCTCCTTCGTGCTCCCCAACCGCCGCCCCGCTGCCGGGCTCACCCTCAAGACCCTCGGCCAGCGCCCCACCGAATAACCCAAAGGAACGCCTCAATGACCTTCCGCCCCCTCCTCGTGCTCCTGGCGGCCGTGACCTGCGCCGCCGGGCTCCGCGCCCAGCAGTCCGACAAGGCCCTCCCGCCGCTCTCGGTGGGCATCTCCTTCGACCTCGGGGCCTACATCCTCGGCGAAGAGATCCCCGCCCGCGTCTTGGTGCGCAACAACACCCCTCAGACCGTCACCCTCGGCCGCGGCCAGAGCCCCGCCGGCGTCCTTGTCCTCTCGCGGACCAGCGACCCTATGCGCCGTACCCTCTCGATGCGTGACCCCAACGGCTGCCTCCCCAAGCCCATCACCCTCGCCCCGAACGAGGAGAAGGTCTACGACATCGACATCGCCGCCTGCGTTAATCTCACCGAGGAGGGCACTTACTTCGTCACCTTCGGCGCCATCCTCAACGGGATGCGCTATGAGACCCAGGTCAAGACCCTCGAGGTCGTCCCCGGCTCGGTCATCAGCGAGGGCCTCCAGCTCTTCTCCAAGGACCCCGGCCGCCAGCGTCACTTTACCCTCGTGCGTTGGCCCCGCCAGCACATCGACCGCCTCTTCCTGCGTATTCAGGACACCCCCGATGGCCGCACCTTCAAGACCGTGATGCTTGGCGCCTATCTCCCCATCGTCCGCCCCCGCCTCAACATCGCCCCCAACGGCGAGATCGTCATCCTCCACCGCGCCACGCCCGACTACTACGTCCGCAACGTCTTCTGGTCCCTCCCCAACGAGTTCGTCCGCCGCTCCACCCAAAACCTTCTCGACCCCGCCACTGCCGACACCGCCCGCCTCAAAGGCATGCAGGGCGACCTGGAGGAGGTCGTCAACAAGAACGAGCGGCTGAAAGAGTCGCTGCGCTTGCGCTAACGCGCTGCGCCAAGGCACATCACTTGCGAGCCCGGCCCTTCGGCCGGGCTTTCTGTCACTTGATCGGCCGAAGCGCGCGGCGGCCATTGGAGGCCTCGATGGCCTCGGGGTAGAGGAGCAGGCGCAGGGGATTGCGGAGGAGGGGCGCGGGGGTGAAGGAGGCGCGGGGGCGGGTGATCAGGCAGAGGGTCTGACTGGAGGCCAGGGCGCGGCTAAGGGGACGGAAGGCGTGGCGGGGCAGACCGAGGGCGTCGGGCGCATCGAGCACCAGGAGCCCGGCGACCTGCTCGGCGAGGAGACGTTGAGCCACGGTCAGGGCGCGCTCGCCGAGGGCCGGGTCAATCCACAGCACCGCCGTGGGGTCAAGCCCCTGGGCCTTGGCGTAAGCCGGGGTGAGGGAGCCATCGGCCGCCAGAAGTGCCACGCGCAGACCGTGGCGTTGGCACGCGGCGGCCAGGCGCAGGACCAGCGTGGTCTTGCCGGAGCCGGGGGGTGCGAGGAACTCGACCGCGCGGCCGCAAGGCAGGCCGCCCTCCAGGAACTCGTCGAAGTGCCGGAAGCCGGTGGGGTGGCAGGGCGGCCTGGGCGGCGGCATCGGCGTGGCCGGTTCAACCGCGCACTGGCGATACCACGACCTAAGAGAGGAGAGAAGACGGAGGATGGATGACAGCGGCCCTTGGCCTATCCGTCGCGGGACGCGCTCTGTCATCCGTCGTCGCCCCTCTGTTATCACGAGCGCAACGAACTCTCCAAGAAGCAGAGCACGCGCAGGAGCTCGGAGATGCCCCAGGCCTGGGCACCGGTGCCGCAGGGTTCGTGCGGAGCATTGCCCTGAACGCACTCGGGCAGCTGGGTGACGCAATCCTTGTCGCACAACAGCGCGGCGGAGGCGAGGTAGGCCTCGGCCATCGGGCGGATGCTCTCGCCATAGACCAGGTAGAGGGCCTCGGCGTAGAGCGGGAAGGGGAAGGTCCAGCCGGTGCCGTTGTGGTAGGCGGGCTTGCGACGGGTGTCTTCGTCGCCCTCGTAGCGGCCCCAGTAGGGCGCTTGGGGGTTGTTGAGGAGCTGGCCGTCGCGCACGATGGGCAGGGGCCGGCGGACGGGGCGGTCGGCCAGGGTGCGGATGGCGCCGGGCAGGAGCAGGCACGCGGTCTCGCGCAGGACGCTCTGGGCCAGGGCGCGGTCGTTCTTCAGCAGCCCCAGGGTAATGGCGTAGAGCTGGTTCGGGCGGAGGGCGTCGTCGGGGTCGGCCTGACGCGCGCTGACGCCAGGGCCGGCGTAGAGGCAATCGGCCAAGCCGGTGCCCGGGAGCGGGAAGCTCTCGCGGAAGGAGCGGCGGACCTTCGAGGCCAGGCGCTTCCACTTGGGGGCCACCTCGCGCCCAAGCAGGTCGAGCAGCCGCACCCAGAGGGCCTGCACTTCCACGGCGTAGCCCACGCGCGGCGTGCCGGCCGGGTAGTTGGTATCCATCCAAGTGTAGTGGGCGGGGGACCAGACCAGCCCGGTCTCCGGGTCGGCCTTAATGCCATTGGTGGTGCCCTTGATGTAGTGCTCGGCAATAGAGACGAGGATCTCCTTGAGCGTGCGCGTGCCGCACTGCAGCCCCAACACCTTCTCGGCACCCAGGGCGGCAATCGCGTCATCGGCGCAGACGGCCAACCACAGGGGCGCGTCGACCGTCTCGCGGTTCGCGTCGTCCTCCCCGCGGATCATATTGGGGATGGTGCCGCCCTTCTCGAAGCGGCCGAACTCGCGCAGCAGGTCCAGCGCCACGGGCCACTCCTTGGCCGCGATGACCCCGCGCAGGAAGATGAGCGTGTCGCGCCCCCAGTCGAGGAACCACGGATAGCCGGCGATGACCGTCTTGTGGGCGTCGCGGCGGACGATGTACTGCTTGAGCGACTGCTTCATCGCGCTCTGCAAGGCCAACGGGGCGGAGGGCAACTCGCCGGCGAGGGCGGGGATGTGCGGCGGCTCGGTGGCCGGCTCGCCCGCCACCAGGAGCGTCTCGTCGCCCTCGTTGAGCTCGATGTGGAACCAACCCGGGCTCCAGAGGTCGCTGGCGGCCTCCTGACCGCGGGCGGCCTCCTCGGGGTGGGGCACGTTATAGCTCCACTCATCGCGCCGATTCCAGTCGCACCCCGTGGCGCGCACCTCCAGGCGGCAACGCGGTTCGGGGGTGAAGGCAAAGCCGTCGGCGAAGTTCTGCACCTGCTTGGGCCAATTGGCCTCGGGCCCGGTGTAGGCCTTGGTCTTGCAATGGAAGTTGCGCCACTCGATATCCGGCCGCAACACGAGCCCCACCGACACCGCCGGTGCCCGCGACGCGCCCTCCACCGGCTTCTCGCGGCGGAAGCGGATCGCCACCCGGTTTGCCCCTGGCTCCAATGCCAGGCGCACCGAAAGCGGCACCCGCCGCCCCATCCCGCACGGCACGGCATACCGCCACTCGGCGGTCGACCCATCGGGCGAGACCGTCACCATCTCCAAGCTCGGCCCGGAGACCGGCGAGATAAAGCCATTGCAGAGGATCCACGCCCGGCAGCGGGTTAGGAAGATCTGCCGATCGTCGGGCACCTTCGGGTGGCGGTTCAGGGCCAGCAGGCAGTCATACTGCGAGCGGATGTCGCCCCACTTCAACCGCACCTGGGCCATCGCGCCGGTGCCATTAGTCAATAGCAAGCGCGCCGTGGCCAGGTCCTTGACCTCCAACCCCGAGAAGCGGCGCTTGATTCGCCCGGCCGTCTCGCCGCGCCCGAGCGCCCACACCGTTGCGCGGTGCAAGGTGCGCGGCCCGGGCACCATCATTGAGATGAAGAGGTTCAGCCGTTCGGTCTTCTTGGGCGCGCTCTGCGGCAAGTCGGGCGTGGCGCGCACGGGCAGCACCAGACCGTACCGGCCGTCGGCCAAGGCAATCGCCTCGCCCCGCGTCCGGGCGGCCAACCCCTCCTTCTGGCCGCAGAGGCGGGCGCGGAAGGGCGACGGGGCGGTGATGAAGAGCAGCGAGCCCGGCGGCACCGGCACCTCGCGGTAGAGGTCTCCCGGCAAATCCAGCCGCACCAAGCGCGAGAAGCCGGCCTTGGGCGCGGCGGCGAAGGCCTCGGGGTCGGCCACGAAGCGCGCGGCCAGGGCCTCGAGGTCGCCCTCGCAGTCGACGCTCTCGCCCAGCCACTGGAGCGTGCGCATCGCCATCACGCGGCGGGCGCGCTGCTCGAGCTCGGCCACCGGGGCAATCCCGCGCTGGCGCAGCGCTCCTTCGATCAGCGTCAAATCCTCGGCGCGCGGCGAGAGACAGCGCACTTGCCCGGGCTCGAGGTCCACCCCCTCGGGCGTGGCGCGGAGCGTCTCGCCGGTGAGCAGGTCGCCCGCCAGCCCCTCGGGGAAGACCCCGGTGCGGAAGGCGACGCGCTGGGGCTGCTTCCAATCGAGGTTCGCCAGGATGAGCAACGGTGCGAAGCCTTCGCGGCGGCGGAGGGCGGCCAGGACATTTCCGCCGCCGACCTGCACCTGCTCCAGGCGCGTCCCGGCCCCGAAGAGCGGGTGGATGCGCAGAATCGTGTTCAACCGCCGGAGCCAATCGCAGGCGTGCTGCGGCGCGCCCCAGTTCAGCCCGCCGCAACCGTGGACGTCGATCTTCTCGCGGGCGAACCACTCCACGCCGGCAGTGATGCCAAAGCCGCCTTGCTGCGAGAGCAACGCCGAGAGGGCCATCCGCAGCTTGGCGTAGGTGGGCGAGGTGGCGGCCAGGCGGTTATTGTCGTGCGTCTCGGCAAAGTGGATGAGCGGCCCGCGGTGCTCGGAGAGGGTGATCATCCCCGGGAGCATCGCCTCGAACTCGCGCCGGTCGTAGGTCTGGAAGAGCTCGGAGTAGGCCCAGTCGAGCCCCGAGGAGCCAATCAGCGCGCTGGTCGTCTCCATCGGCCCGCCGAGCCCCTCCAAGAGGAAAAGAGTGTCGGGGAACTCGCGGCGGACCAGCGCCACAATCACGTCCCACGCCGCCTTGGGGATCATATAGCCTGCGTCGCACCGGAAGCCATCCACGCCCTGCCGGCACCAGTAGAGGAAGACGTCGGCAATCGCGCGGCGCAGCTCGGGCTTGCTGTAGTCCAGCTCCACCAAGTCCGCCCACGTCACGCCCCACGCCCCGGGCGAATGGAAGGCGCCATCGTCATCGCGCTTGTACCACTCCGGGTGGTGGATCTGGAAGGTCGCCGCCCACCCGGTGTGGTTCGCCGGCAAATCCATCATCAGCGACCCGCCGCGCGCGTGCACCGCCGCAATCAACTCGTGAAACTGGTCCAGCGGCGTGGCCGAACGGTCAAACTCCGCCAGCGCCGGGTCGATATCCAAGAAGTCCCGCCCAGCGAAGGGCGAGCCATAACGCCCCATCCGCGCAAAGGTCGTCGGCGTGGGGTGAATCGGCAACAGCAGCAAGTGGCGGAAACCCAGGCGCACGAGAATATGGTCCAAGTGCTTCATCAGCTGCCGGAAGGTCCCGCTCGGGGGGATGACCGTGTAGCCCGCGCGGTCCAACACCGCCTCCTCGCGCGCATACGCCTGCCCCGCGTCGGCCGAGGCCATCCGCGCGCCAAACTGCCGCACAAAGGCCGCGTAAATTAGGTTCCCCCCCGCCGTCTTCGCCGGCGCCACCTTAATGACCATATTCGGCCCATCCAACCACTCCGGCTGTGGCCGCGTATTCGGCAAGAAGCAAATCTTCCCCTCAAAGATCCCCACCTCCAACAGCGGCAGACGCACCCGCCACTCCCCCTTCCCGCACGACTCCATCGGCACATCGTGCCAATCATCCCCGCTCATCAGCCGCGCCTCATCTACGTGCGCTAACACCTCGGCCTGATGAATAGCCGCCGCCCCCAAGTTCGTTCGGAACACCATCCGCCCGGCCCCCTTCCCCTCGCGAAACGCCCGCACCTCCAAAACATCGCCCACCCACTTCAATAACTGCGTACCGCAAGCCGGTTCCTGACGCATTGAACTCATATCCTGTGCTCCTCTAACTAACTCGGTGTTGCTTGCGATCATAGCACACCTTTCCTCGCCACGCAAATCGGAGGCTCGCTACGCGAGCCAGCGGTTAGCCGTTAGCGGTTAGCTACTAGCACGCGTTCCGCGACGGGTGGTTCGCGGTGCTCGCTAGCGGTTAGCGGCTAGCGGTTGGCTGCGTCGCCCGTTCTGACGGCCGCCGTCCCCGGCGGCCTGGGCCTCACCTGGGCCGCGAGGACGCTGCCCGTCAAACGGGCAGCCCTGCTCCTCCCGCATCCGCCCCGGGGCCCCGCTCCACCCCCTCGCCGATACCCCCAAAAAAGGTAGGGCCTACCTCGCCTCGACCTAGGGCCTACCTCGCCTCGACCTAGGGCCTACCTCGAATTGACCTAGGGCCTACCTCGAATTGACCTAGGGCCTACCTCAATTTGGCCCCGGGGCGAGGAAGATAATTAAGAGGGCCTGTTAATTGAATTAAGAGGCCCTCTTAATTCAATTAAGTGGTGCTGTTAATTCAATTAAGAGGTGCACTTAATAGTTCGCCTCGCCCCGATTTCAATTTGGCCTAGGCTCTGCTTCGATTTTCCCCTTGCGCGGGTGGAGGGGTGTACGCGGGGAGAGGTGGGATTTGCTATACTGGCGGGCAGGAACGGGAGAGCCGTTCTGTGATTGCGCTTTGCGCAAACAAGTTGCTTCGGTGAAACCTAGGAAATTTCAATTGTTAGGCAACACGTTTGGGCGGGTGCGCTGTATCGGCGCGCCTTTTTCTCCGTGTCTAGCAATGGGCTTTCCTAGGGCCCCACCGAAGCACGTTGAAAAAGGCGTGCTTTTATGTCTTGCAGAACAGAATCGTTTCCTCGAACTCCCGCGCAGGTGGTGCTTGCGTGGGGGCGGAGGGGTGCTGTACGCAGCCGAGGGGGCGCCTGGGGGTTCCCTGACGAGGAGTAAGACGATGCTGTTTAACTCTCTGGCGTTTGCGCTTTTTCTGCCGACGGTACTCGGCGTTTACTGGGCGTTGCGCGGTTCCCGGCGTTGGCAGAATGGCTGGCTTTTGGCGGCGAGCTATCTCTTCTACGGTTGGTGGGATTGGCGCTTCCTGGGGCTGATAGTTGGCTGCTCGCTGGTCAACTTTGTGGCGGGGCGGCTTTTGGAGGCGACGCAGCGCCGGGGGGTGCGGAGGCTATTGCTGGCGGCGTGCTGTGTGGGCTGCCTGGGGACATTGGGGGTGTTCAAGTATTATGACTTCTTCGTGGCGAGTTTTGCCGCGCTGATGCGGGGCGTGGGGCTCGCTTGGCACCCGGCGATGTTGCACCTGGCGCTGCCGGTGGGGATTTCCTTCTTCACCTTCCAGGCAATGAGCTACACGCTGGATATTTACTTCGGCCGGCTGAAGCCCACGCGCAGTCTGATTGACTTCCTGGCCTTTATTGCCTTCTTCCCGCAGTTGGTCGCCGGACCTATCGAGCGCGCCTCGAACCTGTTGCCGCAGTTTGCCCGGGAGCGGCGCTTTGAGTCCGAGGCGGCCATTCAGGGAGTGGCGCTGATGATCTATGGCCTCTTCAAGAAGATGGTGGTGGCCGACACATTGGGGCTCTACGTGGACAGCGTCTTCCGTAACTACGCGCTTTATCAAGGGGCGACTTGCTGGATTGGCGCGCTCTTCTTCGCCCTGCAAATCTACTGCGACTTCTCGGGCTACTCCGACACCGCCCGGGGCGTGGCCCGCCTCTTCGGCTTTCGCTTGATGGTGAACTTCGATCGTCCTTATCTCGCCGCCTCTTTCATCGACTTTTGGCGGCGCTGGCACATCTCCCTCTCCACCTGGTTTAAGGACTACATCTACATTCCTCTGGGCGGCAGCCGTGCGGGCACGGCGCGGACGGTGCGCAACCTGTGGGTCGTCTTCCTGCTCTCGGGGTTGTGGCACGGGGCGAACTGGACCTTCTTGGCGTGGGGCGCGCTGCACGCGCTCTTCCAGACGGGGGCCATCCTGCGGCGGAAGGTGTGGCCGGGGTCGACGGTGCCGCGAGGCGTGTTGGGGCGCGTGTGCGCCATCCTTGGTGTTGACCTGGCGGTGACGGTGGCGTGGGTCTTCTTCCGCGCGCAGAACTGGGCGGAGCTGACCGGGGT
>JBJFFT010000176.1:0-16450 GCA_051891975.1 Candidatus Spyradenecus sp. | reverse complement strand
GGGCGGTGGAGCAGGCGGTGGCGAAGGCGCCGGAGGTGGCGTTGGACTTGGCGAGCGGCACGCTCACGGTCAATGGGCAGACGCTCCAGGTGGCGGCGACGGAGTTTGCGGTGGCGCTGGGGCTTTGGCACGGCAAAGTCGACCCCAGGGAGCTCCATCAGGAGATCTATGCGCTCCACCAACTGGGCGGCGCGGAGAAGCAGTTGACGTGGTTGGCGAAGTTGAGCGAGAGCTTGCGCTTCAGTCAGGAACTCTCCTCGGCGAATACAGAGGATGTCTCCAAGACGATGAGTGCGCTGCGCGAAAGCCTGCGAGGCGTGTTGCCGGCGACGGTGGTGGCGGGGCTCTTGCCGACACGCGGAAAGGCGGCAACGGTGCAGCCGAAGGTGACGGTGAGGGGGCTGCCCAAAGCGTGGCGGGGGAGACATCCGTGGCTGACAGAGGGGAAGTGATGAACTGCGGAACTCTGCGGAGATCCGGCGCGGTCAACGAGCGCGAGGGGTGCGCTATGATGGCGGCGTTTTGGAGATCGTGTATGGCAAGCAAGCATGTGTTGATCGGCAATACCTTTCCGTTGACCTTGGTGCGCGGCCACCGGGTGACGGTGGAGGAGATTGCGCCCGAGCGCTTCCGCGCGGAGACGGTTGGGGCAGAGGTGTGCTCCTTTTGGGGGCACGCGAACAGTCGCGCCGAGGCGGCGGCGGTGGCGGGGGTGGATTTGGCACCGCGCGAGGAGCGGCCGGTGGTGACGCTGGATGAAGCGGGCTATCCGGTGCTCGATGGGCGGCGCTTCCGGGCGTGCTATGTGCTCTCGCCGGACCGCGCGGGGGCAATGGTGCGCTCGGGCGAAGAGATTCCGGCCGAGGCGATTGCCGCGTGGCACTTCTTGAAACTTTCGTGGTTAGATTAGGAGGAAAGTATGGCAGAAGAGGCGTTATTGCTCTTCCAGTTAGGGCCGGTGCAGGGCTTCATTGCCCAGGCGCAGGAGGTCAAGGACCTGTGGGCGGGGTCGACGTTGCTCTCGAAGGTCACCTTTGCGGCGTTGCAGGCAGTGCCGGACTACCGCGCCAAGGCGGTCTTCCCGGCAGACGCGCAGGATGACGAGGGGATTCCGAACCGCTTTTTGGTCTTTGTGCCGCGGGCGCAGGCAGTCGAGATTGCGCAGCAAGCCGAGAAGGCTGCACGGGAAAAGTTAGACGCGCTGGCCGAGGCGGCGTTGGCACACCCGGTATGCGCCGGGGTCGATCGCGCGGCCTTTCTGGCGCAGGTGAGCGCCTTCTTGCAGACCTCCTGGGCGGTGCTCCCCGAGCCCAGCGGCCAGATGGGTAAGGACTACAAGGCCATCGGGAAGCGGTTGGCCGCGCGGCGGAATGTGCGGACCTTTGATGCCTGGCACGAGCACGGCGAGAATCGGCAGAAGGATGTGCTCTCCGGGAAGGAGGAGGCGCTGCGTGATGGTCTGGGGGCGATGAACCTCATCAAGCGGACGCTCTCGGGCGGCGACTGGAAGCTCCCAGCGGAAGAGAAGTATCGGGCCGTGCTGATGATGGATGGCGACAAGATGGGCGAGACGCTCTCCCACTTCCAGACGCAAGCCGAGCACCAGGCCTTCAGTCGCCAGCTCAAGGCCTTTGCCGGCGAGGTCGAAGCTGTGGTGAAGGAGTACGAAGGCAAACTGATTTACGCCGGAGGCGACGATGTGCTGGCGGTGCTGCCGGCAACGCGTTCCCTGGCCTGCGCCCGAGCGTTGCGCGACCTTTTCACGAAGAAGGTGGGCGGCGAGGTGTCGGCCGGGTTGGCGGTGGGGAGCACCAAGGTGCCGCTGCAGCTCATCATCGAGGCGGCAAGGCAGGCCGAACAGCGCGCCAAGCACGACTACGGTCGCGGCGCGTTGGCCCTGACGGTCAAGAAGCGCTCGGGCGAGGAGTTGCGTTGGGGCGCGAAGTGGGAGGATCGCGGGATGGCACTCTTTGCCAACCTGCTGGAGGCGCACCGGGAGAAGGAAAACAAAGAGAGTCGCTTTGCCTACAAACTCGCCGGCTTCCTACAGCCCTACTTCGTGGACGACAAGCTACCCAAGCAGCTCAAGAACGTGGTCTGGCTCGAGACCGAGCATACACTCAAGCAGACCAAACTCGATAACAAGGAGAAGTGGGAGGCCGCGGTGCTTGAGACCTTGGCGGCCTGGCCGGAGGAACGATTGGCCGACTTCCTAAACCTCTTCCTCTGCGAAACCTTTATCAGCCGCAAACGGGAGGACAATGTATGAGCCCCACTTGGCACCCCTACACCCTCACACCCCGGGACATCCTCTTCTTCCGCGATGCCCGGCCAAGCGATAATTGCAAGGCCGACAAGGAGACCTTCGTGGTCGGCCACGGGGCCAACTGGCCGCGGCCGGACCACCTCTACAACGCCGTCATCCACGCCCTGATCGGGGACCCCGAGGCAAACGCCGAGCGTAAGGAGCGTTATGGCGACATTCAGGACCTCAATGTGCAGGGGCCCTTCCCCGAGCGCAAGGGCCAACTCTATCTCCCCCGGCCGCTTGACTGGGGAATGGGGCTGTGCCGGATGCCCCCAGGCGAAACCGACCTGCCCGCGCCCCTCACCTGCGCCTTTCTGGATAAGGCGACGGGCAAGAAGGAGTATCCCGCCTGGATCTCGCAGGAGGACTACGAGGCCTACCTGCGCGGCGAGGAGCCCAAGCAGCCCAAGGAGCCCAAGCCGCCGGAGAAACCCCTCTTCTTCACCGAGCACCGTCTGGGCACCACGCTCGACGATGCCACCGGTGCCTCCAAGCGGATGAGCGGCCAGCGCTCGGGACAGTATGGCGCAGAATATCTGGCCCTTGCCCGCGACGTGACGATGCGCGCGGACATCTGCCGCGTGCAGCACGAAGGGGAGCCGGTCGACTCCGGGCGCGCGGTGCGCTTTGGCGGCCAGGGCGGCACCGCAACCCTCTGCAGGGCGGAGGGGCCAACCCTGTTGGAGACCTTGGCCACGCTCCCCAAGGGCAAGCCCTCGCGCGTTGTGCGCTGGACGCTGCTCACCCCCGCGCTCTTCACCACCGGCTGGCGGCCGAGTTGGGTGGCCGAGGATGGGCGCGTGATGCTCCCGGTCAGCGCGGCCGAGACCGCCGTGCCGCCGCGAGCTCCGGGCGAAAAGCGCGCGGATTACCGCAAGCGCGTGGCCGCCGCCGTACCAACCTTCGCCACAGCCCGACTGATTGGCGCGTGCCTCAACCGCGAGCCGCTTGCCTTCTCAGGCTGGGACTCGCAAGCGGGGGCCACCCCCACCCTACTGGCAGTCCCGCCCGGCACGGTCTACGCCTTCGCGTGCGACACCGAGGCGGAGGCCGAACAACTGCGCGCGCAGCTCAACCTGCGCAACCGCTCGGACCTCGGCGAGAAGGGCTTCGGCCTCGGTCTCGCCTCCTTCATCCCTGACCCCCAAAAAACCCTTTAACACCACAGGAGAACACTTATGCACAAACGCACCCTCACCCTCTTCACCCGCACCCCGCTCCACATCGGCTGCGGCACCTCGGTCGGCGCCGTCGACCAGCCCATCCTCCGCGAGCGCGCCACCGGCCTGCCGCTCATCCCCGGCTCGGCCCTCAAAGGCGTGCTGGCCGACCTCTTCCTGGAGAACAACAAGCGCACCGAGGAGGGCAAGCGCCTCCTCGGCGAAGACGACGACAAGGCCGACGCCAAGCGCGGCTCGCTCTTGGTGGGCGAAGCGCGGCTCGTCGCCTTCCCCATCCGCTCGGCCAAGAAAGGCTTCGCCTGGATCACCTCGCCGCTGCTCCTGCAACGCCTCTTCCCCACCGAGTCCCTCGGTCTGCCGACGGTTGACGACGAGGCCGTCTGCTGCGACACTACGCTCTGCGCCCCCAACAACAAGGCCATCTTTGAGGAGTACGTCCTGGGGTGGACAAGAAACTTCCCGAAGGATGTGATGGCGAAACTCCAAGCACTCGCGAAGAATCCCCTTTGGTCCAAAACCTGTGCCACCCGCCTGGCGCTGGTCAGCGACACGCTGCTGACCTACTTCACCCAGAACGCCTGCGAAATCGCCAACCACAACCGCATTGACGATGAGACCGGCACCGTGGCCGATGGCGCCCTCTTCTCGCAAGAGAATGTCCCCTCCGAGGCTCTCTTCGTGGCCACCCTCCAGGCGCAAGACGAGGCCGACCTCAAGACGCTCTGCGCGAAGATTGGCGAGAGCGGCCATCTCTTGCAAGTCGGTGCCGATGCCTCCACTGGCCTGGGCTGGTGCGATATCACCCTGCAGTGAAAGGAGGCACGCAATGGCACCTGCAATCTTGAGCCCCACCCCCAGCCGCAACCTCGCGCAAATCCGCGCCCTAAACGCCGTCAAGGCAGCGGAGGATGGCATCTTCGCTGGCCAGAATGGCGGCGAAGTGGCCAAGAAGATCCCTGCCTACATCATCGAGAGCGGTCTCCTCGGTGCCCTCGCCTTCGCCCTTGAAAAAGGGGGCGGCCACCGGGCGGTCTTCCAGGCCGTGCTGACGCACCTACAAAGCATTGAGGACCCCATCGCCCGGAACGCCGCTGACCCCAAGGCGTGGTTTGAGAAACTAGCCAAAGCTGATGTCTCGCAACTACGCGCCGCCACCGCCGAGACGATGGCCTATCTCGCCTTCCTCCGGCGCTTCGCCAAGAAGGAGAGCAACCAGGAGAAGGACCATGGCGAACAGTGAACCCCGCTGCGCTGCGCCGGAAGCCATCCAAGCGGTGCTCGGCGAATGCGACTCTCCCTCGTTGCGCCTCTTCAAGTTCGCCACCGTTGGCGGCGACCAAAAGAAGGCCGAGCTTGACGCGGTGGTGGCGTGCGCCAAGCAGGTGGCGTGCGCCAAGCAAAAGCAGCTCTTCGCCGAGTTGCCCTTGCCGTCGGGAGCCGAGGAGCGCTTCTACAAGCTCCGCTCGCGCCTGGCCATCAACCTTGCTGAAGGCATCCTCGAGAATGCCGGCATCTGCCTGCACCCGCACTTCGGCGTGCCGATGATCCCCGGCTCGGCCGTCAAGGGCATCGCCCGCCACGCCGCCTGGCAACTCTGGCAGGCGGGCGAGATCGAAGCCGCAGACTTCACGCGCATCTTCGGCTCGCCCCCCGACAAACCCGATAAACCCGAAGCCGCCGGCACCATCGCCTTCCTCCCCGCCCTACCGATAACGGACGGCAACCACCTCGAGGTCGACGTCCTCACCTGCCACCACCCCAATTACTATAGCGGCAACCGCCCCGAGGCCGCCGACAACGAGGGCCCGAACCCGCAGTTCTTCCTCACCGTCAAGGCTGGCACGCTCTTCCGCTTCCTCCTCGCGCCCCTCCGCCGCGCCCAGCCCGGCGACCTCGCCCTGGCCGCCACCTGGCTCACGCGCGCCCTCACCGAAAATGGTGCCGGCGCCAAAACCGCCGCCGGCTACGGCTGGTTCGAGGACATCACCGAGGCAACGCGCACCCAACGCGCACAAGCCGCCGCTCAGGAACAGAAAAGGATGCGCTGCCAGGCGCTCGAAGCCGAACTCAAGGCTCTGGACCAAGCCTCCGATGGACGCGACCTTACGCCCGAAGAAGCCAAACAGCTCGACGCGCTAAAAGCGGAAGTCAAGACCTTCTCCGCCGACTTCCAGGCGCGCCAGCAAGGTCTGCTCAACCGCCTGAGCAATCGCTACCCCAAGGCCCCCGAATTGGACTACGATAAAGCCCTCTTCGACCAACTCTGCGCCAGCGACGAGAAGAAGCGCGTCAAGCTGCTCAAGGCCTACGACCCCAAGCAAACGAAGAAAGCCAAGGCCATCGTCAACTACCTGCTGCAAGACGAACCCTTCCGCAAGCGACTCGGCACCTTCAAGGACCTCAATAAGGTCCAGCAAGCCCTGATCAAGGCCGTCAAGGAAGCCAAAGGAGGCACGAAATGAGACACCTTGAGAAGTCACTCACCTTCATTACTCCCGCCTTCCTGGCCGGGGCGAACCAAAACAGCCCCGAAGTCCGCGCGCCCTCCATCCGCGGTGTGTTGCGTTGGTGGTTCCGCGTCCTCGGCGGTACGATTGAGGAAGAGAAAGCACTCTTCGGCGGTGTCCATAATGGCACCGTCGCTTCTGCCGTCCGCGTCCGCGTGGTGCCCGGAACGCCAGGTAAGAACAAGGGCGAAGTCCCTTGCGCCCCCAACACACCCTACGGCTACCTGAGCTACTTCGCCAAGGTCTCCGGCAATAAGGAAGACATCCACCGCACCCAAGGGCAACACTACCTCGGCGAAGGGGCCACCTTCACGCTCCTCATCGACGAAGTCCGCCCGGCCGAAGCGCCCTGGGAGAAGCTGACACACGCCGTCGAGGCCTTCTGCACCTTCGGTGCCCTCGGTCTGCGTGCCACGCGCGGCTTCGGCGCCCTCGCCGAAACGCCATTGCCAACCCCTGAGCGCGTGCGCGCCTTGGCCAAGGCGCTAAAGCCCCGGAAGGTCTACCTCTTCGAGGCCCCCGAGCGCTTCGCCTCAGCCCTCAAAGCCCACGAACACCTCGGTGCCACCCTCCAAGACCTCCGGAAAAGCAAGAATCTCCACCCCACCAATCCCGCGGCCGCCGCGCTCGGTGCCAGTTCCCCGCGCCAAGCCGCCGCGCTCCATCTGCGCCCCCTCCAATCCACCGACGGCTTCCACGCCTTCTGCCTCTACACCGATAACGCCTGTGACCCCAACTCGCTAGAAGGCGAAGTCCGCGACTACCTCCTTAACCATCACTGGCAAGCGCTCTAGTCTCCCTGGAAGGAACATTATGCATATCCTCTGCCTCATCTCCGCCCAGCCGATGCCGAACTATCTCCCGCTTCACACTCTGAAGCCCAACGCCATTACCCTGGCCGTCACTCCGGAGATGAAGCAGCGGGCGCAGACCTTCGCCCAAGTTTGTTGCAACCACGGACTTCCCGCTCCCGAGCTTCTAGACCTCCCTGCCGCCACAGAGCTCCCCTCCTTACTAGAGGTCTTCACCTCCTGGGTGGCGCAACACGAAGCGGAGGACCTTGTGCTCAACGCCACCGGCGGCACCAAACTGATGGCCATCGCCGCCCAAGAGGTCTTCCGAATGGCAGGTAAGCCCCTCTTCTACGTTGACGCGCAAACCGACCGTTTGCTCTGGCTGACCGACCGGGAAGCCCCGCCCGAACGCCAGGGCGAAGTCCCGCTCAAGACCCCCACCATCCAGACCGTCCTTGAGCTGAACGGATATGTCATCGAAGAGCAAAGCGCTCGCAGTGAAACGCCTTCCACCTGGCAGACCTTTGCCGAAACGGTGGCCGAACACATCACCAAGTGGCGTCAAGCGCTCGTCACCTTGAACGCCATCGCAAGTGAGGCCGAATCTAAGAACGACCTGAACGCCAACCACCTCTTCAACGCCGATCCGCGCCCCGCGGCTTGGGACGCACTCTTCGCTGCCCTTCAGCGAAGCTATCTGTTGGCTGTTGGGCAAGGTTTTACCTTCGCCAACAAGGCAGCCCGGGACTTCGCGCGAGGCGGCTGGCTGGAACTATACACCTTCCGTTGCTTGAAAGAGCTGCATATCCCCAAGGAGCGCTGCTTGATGAATGTCGTCTTGCGCGCCCAAAATAGCCAAATGCGCAACGAACTGGACGTGGTCCTTCTCCATCGCAATGAACTCTATATCCTCGAATGCAAGGCGCGCAACTTCCGGCAGAAGAAGGGCGATACGCGCGTAGATAACGCGCTCTACAAGGTCGCCCACCTCGCCAGCCAACAGGGGCTAAAAGCCAAGGGGGCACTCGTCTCGATTGCCCCCTTGGGGAAACTCGATCGCGAACGAGCAAAGCTGCTGCAAGTCAAAGTCTTTGACGACTTGCCCAACTTAAAGCAAGCCCTGGCTACCGACTTCTTGCCCCCGCCCGCCACCCCCTAACCCTCCACACGGCGGAACACTCCTTCGATTCCACGCGAGATCGACCAGTGCTCGCGCCAGGTCTCGTTGCGATCAGCCCTCGTTCAACATCCGTTCCGGCGTTCGCCAATAACCTGCCGCCCCGAGCGGGATAATTAAGACTACCACTTAATTGAATTAAGACTGGCTGTTAATTCAATTAAGACTGGCTGTTAATTCAATTAAGACTGGCTGTTAATTGCAATAACAGGTAGTCTTAATAGTTCTGCTCGGGGCGCGGGCGGGTTTCTGCCGCCGCGTGTGCTGAGTTTACTCCGGCCCGGTGCCAAATGGCCCGGGCCGGAGCGTTTTTGTGCGGCGGAGGTCCGCGGATAACTCCAACGGCCCGCTTTCGGGGTGGTTGCGCCATAATGCGCGCCGTCAACCCCCAAAAGAGGAGCCCACAATGAAGCGTATGCCCACCCAAACCCAGCTCTCCGGCGAGCAGAAGAAGGTCGTCAACTTCGCGATCGAGCGTTCGCTCTTTGTCCAGGGCGGCGCCGGGACGGGCAAGACCGTGGTGGCCATTCATCGCGTGAAGCAGGCGATGGCCGAGGGGGACCTCTTTGGGGGCAAAGTGGGCTATATGGCCTACAACAAGAAGTTGGTCAAAGCCGTCTCCGCGCTCCTTCCGAGTCAGAAGGGGCCCCTGCCGACCGTTCTCACGGCCGATGCGTATTTCGTCAGGACATACCTTGGTGGCCGCCTCTCTGACGACCTGCTCGCCTCCGAGCCCGAGTGCGTGGCGCACCTGGAGGCGGCGCGCACGGAGGTCTTTGGCGAAGCGACCTCCGCCATTGCCACCAAGCCGGCCGAGTTCTACCTGGAGGAGATCGCCTGGATGAAGGGCCGCGCGCTCGCCTCGCTCGAGGACTATCTGGCGGCCAACCGCGAGGGCCGCGGCCGCGCCGTCCGCGTCACCCAAGAGGACCGCGCCCTGCTCTGGCAGTTGAAGGTGCGCTACGACGAGCACCTGCACGCCTGCGGCAAGGCCGATTGGCAGGACCTGCACCTGAGTCTGCTCGCGCGCCCGATGCAGCCCACCTTCCGCCACCTGGTCATCGACGAGGCGCAAGATCTCTCGCCGGTGATGCTCACGCTCCTGCTGCGCCAGATCGATTGGCAGAACGGCGGCAGCTGCACCCTCTTGGCCGACAGCGCCCAGCACATCTACCCCCAGGGCGCGATGCCGCGCGAACTGCGCACCCTCCTCAAGCCCTACGGCTACCACCCCTTCACCCTCACCAAGAACTACCGCAATCCCCGCCCGGTGGCCCAGGCCGCCGAAGCCATCCTTGGCGAACAGCCGCCCGAGGAGGAATCCACCCTCCACGAGTTGCCCGCCGAAAGCGACGACGACGCCTCCGCCAAGCCCGCGCTCATCCAGGCCTCGCCCACCGCCATCCCCGACGAACTGCGCGCCCTCGTCAAGGCGCACCCCGGCCAAATCGTCTTCGCCTTCCCCACGCGCGAGCTCCTGGCCCAAGCCCGGGAGTTCTTGCGCAGTGCGCCTATTGAACTCTCCACCTACCACGGGCTCAAGGGGCTCGACTTCCCCTATGTGGTGCTGATGGATTGCTCGGCCGAGTGCTTCCCGATGAGCGAGGAAGAGGCCGTCAACCACGCCCATCGCAAGCTACTCTATGTGGCGATGAGCCGCACCACCTGCCGCCTCTTCGTGGCCTATCCCCCCACCGGCCGCCCCTCGCCCCTCCTGGCCCCGGCCAACGCCCTCTTCTCCCGCTAACGCCCCCCCGGAAAGGATCCCGCTATGGAACTCGACACCGCCATTCTCGCCGCCCTTGAGCGCCACGCCATCACCCGCCTCATCCACTTCACCCCCTTGGTCAACCTCCTGGGAATGCTCGATTGCCACGCCATGATGCCGATGGACCGCGTCCGCGCCTACGCCGCCGCCCACCCCGAGAGCGACTTGCTCGACTACATCCAGCGCAACGACCGCCTGCGCCTCGACCGCCGCACCGACTGCATCAACCTTTCGCTCCAGCGCACCAACGCCGGGCTCTTCCGCCGCTTCCGGACCAACCTCTGCAACCTGATGGGCGTGCAAGACCTCGCTTGGTGCGTTCTGGAGCTTGACCCCACCCTCTGCGCCCACCCCGGCGTGAACTTCACCACCACCAACGCCGCCGCCAACCGCGCCCGTTGGGGCCAAGGCATCGACGGCTTCGAGGCCCTCTTCCCCTCGCCCTCCGCCCCCTTCCCCACCTGCCGCCAGGCCGAAACACTCTACCCCGGCGACATCCCCCTCTCGGCCATCCGCGCCATCTGCGTCAAGGACGCAAAGGCCTTGCGCCACTTCCGCTTCACCGTCGAGACCGAAGGGGTCGACCCCGACAGCCTCCCCTTCCACGTCAACCCCGAACACTTTGAGTAACTCAAGAAAGGAGCTCCCCAATGACCACCCGTCCGCTCTTCCTGCCCCTCCTGCCCGGCGAAGCCAACACCCCCGGCGTGCGCCAAGAGCCCATCGCCTTCCAGTGGGTCCCCGGCTTTGCCAAGGCGCAACAGGCCAAGTGTCTGCGCTCGCTCCAGGCCGCCATCGCCCAAAGCGCACTGGCCGCTCACCCCTTGGAGATCTCCACCCGCAGCAACGACCCCTACGGCGTGGCCCTCAGCGCCCTCAACCTTGAGCTCGAGGGCCTCCCCGTGGAACTCCACTACCAGGCCGCCAAGGTCTACCCAGACGGCTTGGGCCCCCACCCCCAGTGGCTCACGATGGCCGAGGCCGATCGCAAGGCCGAGATGCGCGAAGTCAAGGCGCTCGTCGCCCAACGCGCACTCCCGCTCACGGCCTTCTACCACGCCGGCCGCTTCTGGCCCCTCAATCCGCCCCACGCCTTCTACGATTGGCTCTACTGCCGCGCCCTGCAGGCCAACCCCGCCCTCGCCGCCGAGCTCCTCACGCACGATGGCTTCACCGACCTCGCCTTCAACCCCACCCGCTCCTTCAACTCCCAAGCCTACGCCGCCGCCTTCTACACCTCCCTCCACGCCTTCGGCTGCCTCACCGAAGCCCTCGCCGACGCAACGCGCTTCTTCCGCCTCCACCCCCACGAGCCCCTCACCCACCCCAAGCGCAACGCCCCGCCACGGCCACGTTCACAGCATGTGCAAGGCGAATTTAACTTTTAACTGTTAGCGCGCGAGCCAGCGGACGGGGTGAGGAGCGCGGAGGAAGAGGACGCGGCCGTAGGCGCCGGTTTGGGAGCGGAGGGTGGTGGCGGTGGTGGTGGCTTCGGACCAGGGGTGCGGGAAGTCGGTGACGGCCGAGGGGAGGGTAATGGCACCGAAGAGACGCGGGGGTAGAAGCGCGGGGCGGGAGGGGTCGTCGCGGCGGTAGAGGATGCCGTCTTGGGCGAAGAAGACGGGATTTCCGGGCGCGCAGATGATGTATTCCAGGCGGGGGAAGCGGTCGCCGAAGCCCGGGGGCAGGACACGGGTGGTCTCGGGGAGGGCCAGGCGATTGATGTGTTCGAGGGGGAAGGGCGGGAGGGGGAGCTCTGCCGGGGCGGCGGCATCGTAGGCAAGCATTCCGGCGGCCTCGGGGAGCACCTCTGCGCGGGCCACATCGCCCTTGACGAAGGCTTCGGGCGTGGGATGGACGGTGACCCAGGCGACCGGGCGGTCGGTGCCCGAGAGGCGCAGGCTTTGGATGAGAACGAGCGCACCGGCGGTGAGGAGCGCGGCGGCCGGGAGGCCGAGGCTGGCGAAGGCGAGGAGGCGATTGGCACGGCGAGTGCGCTGGGCTTTCAGGCGCTGCGTGAGCTCGGGCATCATCCGCAGGTAGGCGTGAATGCGGCGCATCGAGGGCCAGCGGTCGGCGGGGTTGCGCGCCAGACAGTCCTGGCAAAGGCGATCCCAGGCCGGGCTGAAGCCGAGCTCAGAGGGGCGCTTCCAGACGCCTTCGGGGAAGGAACCGGTGAGGAGGCGGTAGAGCATCACGCCATAGGCGTAGATATCGGTGGCGGGGGTGAGGGGGGAAGAGCCGCTGCGCTGCTCGGGGGCCATGTAGTGGGGCGTACCGAGGATGGCCTGGGCTCCGCTTGCGCCCTCTTCGCCGTCGGAGGCGCGGTAGGCGCGGGCGATGCCGAAGTCGCCGACCACGGCGTGGCCGTCGTTGCGCAGGAGGACGTTGGCGGGCTTGAGGTCGCAATGGACCACGCCGGCCTGGTGGGCGTGGTTGAGGGCGGCGGCGATGTCGGCAGCGAGAATGCGCAGGATGTCCTCGGGGATGGGGCCGCGGAGGGTCAGGAGGTCCTCCAGGCTCATCGGCTCGCGCGTTTCGTCGGCGGCCTCGGTGGTGGGGGCAGCGAACCAAGGCCCCTCGCCGAGGATCTGCGCGCGACGCTGGGCGGTGAGCCCCACATAGTCCATAATGAAGTAGAGGTGGCCGGAGATGGGCTCGAGGCCCATCGTGTGGAGGGTGACGATGTTGCCGTGGCGGAGGCGAACGGTGGTGCGGGCCTCCTCGAAAAAGCGCTGGACGCTCTCGGTACGGTGGCTGGCGCCGGTATCGTCGCGCAAGACCTTCATCGCAAAGACCTCGCGCAAGAGGGGGTTGACCACGCGGTAGAGGTCGCCCATACCGCCGGAGGCGAAGCGCTCGAGGACGCGGTAGTCGCCGATGGCGGTGCGCGGGGGAATGACGGGAACGGTGGAGGTGGTAGCCATAAGATTTACTGAGAGCACTTCGTGCCGTTGAAGGCGCCGGGATAGACCGTGAAGTCCTTGCGCTTGGGCAGGATGACTTCCTTGAGGTAAGGCCACGTGGCAAAGGCATCCGGCAGGATGCCGATAACCTCCAACCCCTGGACGCGCTCAGGGACTCGGAAGCTCGCCGTTTCCCAATCGGCGGACTTTGCTTGGAACAGAAGGCAACCGCGCGCCGTCTTTAGGTAGAATGCATTGCTGTCCTTGACGAAGGCTGTCACCTTGACTGGCGGGATATTCTCAAGATGCTCGGCATGGAAGGCATAGAACTCCGGAATCTTGCCCGCGAAGGTGTTGCACGAGAAGATCGGCCGCTCGTTGCCAGGGAAGGCGATGGCGCGCGGAGAGCCCTTGGGGAAGGCCCCTGGCTCAAAGTAAACCTCACGGTGGAGGCGCAGCTGCATCGTGGCATCGATGGAACGCATCGCGCCGGCGCCCACCCGGGTGATCGGCCCAAGAGAGACACTCTCCGCGGGGATTTCCACAGTATTGCTGCGCCCGAGAGCCCACGGCCGCATTGAAATCAACGTGAGGCCGCCCTCGTCGTTTTGCCGGACGGTATAACTACCTTTGCTATCCGTAAAGGTCGCCGGTTTCGGTTGCGCGGGCTTGGGCGGGTCCCAGGCCTGGGCCTCCTCGGCGGTGATGGCGACCGGCTGCGCATTCTCCTTGCACAGGAAGTAGCGCGGGGAGCCAGTACGCGGCTCCAAGATGAGCAGCACGCCCTCCTGCGGCGTACTCTCGAAGGGGTTCCGGATGAAGCGCGGCGGCTTATCCGCCCCGCGAATAATCACGCGCTTGAGGCTATCGCAGTGGGAGAAGAAGTAGGCAGGGAAGCACTCCGGCACGCCCTGGAAGACCACCTCCTCAAGCGCTCCGCACCACTGGAGCCCCCACGCCCCGCGGCCACTGCTCGGGAAAAGGAGCTCCGGCGGGAACTCGATGCGCTTGAGGTGACGCATCCGAATAAAGGCCGCGTTGTCAATGCTCCGAAGCGTCTTAGGCAACGTAATCGAAGTGGCTTGAGACTCCTCAAAGGCAGCACTGCCAATCGCGCTCACCCGCGCGCCATTAAGCTGCTCGGGCACCTGAATCTCACGCACCGAACGGTTGTTGTAGTAGGCAATCTTCAAGCCTCGCTCCGGCGGATCCGCCGACTTAAGCGCCCATATCGGCCGCGAGAGAGGCCCCTCCACCCACGCCTTCGCCTCATTGTCCCAGTGCGTGATCCAGCTATCGCGGTGCACCTCCACCTGCGTCTCGGGCGTCTCCAAAAAGTCCGGTGCGAAGGAGACCTCCGCCCCCTGGGGGAAGAAGAGGCGCAGGTAGGCCCGGCGCGCAATCGATTCCCGCCGGAAACCCAGCGACCGCGGCGCGAAGGTGACGCGCTGTTGGCCGAAGGTCAGGTCGAGCGTATCGCCGCCCTTGAAATTATCCGGCAACTGGGAGAGCGCCTCGGAGGGCACCTCGGTGACACCCTTAAGGTCAATCTTCGCGATATCCCACGCCTTCCAGAAGGTACCGATGGGTAGCCGCTTGAGCGTGCTCGGCAGCGAGACGGTGTGATACTGGAAGTTGCAGCGCGCAAAGGCATCGCGCTCCACACTCGTGACCCCCTCTGGCAGCTCCACCGGCCCGCCGAGTATCGCCGAGTCGAAGGCCTGATAGCCTATCGTCTTGAGGGTGGAGGGAAAACGAATCCGCGTGATCTTGGCCTTATAGAAGGCCCGTATGCCAATCGTCTCCATCCCCTCGGGCAACGCCAACTGCTCGATGGCACAATCGGCAAAGGCCTCCGGCTCAATCTCCCGAAGCGCGCGCGGCAAGGTAATCCGCTCAAAGTTCACCTGCGTATCCCGCAAGGCCTCTTTGCCAATCGCCACCACCGGCAGCCCCTGCACCTGCTCGGGCAAACTCCACACCGCCGGCGGCTTGGAGGTGGTCCCCACCAACTCCACGCTCGCGCGGTCTTTGCGCACCTGCCAGATCGCCCCCGCTTCTTCCAAAAGCGCCCCTGCAGCCGGGCGCTTATCCTCCGCCCCCGCAAACGTCCCCGCCGCCGTCGCCTCCGCCAGAGCCTTCGTCACCTCCTGGGGCGGCGGCAACACAGGCTGGGGCGCCGGCTGATCCGCGGGCAACGGCTTGACTGCGGGCTCGGGCTTAGCCGCCGCCAGGCGCGTCACCCCGGCCGGCAAGCGCAGCTCGGTGACGTGCTGGCACCCCTCCAACACCTCGGCCGACACCTCCGAGAGGCACTTGCCGCCAATCACCGCCGGCACCCTCACCACCCCGCACACATCGGGATGGACCCGCATCAGCGTCCACCCCTCCCGCCCCGGCGCCAGGAAGAAGCGCTCGTCCGCCGGCACCTCGGGGAAGGCCAGGGGCGGCGCCTTCACGCGCTGGCGCTCGCGCCCCCACCAAAAAAGTCCCAACGCCACCGCCGCAAGCGCCATCACCACCGAGAGCACCCACCCGCCACGCCGGGGCTCGGAGGCCGTCGGCGCCGGTGTCGCCAACGGCACGGCCAACGGCGAGGCGCTCTGCACGGTGCGCGTCCGCTCCTTATTCCCGGTCTTAGTCTGCAACCGTAGCGGCTTAAGCCCCTCGAGCGAGCGCTGGAACTCGGCCACGCTGGCCCAACGGTCGGCAGGATCGGTGTACAGGCAGCCGACAATCGGCGCATCCCAGGCCTTGGGAAAACCAAGCTCGGAGGGCATCTTCGCACCCGACCCAAAGGTCTCGCCCGTCAGCAACTGGTAGGCCACCACGCCCAGGGCAAAGAGGTCGGTCTTCGGCGAGGGCGGCGCGCCAGAAAGCAGCTCCGGGGCCATATAGTCGCGCGTGCCCAGGATGAGGTGATAGGCTGCGCCCCCCTCATCCATCCGCAGCGACAGACTCGCCCCATTCGCGCCGAGCATCGACCCGCGCAGCCGCTTGTCCAGCACCTTCGCCACCCCGAAATCCGCAATCACCGCGTGCCCATCCGCGCGGACCAAGATGTTGGCCGGCTTGATGTCGCGGTGGACAATCCCCTCGCCAAAGCGATGCGCGTAGGAGAGCGCGTCGGCCACATCCAGCAGCAACTGCCGCACCACCCCCGGATTCAGCGGCCGATTCAACCGCTTGGCGTGCTGCAACACATCCTCCAGCGACAGCCCCACCGCCGCCTCCCCCTCGGCCACCGTCACCCCCGAAGTCATCTCGCGCCACGCCTTGCCGTCCCCCACCGCCGAAGCCAGCAACGCCGAGCGCCGCGCGCGCCCCATCGCCACATACTCCATCACGAAGTAGTAGCTCCCGCTCGCCGCATCCCGATCCAACGTCTGCACCGCCACAATCCCCGTGTGGCGCATCTGCGCAGTGACCCGCGCCTCCAACAGAAAACGCTGCTCGGTGTCCGCCCGCTCCTCGGCCGAACTGTCCGTAAAGAAGAAGGTCTTCAGCGCAAAACGCTGATGGAGCATCTCGTGCTCCACCTCGTAGACCGCACCCATCCCCCCTTCGCCAATCTTCCGGAGAACCCGGTAAACCCCAATCCGCGAGCCGACAGCAAACTCCTCCCGCGAGCCCATCGCCCGCTTCTGAAAAGTCTGTCCGCTCTCTATCGTCTGCGCCGCTTCTTCGTCCGCCATACCCTTACTATAGCATATCCCCCACCCAGTGTCCACCTCGAACTAGCCCCTAGGTCATTTTGAACCGTCTACAATGTAATTGCGCAGTCGTAAGAAAGAGAAGTCGGAGGAAGA
>JBJFFT010000175.1:0-16473 GCA_051891975.1 Candidatus Spyradenecus sp. | reverse complement strand
GCTTTTAGCCGCGCTGCCGCGCGAGGGGGAATGGGCGAAAGCGCTGGGGGGAGGTGGGGGTGGCTGGAGGATACCCTAAAAAAGGTAGGGCCTACCTCGAGGCGACCTAGGGCCTAGGTCGAGGCGAGGTAGGCCCTAGGTCGAGGCGAGGTAGGGCCTAAGTCAAAAATCGCTCGGGCGGGGTGGAATTAACAAGGCCCCGTCTTATTGGCAATAAGACCCCGTCTTGTTTGCAATAAGGCCCCGTCTTATTGGCGATAAGACGGGGCCTTATGAGTTGCCTTAGGGGCGAGGGCGGGGCGGGCTTACATCCCGCTGAAGAAGAGGGAGGAGAAGGTGGTGATGGGGGCAGTGTCGCGCATATTGTCGATGATCTGGCGGACGTCGCGGATGGCGGCTTCGACTTCGTCGGCGATGGCTTGGTCGTTGACGAGGCGGCCGAGGGTGCCTTCGCCGCTGTCGAGCTTGGCGGTGACGGACTTGAGGTTGGCGGCGGTGGCTTCGAGGTCGCCGATGAGGGGGGAGTCGGCGGTCAGGAGGCGGCCGAGACCGCTTTGGGGGTTGTTGAGTTTGGCGGTGATTTCGCGGATGTTGGCGAGGGAGGCTTGGAGGTCGGCGTAGGCGGTGTCCTCTTCGCGCAGGAGTTTGCCGAGGAGGCCCTTGCCGTCGCGCAGGCCGTCGGAGACGTCGCGGAGGTTGGCGAGGATGGACTGGAGGTCGGCGTAGGTGGTGTCCTCTTCGCGCAGGAGCTTGCCGAGGAGGCCTTTGCCGTCGCGGAGGTCGCCGGAGAGGGTGCGGAGGTTGGCGACGGTGGCCTGGACGTCGTCGTAGGTGGTGTCCTTGGGGTCGAAGAGGCGGCCAATGAGGCCTTCGCCGCGGCGGGCGCGGCCGGAGAGGTCGGCGAGGTCGGCCGAGAGGGTGCGGATGTTGGCGAGGGAGGTGCGCAGGTCTTCGGGGTCGACGGCTTCGCGCAGTTCGGCGACGAGTTCGCCGAGGTTGTCCATAATGTCGACGGGGGGCTTGCCACCGATGGGGGCGCTTTCGGGGAGGGGCTCGGCGCTGGTCGAGCCGGGTTCAAGGACGAGGCAGCTGCCGCCGAGGAGCGAGGTTTGGCCGACGGTGACGGTGGCATCGGCGCGGAGGGGGACATCGGCATTGATGCGGAAGTTGACCCAGACGCAGCCATCGCCTAGGGTGAGGGATTGGACGCTGCCGACCTTCATCCCGCGGACATGGACGGGGTCTTGGACGCGGAGCGAGCCGACGTGCTCGAAGCGCGCTTGGCGCAGGACGGTGTGCTTGCCGTGGAGCCAATCGACGCCGCTGATGATGATGGTGAAGAAGGCGAGGAGGGCGACGACGGCGACGACGAAGAGGCCGGTGATGACTTCGGGGAGGATGCTTTGGGACTTGTTGGCCATATTAGGGCTCCAAGGCTTGGGCGGCGAGGAAGGCTTGGACTTCCGGGACCGGGGAGTTCAGGATTTCAGCGGGGGTGGCGACGGTGAGGAAGCGGCCGGCTTTGAGGAAGCCGATGCGGTCGGCATAGCGCAGGGCGCCGGCCAGGTCGTGGGTGACGACGACGCAGGCCGCGCCGTGGGTTTGGTTGACTTGGGTGATGAGCGCGTCGATGGTGCGCGACATCACCGGGTCGAGGCCCGAGGTGGGTTCGTCGAAGAAGAGGACCTCCGGCTCCTCGATGATGGCGCGGGCGAAGGCGGCGCGCTTGACCATCCCGCCGGAGACTTCGGCCGGGTAGAGCTCGCCGGCGTCGGCCAAGCCCACTTCGGCGAGGGCAGCCTGGACGCGCTCGGCGATCTCGCGCTCGGGGAGGCGGCCGTGCGAGCGCAGGGGGAGGGCGACATTCTCGGCGAGGGTCTTCCAGCCGAGGAGCGCGCCGCTCTGGAAGAGGTAGCCCACGCGGCGGCGAAGGGCGGCGAGGGCGGTGGCGGAGAGGGTGGAGAGGTCTTGGCCCAAGAGGCGGACGGTGCCGGAGGTGGGCGAGAGTTGGCCGGAGGCGAGCTTGAGCGAGACGCTCTTGCCGGTGCCCGAGGGGCCGATGATGACGAAGCGCTCGCCGCGCTGGACCGCGAAGGTCTGGCCGTCAAGCACCCGGCGCGACCCGAAGCGCTTGCAGACCTGCTCGAAGGCGACGGCGGGCTCGGCGTTAGAGGACATAGCAGAACCTGGTGATGAAGTAGCCACCGATGAGGATGGCGAGGAAGGAGTAGATGACGGCCCGGCGGGTGGAGGCGCCGACCCCGGCCGCCCCTTGCGTGGTGCAGAAGCCGACCGTGCAGGAGATGCCGCTGACGAGGATGCCGAAGACGAAGGCCTTCAGTAGCCCCACCCACAGGTCTTTGACCTCGGCGGCCTCGACAATCTGGCCCATAAACTGCAGGAAGGGGATGTTGAGCTGCGTGTAGCCGACCAGCGCCCCGCCGAAGAAGGCCACCACGCAGGTGTAGAAGGAGAGGAGCGGGGACATCATCGCCATCGCCCACAGCCGCGGCACCACCAAGAAGCGCACCGGGCTCACGCTCATCATCTCTAGGGCGGCGATCTCCTCATTGACGGTCATCGTGCCGAGCTGGGCGGCCATCGAGGAGCCGACGCACGCGGCCAGGATGATACCCGTCATAAAGGGCCCCATCTCGCGGAGCATCGCGAAGGCGAGGGTGTAGGCCACCATCAACTCCTGAGAGAATTGCCGGAAGGCGATCCCCAGCTGCAGCCCCAGGATCATCCCCGTGAAGAGCGCCACCACCGTGGCCACCGCCAGCGTCCCAATGCCCACCACGTAGAGCTGGCGCGCCCAGGTCCGCCGGCACTCGCGCTCCAAGAAAATCCGTGGCAGGCCCAGACAGGCCAGGGCCGTCACCTGCGCGGTGAGGCCAAGCCCCGAGAGCAATCGTGCGGCCAGGCTCCCGGCCGCTTCGCGTGTGAGCATCATTCGGCTTCCTCCTCGCCCGCCTCGCGGTGCGTTCGCCACCAAATCAATCCCCAAAAGAGTTCGTGCAGCGTCTCGTCCGAGCCCACCTCGCGCCGCGCGGTGTAGAAGGTCCAGAAGGGGGCCCAGTTGCGCTCGATGGCCGGCACGTCGTGAATCGGGAAGAGAATGAGCGAGCGGCGCTCCTCGCCCGTCTCCTCGTGAAAACTGCTCGCGTAGAAGGGCCACAGCCGGAAGACCTGCTTCTGCACGCGCCCCCGGCCGCGGACATCGTAGGCCACCACCTCTTCGCCCAGGTAGAAGGGCCAGAAGCGCGTCAGGCGCGTGCGCTGGACCTCGGTCTGCTGGCGCTTGTGCATCGCCAGCGGGTAGAGGAACCACCAGCCATCGCGCGTGCCGCGGTGGGTCATCCCCCAGAAGCGCCAACTCTTCCAGGTGCTCTCGTTGGGGTCGGTGTAGCGCTCGAAGAGGGGCCACGGGGCGCGGATGAGGCGGGCGCCGTCGGTGGTGGTGGAGTAGCGGAAGAAGGGCGGGAGTAGGCCCCAGCCTTGCTCGGTATCCGCGTCAATCCGCTCGCAGACCGGCCAGAGGCACCAGGCGTGGCCGTTGTGGCGCCGGGCGTGGAAGGTCTGGTCGTTCCAAAAGGGCCACAAGACGAAACGCGCGTCGAAGTCCGGCTCGCGCTTGGTGCCGTAGAGCGGCCAGAGGGCCCAGCGTGTGCGGTCGGGGTCGTATTTCAGCGAGAAGAAGGGCCAGCCAAAGTAGTCGCGCATCACCCCCCGCGAGCCGTCGGTGCGGTAGCGCAGCCAGAGCGGAAAGAGCGCCCACTGGAAGTCCTCGAGCAGAAAGAACTTCGGCAACTTGCCATAGACCGGGAAGAGGCCCCAATAGTCCTCCCCCTCGTCGCGCCCGTGGGTCCAGATGGGCGGAATAGCCAGCGAGTAGTCGCGCGAGCGGCGGTTGGTGCGGTCCGCCTCCCGCCAAAAGGTCATCAACACACGCCAGTGGAACTCCTCGCCGCGCCATCCGAAGTGCGTCAGCGGCCAAAGCAACTCCATATCCCGATCCACCCGCCGCACGGGCGATTGCTCCCAGGCAAAGAAGGGCCGCACTGCCAGGCGCGTCATCCCCTCCCCCTCACGGCTCCCCCACTCAAAAAAGGGCCCCAAGCGAAAACGAAACGCCCCCGCCGGATCCGGCGCCGCTCCCGCGCTCGCCATCATCCACAGCCCAAAGGCCAACAAAACCAAACGCCAACACCGAAACATACCCCTATCATAACACACCCCCCGCGCCCCCCGCAACGCCCACCCCCGGCGATCCCAAGAAATCCCCCGCACCGACCTCGAAGCGACCTAGGGCCTACCTCGCCTCGACCTAGGGCCTAGGTCACCTCGAGGTAGGCCCTACCAATTTTAGGGTATCGGGCGGACTCGAACGGGGGTGGGGGCACAGGGTGTCGTCCACTGGACATCTTGCAGTCCACCAGAGGCGGCACCCCCGGGCGTACTTCGATGGACTGCGTCCACCGTCAGGGGGCGCGAGAGGCGTTTAGGGGCACCAGTGGAAGAACATACTCTGGGTTTGGTCGGCAGAGAGGGTGAAGCGCTCGTAACCGACGGGGGTGTGCACCGTGTAGGTGCCACCCTGCGGGGAGGTCAGCTCCAAGAAGAGTGGGCGGCCATCTCGCCACTGGCAGGTCACCCAAAGCCCATCCGCAGTCATCAGACGGAAGCTGCCGCTTGCGGCCAGGCGCCGGGGAAGCGCCGGCAAGATCTCCACCACGCCCGAGTCGCTCCGTAGGAGCATCTCGTTGAGGGCCGTGGCCACGCCGCCGAGATCGGCCACCTGCGCCGGTGCCTCGGCGTTGACACAGAGGTTCATCGTCAAGTGCTGCGGGGTGTCATCCAGCGCGCCCATCGCCTCGTCCCCCAACCCCATCTGGGCGTAATGGTAGGCCAAAGGCCAGCCCGCCGCGCCGTCGGGAACGGCTTGCGCGGTGTCGCGCTCGGCCAGCCCCCACGCGCGCGCCGGCCAATAGGCCCCCGGGCAATTGCCGGAGAGGAAGAGATAGCGGGAGAAGTCGTAGGTTAAGAGGAGAAACTCCGGCGAAAACTGCCCACGCTCGCGCGCCTCAATCCAGCCCTCGGGCGTCGGCCGAAGTTCTGACTTCGCCCCCAGCGTGATGTAGGCCCGGCTGTAGCGTTCGCGGAAGTCGAGCGCGTGGTTACGCGAGACCGCCCACACCCCGCGCTTCTCCGCCGCCGCAATTCCTTCCAAACAGCGCGCGAGACGCGACTCCGCGCGGGCGGAGTCTGCATAGGCCGCCAGATAGAGCGTCACATTCACCGCGCCGCGCACCCGGAGCGTTTCCCCTTCCGCCTCCACCGTGCCATCCGTGAAAACCGCCGCCACCATGTCGAACGCCTCGCCGTCCGGACCGACACTCCCCTGCACATGGAGGCGGTTCGGTGCCAGCACCGCGCACCGACCCTGCCCGCCGGGAGGGGTCAGCGAACAGGTGAGGCCCATCGGCACCTCCTGTGAAGCGTGGTAATAGATGGCCACCACATCCTCCTTGCGGGGAACGAACGCCTCGCGAATCTGCCACTCGCCGCCGGCCAAGAAGACCGCGTAGGCAATTCCCTCATCCAGCCGAATGCCGCGCCGATAGTGCTCCAGCCCACTCACCGGCAACGCCTGGCGCACCGTCAAGGCCGCCAACGGCTGCCGGCCCCCCTGCACACTCAGAGAAAAGGTCTCCTCCGCCGGCGCGCCCCTCCACAACGCCATCAGGCGCCCATTCCCAATCGGCAACCCGGCCGCAGCGCGCTTCGCCGGATGCTCAAACTGATAAGCCTGTTGCGCCCGATCCCAGGCGGACTTCGGAAAGCGTTCGGAAGGCACCGGCGGCGGCGCGCCAATCAGCGGCCGCCCCGCCCAGGCCACGCCGCTCGCCATCATCCACAGCCCAAGGGCCAACAAAACCAAACGCCAACACCGAAACATACCCCCATCATAGCACACCCCCGCGCCCCCCGCAACGAGAACTCCTGGCGGGCGAGAACTACCGTAACGGAAAATTGTCTGGCCAGGGGGGCTAAAAAGAACGCTTACAGGCCCCTCCGCACATAAGGGCACAAAGCAGAAAGTCTAGATGGTGCGCTTTTGATAGACACCTCTCGACTGAAAATAGAGGAGGCCTCGGTCGCGTAAGATCTGGAGCATTTGGCGGATTTTGGGCAGAATGTGCCGATTGGCGGGATGCCGCTGGGCAAGCCAGGGCTCAAAACGGTAGAGCTCCTGAAGTGTAAAGAGCGTGCCGGGGATTTGATTGACGCACGAGAGGACATCCATCAACCAGTCGCGCCGAGTGAGATTGTCCGTGACGAGTGCATCCGCTTGCCGCATTTTACGCAGGACGACCTCCCGTTGCACCGCTTCTCGGTGATGAAAGAGGCACACGCGGCCCTGTTCGGGGATCTGAGAAAAGAGGATGTTGCTCCCCACCCACCCCGCACGCCGGGCAGAAGACGAAAGGGGTGCCCGTTTCTCAATGACCGACGGCACAAAGAAGTGTCGCGGAATGAGCCACAGTTCCTCTACGCACCAATCTGTCGGGCTGTAGGTCATTACAAAGAGGTCTGGGTTACTGACACTTGTAATCCGTTGGATCAGGGTGTCATAGGCACCATTGAGGATCTTCTGCTTGACCGCCTTCTTCGAACTCTTCAGCTCATAGACCATCTGGCACTGCGGGCAAGTTAGATCCGCTGCTGGCAGGTTATTCTTCAAGTGCGCCAAGGCCTCACACCCGCAATGCGGGCAATACATATTCTCCACCATCCACGCCTCAGTCAGAATGCGCATCTGCTGTGGCAACGAACGATATCCTTTGGCGAGTTCCCTATTGAAATAAATGGTCATCTTCCCCGACCCTTCATTAAAGCCGCTCACAACAACGCCCTACCACCGCGCCTGTGCAAAAGTTCCGCCGGGTCACCTGGGTCATACCGCTATCCTTCTCCGCGCACGGGGTCACGAGGGGAGCCACCCGCTTTATCGCCGTGCGCGTTGTTCTGCCAGGTATTCTACCATATTGTCTATGTGCTTGCCTCGCACCTCCCCGCCCCCCGCAACCGCACGACCGCCACCCCCGACCGCTTTCACCCCGCCGATACCCCCAAAAAAGGGAGGCCCTAGGTCGACCCGAGGTAGGCCCTAGGTCGCGGTGAGGTAGGCCCTAGGTCGCGGTGAGGTAGGCCCTAGGTCGAGGTGAGGTAGGGCCTATCGCGCGAGCGCGCACGCGCGCGTGCGTGCGTAGGCGCGCGGTTTTGTAATGGAAGGCATTGCCTTCACCACAACTTCCGAGCGTGCCGCCCTGCCGAAAGCACCCCGGCGATCGAGTTGCAAGCGCGTTGCGCGCGGTTGTGATATGATACGCGCAACCCAAGGGAGCAAAGCCTATGGCCAACGAAACGAACACGCTCTATCTCAGCACCTTCTTCTCGGAGGCGGACATCCTCATCGAGCAGACGGTCCCCTCCGTCTACAACCTCGTCTCCACGCTGGTCAATCGGCTGGCGGCCAATCACTTCCCGGGCGTGCCGACCGCGCCGATTATCGATGCGGTCCTGCGGCGCGAGCGTTCGGCGCCGACGGTGGTGGGCGAGGGTGTGGGCTTTCCGCACGCGCGTATTGAGGGCATCGACCGGCCCTACCTGGCGCTGGGGATCTATCCGGCGGGGCTGCCGGCGGCGGAGGGGGCCAAGCCGCTCCATCTAATCTTCCTGCTGTTGGTGCCGGAGAGTCAGCCGGCGCGCTATCTGCAAATCCTGCGCGCCCTCTCGAACCTGTTGCGCGAGCCGGGGACCATCGAGCGCCTCACGGCGGCCACCTCGCCCGACGAGGTGATGCACTTCCTCCACCGTAGCGAGCTCAAGCTGCCCGAGTACGTCTGCGCCGGGGACTTGATGAGCCGCGACTTTGACGCGCTGCGCTCGGGCGAACCGCTTTCGGCGGCGCTGGACCTCTTTATGGACGAGAAGAAGGTGGAGCTGCCGATTGTGGACGATGCCGGGCGGTTGGTCGGCGCCGTGGACACCCGCGCGCTGCTGGGCTGCTTCATTCCCTCGGGCTTCCGCAAGCTCTTCTCGGCCTTCTCCTCCTCGGCCAGCTACACCACGATGGGGCCGCTGGCCGAGCGCCTGCGCGCCGCGCACCGCATCCGCGTCTGCGAGGCGATGAATACCGACCTCTGCACCTGCCTGATTGACACCCCCGCGCAGGAAATCGCCGCCGACCTGGCCGAGCGCAACGCCGTCAAGTGCTACGTGCTCGATGGCGAGCAGCGCCTCATCGGCGTCATTCTCTTGGCGCAGTTCTTCCGCCGCATCCTCAAGGATTAGCCGCGGAGCGCGCTATGGAGCCGAATGCTTCTAAGAGCCCGGCGCAGCCTTCCAAGGGCTCGCGCGGCGGGGGTGCGGCCTTTGCGGCGGCGGTGGCGCCGGTGTTGGCGCGGGCCAAGCGAGCGCACAGCTGGCTGCGCTTTTGGGTGCCGGCCGAGGGCGAGACGCTGCGGATGGGGCGGCTGGTGGCCATCTGCGCGTTGGTGGGCATCGCAGTGGGGCTGATGTCGGTCTGGTTCTTCTCGATGATCGAGTGGGTGCGGGTCTACACGCTGGAGATGTTCGGCCACCTGGAGGCGCCGGCGACGGCGGGCGAGGCGGGGCTGGCGCACGCGCCGGAGGTGGCCTATGTGCTGCTCGAGCGCCTCTGGCCGGGGGGACGCGTCCTAGGCGTGTGGGTGCCGTCCTTGGGGTCCATCTTTGCCGGGTTCGTTCGGCTGGTCTTGCCGGCGTTGGGTGCGCTCTGCGCGTGTATCATTGCGCGGCGCTTTGCGCCTTCAGCTTCCGGCCACGGCACCGACACCGTGATTGCCGCCTGGCACCACTCGGCCACGAAGCTGCCGGTGGCCGTGGCGCCGGTGAAGGTGATCGCCTCCTCGCTCGTCATTGGCACCGGCGGCAGCGCCGGCGCGGAGGGGCCGATCACGCAGATTGGCGCGGTCTGCGGCACCTTTATTGCGCGGCTGCTGCGCCTCTCGCCCTATGAGCGGCGAATGCTCCTGGCCGCCGGAATGGCCGCGGGCATCGGCGCGATCTTCCGCGCCCCGATGGCCGGCGCCCTCTTCGCCTCGGAGGTGCTCTATCGCGGCTTCGACCTGGAGGGCGACCTGCTCATCCCCTCGATGGTCGCCTCCACCATCTCCTATATGACCTACGCCTGCGTCTTCGGCTGGCAACCGGTCTTCTCCACCCCCGGCGACCTCTTCGACGCGCCCATCAAGTTCCTCCTCTACGCCCTCCTCGCCTTCCTCATCGCCGCCGCCGTCCGCTTCAACATCCTCTTCTTCCGGCAGACGGAGATCGCCTTCCGCCGGCTGACCCTCAAGCCGTGGGTCAAGCCCTGCGTCGGCGGCCTCATCGTCGGAGCCATCGGCCTCTGCTTCCCGCAGATCCTCTCCTCGGGCTACGGCTACATCCAGGAGACCCTCAAAACCAATGGCGAAGTGCTCTCCTCGCCCTACTTTGGCCTCCACGCCGCCCTGCTCCTCTTCGCGCTGGGCGTGCTCAAGAGCGTGGCCACCTCCTTCACCGTCGGCTCGGGCGGCTCGGGTGGGATGCTGGGGCCGGCCCTCTTCAGCGGGGCAATGTATGGTGCCAGCCTCGGGGTCCTCTTCAACCGCTGCTTCCCAGCACTGGGCATCTCGGTGGCCAACTTCGCGATGCTCGGGATGGCCGGCTACCTCACCGCCGCCGTGCGCACCCCGCTGGCCGCGATGCTGATGGTCAGCGAGTTCACCGGCAACCACAACCTCCTCCTCCCGGCCATGTGGGTCTGCGGCCTCTCCTTCCTCCTCACCCCCGGCTGGACCCTCTACCGTAGCCAAGTGCGCGACCGCGACTCCTCGCCCGTACACCAGCGCCGCCACGTCTCCCTCGTCCACGACATCGCCGTGCGCGTCAAGCACGGTCGCCGCCGCAAAGGCCGCAAGTAGGCCCCAACCCCGGAGTTTCCCCATGCGCTTCATTGGTCCGCACGTTTCCGCCGCCGGCTCGCCGGCCTCCGCCGTTGCCAACGCCCAGGCCCTCGGTGCCACCGGCTTCGCACTCTTCGTCAAGAACCAGCGTCAGTGGGTCGGCAAACCGCTGCCCGAAACGGACATCCAGGCCTTCCGCAAGGCAATGGCCGAGGCCGGCTACACCGCCGCGCAGGTCCTCCCCCACGCCGGCTACCTCATCAACCTCGCCAATCCAGACCCCGAGATGCACGATAAGAGTATGGCTTCCTTCCTCGATGAGCTCCATCGCTGCGAGGCCCTCGGGCTCGACCGCCTCAACCTCCACCCCGGCTCCCACCTCAAAAAGCTCTCCCCCGAGGCCGCCTGCGACCGCGTGGCCGAGAGTATCAACCGCGCCCTCGCCGAGACCCAGGGCGTCACCGTGGTCATCGAGAACACCGCCGGGCAGGGTGCCTATCTCGGTTCGCAGCCCGAGGAGCTCGCGCGGATCATCGCCGGCGTGGAGGACAAGTCCCGCGTCGGCTTCTGCATCGACACCGCCCACACCTTCGCCGCCGGCTTCGACATCCGCGAGCCCGATGCCTTCCGCGCCTTCCTCGACCGCCTCGACCAAGTCATCGGCCTCACCTACCTCCGCGGGATGCACCTCAACGACTCCAAGGGCGCCCTCGGCTCCCACCTCGACCGCCACGAAATCCTCGGTCAAGGCTTCCTCGGTTGGCCCCTCTTCGAGGCTATCGCCACCGACCCCCGCCTCCAAAACCTTCCCCTCATCCTCGAAACCCCCGACGACTCCCGCTGGGCCGACGAAACCGCCCGCCTCCTCCACGCCTAAGCGCCGGATCTGCGCGGTTGCCGCAGGGACTGCTCGCCCCCGCACCCCTCGGGAGCGCGGTGCGCTCCACCCCGGCCGACGCGCCCTGCGGGCTCTTCGGCTATGGCACGGCGGTGGCACCCTAGGCTGCGCAGCGGGGATGCGCTCCGCGCCTCCCCGCCAGGGTTGTTGGGGGAGTTCCCCCAAGCCCCCCACGCCCCCCACTTTTCCATCCGCCCCGGGTTGATCTCGAAGGAGGCCCTAGGTCGACTCGAGGTAGGCCCTAGGTCGAGGTGAGGTAGGCCCTAGGTCGACTCGAGGTAGGCCCTAGGTCGAGGTGAGGTAGGCCCTATCGCGCGGGCGCGTACGCGCGTAGGCGTGCGCGCGAGTATGTTATGGCAGAGGCATTGCCGGCCTAGCGGAGGAATAGCCTGCCTGGCGGAGCAGGCCGATGCGCTACGCTTACCCCCACGATGCGCCAGGGGTGACCTTGGCGCTGGCGGTAGGTAGCGCCAAGGTCACCGGAGGGCCGCCTTGCGCGCCGGAGGCGCGGCGAAAAAAGTGCTTGCCTTTGGGGGTGGGTTGTGCGATAATACGCGCACTTCTTTACGGAGAGGTGGCCGAGTGGTCGAAGGCGCAAGACTGGAAATCTTGTGTACTCTTTATGGGTACCGTGGGTTCAAATCCCACCCTCTCCGCCAGTTAAGAAGGTTGAGAAGGAGGGCTGCCGAAGGGCGGCCTTTTCTTGTTTTTGGAGCGCGTTGCGGAGGCAGAGGCGATGAGTTGGTTGATTGCGGTATTGGTGTTGTGCGCGATTACGTGCATTCCGGCGTTGGAGTTGCGTGCGTCGATCCCGGTGGGGTTCTTTGCGTTGGGGCCGATGTGCGAGCGGCTGGCGGGGGTGCTGGGGGTGGAGTGGACGGGGGTGGAGATGAGTCCGTGGCTGGTGGCGGGGGTGTGCGTGGCGGCGAATGTGGTGCTAGGGGTGGCGGTCTTCGAGGTGCTGCTGCCGTGCCTGCGGTTGATGCGGCGGTGGGGGTGGTTCGAGCGGCGGGTGTGGCCGATTTTCGAGAAGCGGCAGGAGAAGTTGCGCCCGGCGGTGGAGAAGTATGGCGAGTGGGGGCTGGCGGTCTTTATCGGGGTGCCGTTGCCGGGGACGGGCGCGGTGACGGGGGCGATTGGCGCCTTTTTGCTGGGGTTCGACCGCAAGCGTTTCTATTTGGCGAATGTGGCGGGGGTGTTGTTGGCCGGGGTGTGCGTGACGGCGCTGTGCTTCCTCATCCTGAATGGGGCGGTGGCGGAGGATTCGCTCCTGCGCCGGCTCTTCCTAAAGCAGCTGTAGCGCTGCGCGCGGCCGCGGGGACGCGGCCGGTCAGAACGGGCAACGCCTCCTCTCAGCCCGCAGGGCTCCCTCACGGCGGCGCAGCCGCCACCTCACGCGGGCGTAGCCCGCTCCTCACCCCGCGGTTCGTGCGCCCTACGGCGCGCGAACCGCGGATGTGCTACAATCTGCGCGTTTTTTGTTTGTTGTTGAGCAAAGGAACGACAGAAGATGAAGGATGCGAAGGCGGATTTCGCCGCGATGTTGGCGGCCAGTGGCTTGAACTATCGGCGCGGGTTTAACCCCGGCGAGGAGGTGACGGCCCGGGTGGTCTCGACCAAGGGCCACTATGTGGTGCTGGATGTGGGGGCGAAGGACGAGGGGGTGGTGGATAAGGAGGAGTTTATCCTGGAGGATGGCACGCTGCGGGCCCAGGAGGGCGAGCGCGTGAAGGTCTGGTTCGTGGGGATGCGGCAGGGGAACTTGACCTTTACCGCCAAGCACAAGGCCACCGGGCGCGGCGACGCGGCCATCGCGCAGGCCTACGCCGCCGGCACGCCCATCGACGGTCTGGTCAAGGCCGAGACCAAGGGCGGCTATGAGATCGACCTGGCCGGTCAGCGCGCCTTCTGCCCCTACTCGCAGATGGAGCGCTTCCGGACGAAGGAGCCGGCCGAGTTCGTCGGCACCAAGCAGACCTTCCTGATTACCGAGTATGGCGAGGATGAGCGGGGGACGAACCTGCTGGTCTCGCGGCGGGCGCTGCTGGAGCGCGAGCAGGCGGCGGCGCGCGAGGCGCTCTTCGCCGAACTGGCCAAGGGGCAGACGCGCGAGGGGACGGTGACGCGCCTCGTCGACTTCGGCGTCTTTGTGGACCTGGGCGGGGCCGAGGGGCTGGTGCCCAAGCGCGAGCTCTCGTGGGAGCGCGACGCGAAGGCCGAGGATTTGGTCAAGCCCGGGGACAAGGTGGAGGTGCTGGTGCAGCACGTGGACGCGGTGACCGAGCGGATTTCGCTCTCGCTGCGGGCGCTGCGGCAGAATCCTTGGGAGGCCTTTGCCGCGCAGTACCGCGTGGGCGATGTGCTGAACGCGAAGATTGTGCGCATTGCCACCTTCGGGGCCTTCGCGCAGGTGGCGCCGGGGGTCGATGGGCTCCTCTCCAATGGGCGCTTGGCCGCGTTGGCGAAGGGCAAGCGGATTGCCTCGGCGCACGAGGTGGTCGAGGAGGGGCAACTGCTCGAGGTGCGGATTGAATCGATTGACCTCGACGCGCACAAGATTGCCCTCAAGCCCGTGACGGCCGAGGAGCCGGTGGCCAAGGAGGCCGCCCCGGAGAACGATCCGGAGGCCGACGCGCGCGAGTGGCTCCGCGCCAACCGCGTCAAGAACGCCAACTTCGGCAACAACCCCTTCGCGAATCTCTCGCTGTAAGGGGGGATGACAGATGACAGAGGACAGAGGACAGGGCGCGTTCCGCGACGGATCGGCCGGAGTGCCCGCTGTCCTCCGCGAGCGGAGCGAGCGTCTGCCGGTTAACCTCTACTTCACGGCAGAGGGGCGGACGGCGCTGCGCTACTGGCGCGCCGATGGAAGCGTGGTCGAGCGGCAGGTGCGTTCGCCGGCCGCGCTGCTCTGTCAGGGGCCGGACCCCGAGGCGGCGGTGGTGCCGCGCGTGCTGGAGAGTGCCGAGGCGGTGCTCTTTGCCGCCTTCCGCGAGCTACCGCTCTGCCCGCAGGGCGCGTGGGCGCTGGCGGAGGCGGGCTTCTCGCCGCTCTACCGCGAGGCCTTTGCCGCGCTGCTGCGCCTGGTGCGCCGGCCGGCCGCCGAGCGTTGGTGCCGGCGGGGCGAGCCGGGGTGGTTCTTGCAGTTCGGTCTGCGCGAAGCCGATGGCAGCTACACGATGGGCGCCTTCGTCTTGCCGTGCGGGAAGCCGGCGGTGCTGACCTTCCGCGCGGCGGACCTCATCGAGGCGTTGCCCGGCGCGCAGCCCTTCGCCACGATGGATGTGCTCTCGGCGGCCGACGGCCTTGCCGAACAGCGCGACGAGGCGGTGGGCTGGGATGCGCGCATCCGCCTGCCGATTGTCGAGCGCGGCGCGGCCATCGTGCGCCTTCTGCCGCGAACTTAAAGGCCGCGAGGACGCGGCCTGTCAGAATGGGCTGCGACCGTTCACCGTTCTCTGTTCACCGTTCATCTCTCACGGTTTACCCTTATGATTGAGATAGCAATTCAGATCCTAGGCATCTTTGCGATGATTGGCGTGGGGGTGGTGGCCACGCGGCGGCAATGGTTCGCCGAGAACTTCTCCACGCAGCTCTCCACGTTGCTGCTGCGGGTCTTCTATCCCTCGCTGCTCTTCTCGGCCATTCTGCGCAACTACACGCTCGCGAAGATTGCCGAGAACTGGCTGTTGCCGGCGGGCGCGGTGGGGATTATGGTGGTGGGCTGGGCAGTGGGGTGGGTGGCCAAGCGCACCATTGCGCGCCACTTCCGGGCCCCGACGCGCCGCGCCTTCCACTTCTCCTGCACGATGAATAACTACTCCTTCCTGCCGATTATGATTATCGCCGGGACCGCGTTTGGCGAGCAGGGGGTGGCGATGGTCGCCCTCACCACGATTGGCTCGGACACGATGATGTGGACCCTGGGCTTCCGCACCTTCACCGGGCAGAAACTCAAGTGGCGGACCCTCCCCTCGCTGCTGTTGCGCCCGCCGATTGCCGCCCTAGCCGCCGCGGTCCTGACCCTGGCGTTGCTGCACCCCTTCGGAGTCGACTCGGCAGACCTGATGGGCTGCCTGCCCACGCGCGTGGCCTTGGAGACGCTCTACAAGTACCTCGGCGGGGCGACCATTCCGGCCAGCGCCATCGTCTGCGGCATGCGCCTGGGGCAGCTGAAGTTGAGCGGACTCTTTACGCCATTGCAGCTGGCTGTGACCTTTCTGCGGATGGTGGCGATCCCGGCGATTATCCTGGCGCTGCTCTACGTGCTGCCGCTCGCGCCGGCGGAGCGGATGGTCTTTGGGGTGATTGCGCTGATGCCCGGGGCGATGGTGGGCGTATCGATGGCCGAAGTCTACGGCGGGGACATTCCCTTCGTCTCGGCAATGATTCTCAACACCCACGCGCTGTGCATTGTCACCGTGCCCATCGGCCTGTGGCTGCTGGGGTGCTGAAGTAGGTGGCTCTCTGCGAGCGCCGCGCGCAGATTATGCTACAATGCTTGCCAGTGGGAACAGAAGGATTCACGATGAAGTCGATGCGGATATTGCCCTCGCTGCTGGCGGCGGACCTCGCGCGCCTCGGCGATGAGATTGCCCGGGTGGGCGCTTCGGGTGCCGACGCGCTGCACCTGGATGTGATGGATGGCCACTTTGTGCCGAACCTCTCCTTCTCGCCCGACGTTTCGGCCCTCTGCCGGAAGGTGCTGGGGCCCGAGCTCGAAATCAATACCCACTTGATGATGACCAACCCCGAGCGCTACGCCAAGCGCTTCGTGGAGAAGGGCTCGAGCACCATCCAGTTCCACCTGGAGCTGCGCGACCGGCTCGACGTGCGCGCCCTCGCTGCCGAGATCCATTCCCGCGGCGCGCGTGTCGGCCTGGTGCTTAATCCCGACACCCCTGCCGAGGCCGCTTTCCCCTACTTAGAGTGCGCCGACGAGGTGCTCTGCATGACGGTCTTCCCCGGCTACGGCGGTCAGGCCTTCATCGAGAGCGTCTTGCCCAAGATTGCCGCGCTGCGCGCCAAGGCCCCGGCCCTGGAGCTGATGGTCGATGGCGGGGTCAACTTCGAGACCGCCGAGCGCGCGGCCGCCGCCGGGGCCAACGCCTTTGTGGCCGGCTCCTTCCTCTTCAAGCAAGCCGATATGGCCGCAGCCGTGCGCGAGATGCGCGAGCGTTGCGCTCGGGCCGCTGCAGGGCGCTAGCGCAATGGCCACGAGCGAGGCCGCCAAGCAGCTTGGGCGCTGGCCGGTGGGCTCGCTGCTCTGGAAGTATTCCCTGCCCGCCATCGTCGGGATGCTGGTGATGGCCCTCTACAATGTGGTCGACCGCCTGTATGTGGGGCGCTGCGTGGGGGCCGATGGTCTGGCCGGGCTGGCGCTCACCTTCCCGGCCACGATGGTGATGCTCGCGTGCGGGCTGCTCATCAGCGTTGGCACCGCCACGCGCATCTCGATTGCGATGGGCCAAGGCAAGCGCACCATCGCGCAGTGCTACCTAGGCCAAGCCGTGGCCATCTACCTCTTCCTCTCGCTGCTGGTCTACCCGGTCTGCGCCGTCTTCTCGGGCCAGATAATGGCGG
>JBJFFT010000174.1:0-4002 GCA_051891975.1 Candidatus Spyradenecus sp. | reverse complement strand
TACGCAGCTTGACAAAGTCCGCCGAGACCTTGGGGTTCTTTACCGAGAAGTCCACATGCATAATCTCGATGATACGGTTATGCTCTTCGTCATACCCCGTGGTGAAACCCTCTTGCGTTTCGAGCCAATCATGGAGCATCTCGTCAGCCATAGGCCCCGGCTCGGGCTCGGAATCCTGCGCTTGCAGGATAGCCTCCACACCAAGGCCCTGCCCTAACGGCTTGACCTCGGTGGCCGGTGCGGCCTCGGCCGTAGAAGCCGCTGGCGTTACGGTCGGTTCGGCGGCGGGTTGGGCAGCCTGGCCCCCAAACTCCTGCGCCATTGCGGCCACGGCCACGAGGGCGGCAGCCATTGTCATGCACTTCTTCATGTCGTTCTCCTTTCGTGTTGGGTGCGCACGCGCGCGCCCCGGCGTTTGACACGCCCTTACTCTGCGGTCTGCGCAGCTTCCATACGCCGCGAGACCAATTTGCCAATCATCTCCTGAAGCCGCTGGTGCAGCGGTTCGCGCATCTGTTCAAAGGCCATCTCCGCACAGACCTCCGCGCGGCGCGTGGGGTCGGAGAGGAAGGAGATGGCCTGGCGCGAGTCGTTGGTCATATCAATCAACGCCTCGCTCTTGCTATTCGCCTGCACCCGGAAGCGCAAGGCCAGCCGCGTGCCCGTCCGTCCGTTCACCGGGTGGCGGATTTCGCGGAAGTCGCTATTGCAGTAGATAATGGCCTGCGCCTCGTAGGGGTTGGTGGTCAAGCGAATTCCCATCCCCACGAAGAAGTCCGTGAAGAGCGAGGCCAAGTCCGGCGACGAGGCCTCGATGTAGAAGGCCGGGTCGCCAAGGAACTTCATATAGTTGGTGTAGTCATCCAGCAACGTCTGCTTGGAGACCTTAGCCACCACCTCCACGCGCACTCCGGCCTTAATGCGCTTCTCGCTCACCACGCGGTAGGTCTCCACCACCCCATTGGCTCCGGAAAAGAGCCGCCGCTCGTAGTCGCCCGAGGAGCTCGTCCGGTCATACCCCACCACCAGCGTGCCCAGCACCTGCTCAACCGCCCCGCGCAAGGCCTTCTGCAGCGCGAGATCGCGCGTGGTCGCCTCGCCCACGGAGGCCACCACGCCCGCCTCGCCATACTGCGCCTGGGCCGTGCGCAACAGGGTCGTCTCGTCAACCAGGTTCTCGGAGGTCACGCAAACCACATAGCTCGCCTCGCCCACCGAGACCTGCCCGACCGTTCGCATCCCGCGCATCAGCACATCCAGCTTGGCCGTCAGCTTGGTCTTGAAGGTTGCCGCGCTCTGCCGATTACTCGTGCCGCCGGCCGAAACCGTCTGCGAAGAGCGCACCAGCTCCCGGCTGCCGGTCACCTGTTCTCCGTGAATGGCGGCGGTCAGGACGCGCTTGGCCTGCAAGGTCGCCTCCTGAATGCGCACCTCCGCCGAGGCCGAGCTCGTGCGCGAGACCTCCGCCGCCGCCAGGCAGTAGACGCCCTCGTCGGGCGTCTCGCCCGAGACGAACCGCGTCTGGTTCTCCAACGCCTCGCGCGCCAAGGCAAGATAGGCCGCATCGTCCAATGCCAGGAGCTCGGCACAAGCGCCCAGCGCCAACGCGCATAACCAAATCGTCCGTCTCATCTTGCAACTCCTTCCTGGAAGGGATTAGTAGTCCGTCTCGATCGTCAGCACACCGCGCCGCCATTCAGGAGGCAACGCCTCGCCAACGGATACGGCCTGTAGGTCGAACTGCCGGAAAGTCGAGCGATCTGCGCGCAGAGACTCCAGCACCGATCTGGCCCACGGGTCCTCTTCGTTGAGGCGCCAGAGGTCCAGCTTCGTGGTATTCGTCCCCGGCTGCGCATCTGCGTAGCCCAGCGGCACCGGCACTCCGTCGAGCACGGCGAAGACCATCATCTGCATCCCCTTGAAGATGCCCTGGTTGCGCCCGTTCTCCATCACCATCGCCCGATCGCCCAAGCACCCGGTCACGCGCCCGCCGCAGGGGTTCTCGTTGCCCAGAATGTTCGCAATCTTAATCGAGGCCTGGCGGCAGAGCTTCTGGACCACGCTGCTGATATCCGCGCGACTGTTCCAGTTGAAGCCCGACTTGATGCGCCCCATGCTGTCCAATTCCTGGGTCGCCACGATGTCCACATCGAATGTCGTATCCTCCACCAGCTCGTTCGTCGCCAAGTCCGTCAGCTTGAAGGTAATCGTACAGACGAAGGTCAGGCGCTTGGAGTAGGAGCCCGTCCGAACAGACGAGGCATTCATCTGGATGTTCCACTGCGCCACGTGCGTAATCGTCGGCTGCTTGGTCTTCTGGCGCAACCGCACCTGGCCCACGTCGGCCAAGTCCTCGATATCCGTCCGGTCGGCATCCTCGATATCCTGGATCGAGAAACGCTTGAGCTTGGCCAGCTCCGACTGAATGGAAGAGCCCATAAACCGCAGGTCCTCCTGCGTAAAGTAGGACGATGCCGACGAGTAGATGTTCTTGCGCGGGTTGACGCCAATGACCATGTGCCGCCAGTTCCCCGGCGAGAAGTTCTCCGGCAACTCAAAAGGCCGGTCCTTCACCGACTCGCGCGTGGTCACATATTGATTGGGATTCGCCTGCGCATCCACCGGCGCACGCGAGGCCACCGAGTGGCGCGTCGTAATCGCCGGATCGGCACAACCTGCGAGTGTGGCCAACGCCACACCCGCAGTCAGGACAAAGAAGTCGCTGCACTTCATCGCTTACGCCCTTACTTCGAAGCTTCCTGCGCGCGCTCATTCATATCCTTGAGCGCCTTCTGCTCGAACTTCGTCAGCGCGATAATGGTCGAAACCTGAGACTGTGCACGCGAAACTGCCGCAAGCGACTCCTTGGCCGCCTTGGCATCCGGGCCAAAGCCAATGGCCGCCGTCGCCAACGCCTGGAGCTTCGCCTGGACATTCGGGTTCTTCTGCACCGTGACAATCTCCGAAGCCAATGCCGTCGCCTTCTCCAAGCGCTGAATCAAGACTTCCAAGTAGCTCTTACGCTCGGCAGCACTCATCGGCTTAGCCTGGAAGGCATTCTTGTAGTAAGCCGCCTTGCTGGCATCGGTGAAGGTCTCCGTGTTCGCCAGCGTCTGGGCAATCACAAGCTTCGCCTGCGGATAGTGCTCGGCAACGAAGGGCGCAACCTTCTCCACGGGGCTCCCTTCAACCGCGCCATCCTGGTCGCGCTGGAACTTGACGACGATCGGCGCATCCGCTTCGATGTCCTTAGCCACATAAAGCATCGCCGCCATAAAGGTGTGGTGCTTAGCCTGCATCTGGCGCTTCTTCACGCTCTCGGGGTCGTTCTTCTTGGCCGGCGCATAGCACGCAGCGCCCTCCTTGTCGGTGCTCCAGCCGCGATACGCCAGCCAACTCTTCTCCGCCTCATTGACGGCAATCGTATTCAACGCCCCGTTAATCGACGTCACAGCCATCTCCGAGACCGTATCAAACAGCGTGTCCAGCTCAGCAATGCCGCTCTTGCACGGCTTGCGAAGCTCCGGATCGTTCGCCTTGCTGAACGCATCAGCCGTCTCAATCCAATCCCCCGCAAGAAGCCGATCCTCCTCGCTCATCTTCGGCGAACTCACACACGCCGTCAACGCCAACATACTCGCCATCGTTACTGCCGACCACAGATGCATCTGCTTCATGCCTCTAACCTTTCACTGTCACATTCCCCCTCGTTTGACACATAGGCCCCCGCCGGGAATCTTCGGAGCATCCTATCATCCCCCGGGCAATACTCACCCGAAGAACGCTTATATATTACCACCCCCCCCCATCAGGTCAAGGGCCTTTGTTAACCTTTTTTACCCGCTTGGTTTCACCGCAACTCGAGCCCCCCGGGCGAACCCCCGCCCCTACCCGCCAAAGTGCCAGCCCCTACCCCAAATCGACCTAGGCCCTACCTCGCCTCGACCTAGGGCCTACCTCGACCCGAGGTAGGCCCTACCTTTTTTGGGGTATCCTCCAGTC
>JBJFFT010000173.1:0-4057 GCA_051891975.1 Candidatus Spyradenecus sp. | reverse complement strand
TAGGTGCCCGAGAGCACGCCCCAGAGGATCGTCGAGAGGCAGAAGACGGTGAAGATGACGATCACCGGCCGGGCCGCAGGCTTCTTCCACACCTTCGCAGCCGCCGCCAGGACGCCCGCGAGCATCAGCGCGCCGTAGCCCGCATCGCCCACCAACATCGCGAAGAAGACTGAGAAGAAGAGGTAGAAGGGCACCGAGCAGTCGCCTTCGGTGTAGCCCGGGAGAATGCCCAGCCCCTTGAAGAGCATCCCAATCGAGCGGAAGCCCTTGGGCGGCTCGAGGAGGACCGGGACGTTGGGGTCACCCGGAGCGGGGTCGTCGAGGACCACGCCCCACCCCTCAGCCGCGGCCTTGGCGAGCAGGGCATCGGCCGCGCGCGCCGGGAGGTAGCCCGACAGGTAGGCCACTTCTCCCTCGGCTCGCAGGTTGGCAGAGACCTCCGCCAGGCGCTTCTGGGCGCCATCTTCGTGCAGGGCGCGCTCAATCGTGGCGCGGATGCCTTGCGCAGCGGCGAGCCGCGAGACCAACGCCTCGGCCGCGACCTCCATCGCCAACGCGCGTTTGCGCAGCTTGGCTGTGACGCACTCGGGCAGGGGAACCGCCTCGCAGACATCGGGCAGGGGCTCGGCCGAGATCCACGCGCCATAGGCAAAGCCGCCCTCAGCGTTGAAGAGGTAGGCCTCCGCGCCCAAGGTCGGGGCCTCGGCCTCGGGGACCTTGAAGAGCTTGACCGCCACGCCGGCCTGGGCCAGCGCCGAAACCTGCGCGGGGTCGACCTCGCCGAAGGGCGCGTAGCGCCGCAGTTGGCTCTGGGCAGAGAGAACTTCGTCGCGCAAGCGCGTCACCATCTCGGCCAGGCGGTTGACAGAGGCGACATCCTCCAGGGCGGGGGCGTTCTCCGCTTCGCGCAGGAGCGTATCGCAATCCCAGGCGCTGACGGGGGAGGCTGCGTCGGGCTTGAAGGCGAAGGTGCCGGCCTTGGCGGCCACCTCGAGCACGCGCAGGGCCTGTTCGGCGGCGGCCACGCGGGCGCTTGCCTGGCGAATCCCCTCGCTATCGCGCACCTCGGGGGTGACGTGGACGCAGCCGAGCTCGCGCAGGGCCAGCACGGCCGCCTCGCGCGAACGCGCCGAGCAGAGCAGCAAGAGCTGTTTCATCGGGACAATCATTCGGCCACCTCCTTGGTCTTGCCGGTGCGGCCCTTGGCAATCTTGCCGCGCACCACGGCGGCGGTCTGCTCATCGCCGATGAAGATGCGAATGACGCGGATGTTCTCCTTGCACTCGGGGATCTTCACCTTCTCGAAGAGGTTGACGCGTTGGCCAGTGGTGTGGAGCTCCTCCTGGACGAGTTCGCGCTGCTTGCGCAGGACGTCGCCCTCGGCGCGGAAGGCCATCAACTCGGCGAGCATCGCCTGGGCGTCATCGGTCCAGGCCGGCGTGCGATAGGGGTCCAACGCGGCCGGCTCGGTCTCGATGCCCTCATAGATCGGGATGGCCACGCCGGCGATGTTGCCCACGCCGGTCTTGGTGCCCTTGAGCAGGACGAGCGTTTCGGGGGTCACGGCCTGGTCGGCATAGAGCGCCACCCAGGCCTCCAGGCGCTTGTGGGCCTGAGCCTCGCGGGCCTCGACCTCGGCCAACTTGGCCGAGATGCCGGCGATTTCCGCCTGAAGCTGCTGCTTCTTGAGCTGCAACATTGGCAGAAAGCGCTGGAAGCGCTTGAGGGCATCGGTCTGCGCCTTGAGTTCAGTCTTTGTGTGCTTAATCTTTGCCATTGCGCACCTCGCGAATGGTTCGGCACAGGTTAGGCCTTCTTGGGCCAGAAGCGGTCAGCCATCTTCGTGGGAATGCCGGTTTCCATCGGCTCAAAGCACTCGGCGAGGATCTGCCAGCCCAGGTCAAGGGCCTGCTCGAGGGGGATGTTGACCGAGAGGTCCATCATCTTCTGCTCGAAGAGCGCGCCGTAGCGCAGGAGCTTGGTGTCCCACTCGCTCATGCGGAAGCCCATCGACTGCTTCTCGGCGGCGTCCTTGTACTGCGCGTAGAGCTTGATCATCGCGTCCATAATGGTGCGATGGTCCTCGCGGGTGTCCTTGTTGACCTGCTGCTTGAGGCGGGAGAGAGAGCCAAAGGGCTCGATGCGGCCGTTGCGGAGGTAGAACTGGCCCTCGGTGATGTAGCCGGTGTTGTCCGGCACCGGGTGGGTGACATCGTCGCCGGGCATCGTGGTGACGGCCAGGATGGTGATGGAGCCGGCACCCTCGAAGTCGACGGCCTTCTCGTAGCGGGCGGCGAGCTGGGAATAGAGGTCGCCGGGATAACCGCGGTTGGAGGGGATTTGCTCCATCGTGATGGCGATTTCCTTCATCGCGTCGGCGAAGGAAGTCATATCGGTGAGCAGGACGAGCACGCGCTTGCCCTTGAGGGCGAACTGCTCGGCCACGGCCAGGGAAATATCCGGCACCAACATACACTCCACCACGGGGTCGGCGGCGGTGTGGACGAACATCACCGTGCGCGAAAGTGCGCCGGAGGCATCGAGCGTGTCGCGGAAGGCGAGGTAGTCGTCGTGCTTCAGGCCCATGCCGCCGAGGATGATGATGTCGACTTCCGCCTGCAGGGCGATGCGCGCCAGGAGGTCGTTGTAGGGCTCACCGGCGCGGGCGAAGATCGGCAATTTCTGGCTCTCGACGAGCGTGTTGAAGACGTCAATCATTGGAATGCCCGTGCGGACCATATGGCGCGGGATGATGCGCTTGGCGGGGTTGACCGAGGGCGTGCCGATGTCGGTGGGGTTCATCGTCAGCTCCGGGCCGTTATCGCGCGGCTTGGCCGAACCGGTGAAGACGCGCCCAAGGAGCTCATCGCCGAAGGGCACCTGCATCGGGTGCCCCAGGAAGCGCACCTGCGCATCGGTGGCCACGCCACGCGCGCCGGCGAAGACCTGCAAGGTCACCTCATCGCCCGCCAGCTTAATCACCTGCGCAAGCGAGGCACCAACGCGCGAGTCAATCTCCGCCAGTTCCCTGTTCTTCACGCCCTGGGCGCGCAGGGTGACCACCGAGCCGGAGATGTTGTCGATCTGATGATAAACCTTATGCATGGGGAGCCTCCGAAACCAGCTTCAAGATTGCCGCGCGGCGCGCATCGTAGTCCGCACCGTCCATTGGCGTGTTGTTCCAGTCGATGAACGCCTGCTGCAACTGCAGGAAAGCGCGGCGAGCCACGGTCTTGTCCGTATAGGCGTAGGTGCCGCCAATGACCTGCTCAAGGATGTCGAACGAAGCGCGCTGGCGTTCCTTCGAGCTGCTCGCGTCCACATCGTTAAAGGCGTTCTGCTGCAGGTAAACCGCGTCGATGAGCTCCTTCTTCAGGAAGACCACGAAGTCCTCCATCGCGGTGCCCTCTTCGCCGACCACCTTCATCATCTGCTCAACATCCGAGCCCTTGCGCAGGATGGTGCGCATCGCCTCCACGCGCGGCTGCTCGATAACCGAGCGATACTTGCTCCACGAATCGAGCGGGTCGATAGCCGGGAAGCGGCGGGCATCGGAGCGGGCGCGGGAGAGACCGTGGAAGGCGCCGACCACCTTCAGCGTGGCCTGCGTGACGGGCTCATCGAAGTTACCACCGGCGGGCGAGACCGTGCCGCCGATGGTCACCGAGCCAATCGAGCCATCTTTCAGGCGGACGCGCCCGGCGCGCTCGTAGAAGCCGGCAATCACCGATTCCAGGTAGGCCGGGAAGGCCTCGTCGCCCGGGATTTCCTCCAAACGGCCGGACATTTCGCGCAGAGCCTGCGCCCAACGGGAGGTGGAGTCGGCCAGCAGCAGCACATTCAGGCCCATCTGGCGGTAGTAGCCGGCCAGGGTGACGGCGGTGTAGACCGAGGCCTCACGGGCGGCCACGGGCATCGAGGAGGTGTTGCAGATAATCACCGTGCGGTCCATCAGCGTGCGCCCGGTCTTGGGGTCCTGCAGCTCGGGGAACTCGCGCAACGTCTCGACCACCTCGCCGGCGCGCTCGCCGCAAGCGGCCACAATCACGATGTCCAC
>JBJFFT010000172.1:0-16900 GCA_051891975.1 Candidatus Spyradenecus sp. | reverse complement strand
CTTCCTCCGACTTCTCTTTCTTACGACTGCGCAATTACATTGTAGACGGTTCAAGCAAAGTTTTTTGCGAAAGGGAATTGACTTTGGGCGTGGGGGTTTGCTATTATTCGTGCTCGTGCGCCACGGTAGTCTTACCGGAGCGCGGGTGTAGCTCAATGGCAGAGCTCCAGCCTTCCAAGCTGGCTACGAGGGTTCGATTCCCTTCACCCGCTCCATCCTCTTGCCGGGGTGGTGAAATGGCAGACACAGCAGACTCAAAATCTGCCGCCCCTAAAGCGTGAGGGTTCGAGTCCCTCCCCCGGCACCATTTTCCCTACCGATCCCCTTTGGGCGGTTAACTCAGTTGGTTAGAGTTCCTGATTTACACTCAGGCTGTCGGCGGTTCGAGTCCGTCACCGCCCACCACTACTTTTGAGAGCCAACAGAGAATAGTCGACAGTGGACAGGGCGCGTTCCGCGACGGATAAGCTTTTGAAATTGGGCCGGGTTTTCACCCCAAGCGCCAGCCCTGTCGATTGTCGACTGGCGAGTGTCGACTTTTTTCATTTGCCTTGAGAAATATGGTATAGTGCTCCTATGAGCGCGAAGGGGCGTATCTCGTTGCATCCTTGTTGTGGCGTGTGTACCGCACGTTGCAGGCGTTGTTGATAGGTTCTTAGGCGAATAGGAGATGGAGATGGAAGCACGCGTAGAGCAGTGGAAGCGGAAGTTGCTTGATTTGTCGCTGCGTAATCCCTTGTTGAATGTGCGCGACGGTGCGAAGTTTCTGCCGTTTGACGGGGGCGTTCCGTATGGTGGCGGGGCTTCAACGACCGTACCCGTGCCGTACACGCCGCCAGAAGCGGGTGATTCGGTGCCGTTCAAGACGACACTGCCGGAGAAAGAGATTCGGAGGCGGCTGAAAGAGTTGTACTCCGCGAGCCGTTCGTTGTATAACGAGACGGGTGTTAATTCGCTGTATGTTGCTGTTGGATTTCTTAGTTGGCGCGAGAAGGAGAGTGATGAGTTTCACCAGGCACCGCTTCTGCTTATTCCTGCGCAGTTGATTCGGCAGACGGCGGCACCGGGGTACAAGTTGCTGCGGACTGACGAGGATGCGGCGGTTAACTTCTGCTTGCAGGAGCTGCTGAAGAGTCAATTTGGGATTCCGATTCAGGAGGTGGCAGGGGGCGGCTTTGGCGATGGTGACCCAGACTTCAATGCCGTGTTCAGGTGCTTTGCCGATGCGATTCAGGACAAGAGGGATTGGTCAATCTCCACGGGCATTGCCTTGGGCATCTTTTCCTTTTCGAAAGTGGAGATCTGGAAGGATCTGACCGACCACTTTGACGCATTCCGCGAGCACCCGTTTGTTGCGCATTTGGCGGAGGGGACGGGGCTGTATGACGATGGGGTAAAGGTGTTCCCGCCGGAGGAGGTGGAGAAGTATCTTCGCCCTGCGGAGTTGCTTTGCCCGTTGAGCGCGGATTCCTCGCAGTTGAGGGCGGTGTTGTATTCTGAGCTAGGCAAATCGTTTGTCCTTCACGGGCCACCGGGGACGGGTAAGTCGCAGACGATTACGAACATTATTGCCGACAACTTGGCCAAGGGGAAGCGCGTTCTCTTTGTCTCTGAGAAGAAGGCGGCGCTTGATGTGGTGTACAAGCGCCTCTCTTCGGTTGGCCTTGCCCCGTTCTGTCTGGAGCTGCACTCCAATAAGTGCGATAAGGCGAATGTAATGCGGCAGTTTTCAGAGGCGCTGGGTGTTACGCTGGCCGGAAAGCCCGCAAAGTGGCAGCAGACGTGTTCCGATGTTGAAGCCTCGTTTGCAGAGGTGGGTGCGTATGTTAAGGACCTTCACAGGCCCTGCACTAACGGGATGACGGCGTGGGAGTGTATGGAGCGTCGTGTCGGGCGGCATCCGCAGGCGGATGCGACACTGATTAGTATGAACGTGGCGGATGTGCCAAACGAGACGCTTGTCGCGCTCGGGAGGGTTATTCAGGAACTGGCCGAAGAGTGGAAGGGTGTTGATAAGTCGGACTACGACGCATTAGAGTCGGTGTTTGAGAACGACTGGTCGCCCGCGTTGGAGTGCTTGGTTGGCGCGCATGCCGATGCGTTGCTTGAGGCGCTTTCGGAGCCTAAGCCGTTTAAGCGCGCGATGAAGCTTCTTTGGTATGCAGCGGTTGCGAGGTGCAAGGGGACGATTAGATATCCGCTCTTCGGCGGAACACTGGAGGAGCAACAGGCGAAACTGCAGGGTATCAAGGCCCATTTGGAGGGACTTCGGCTGGTGCTTTCGTATCGCGGTAACAGGAGAAAGGCGGTTAAGGCGGAGTGCTTGAAGTTTGTTGAGGCATTGGAGTGTGGCAGGTTTGCTTGCGACGATGCGGTGCGGGTCTTTGAGGAGAGTTGCTCAGAAAAGACGCTTAACACGCTGGTATCGAGGTCGCGGGCGCTTTCCAGTTTCTCCGGCGTTAAGCACGAGGAGCGTATCTCTCGCTTCTGCGAATTGGACAAGGCGTATGCAACCGCAGCGCAGAAGATGATTGTTGCGCTGCTCTCGAAGCGGCGCTATGCGATTGAACATCCGCCTGTGCCGAAGGTCGCTCAGGGAGAGACGCAGTCCGGTGGCTCGGGAGCGGTGCCGGAGATGGATCCAGTGTTGAAGCGGCAGCTGGCGATCTTGAAGCGCGAATGCGAGAAGAAGAAACGCTTTATGCCGCCACGCAAGCTTCTCGCTGAGACCAAGGAGCTTGCGATGCGCTTCAAGCCGTGCTTCCTAATGAGTCCGCTTTCGGTTGCGCAGTACTTGCCTGTTGCCGGGGACCTCTTCGATATGGTTGTCTTTGACGAGGCTTCCCAGATGACGGTAGAGGATGCGATTGGCGTTATTGCCCGTGGCAAGCAGCTGATCGTGGTTGGCGACCCTAAGCAGTTGCCGCCGACGAACTTCTTCGTGAAGGGGGATGTGAAGGACGAGGAGCACGAAGAGGATGCGGCCACAGAGGACCTCGAGAGCGTGCTTGACGAGTGTCTTGCGAATGGGCTGCATTCAACGTATCTGAACTGGCACTACAGAAGTCGGCACGAAGCTCTGATTGCGTTCAGCAATCGGAATTACTACGAAGATCGGCTGAACACATTCCCAGCAGCAGAGGTCTCTGACCAACTGGGAGTGTCGTTCAAGTATGTGGAGGGGGCGCTGTATGATCATAGTTCCCACACAAACCAGAACGAGGCCGAAGCGCTGGTTGACTTCCTCTTTGAGCGCCTTGGAAATCCGGCAGAGCGCCGACGGAGTTGGGGAATTGTCACGTTTAGTGTGGCACAACAGCGGCTGATAGAAAGCCTTATCGATAAGAGAAGTGAGGAATATGTGTGGGCCGCAGACTTCTTTGACGACTCCAACCCAGATGCATTCTTCGTCAAGAACCTTGAAAATGTGCAGGGCGATGAGCGGGATGTAATCATCTTCTCGATTGCATACGCGCCAGATGCTCAGGGACGCTTTGCGATGTCGTTCGGCCCAATCAATAGGTCAGGCGGAGAACGTCGGCTCAATGTGGCTATCACACGGGCGAGGGAGCAAGTGGTGATCTTCGCGTCGACGCACGCCTCCGACATCCACGCCGAGCGCACGAATTCGGTGGGCGTGAAGCATCTGAAAGCTCTGATGGAATATGCCGAGACCGGACACCTCGAGGGGGAGGTGCACAAGGCGGGCGAGAGGGTCGTGACTGGCATCAAGAAGGCGGTGTGCGACTGCCTTGCCGCGCACGGCTATTCGGTTGAAACAGATGTTGGAATGTCATCTTATCCTGTGGATGTTGCCGTGCGAGACCCCAAGAACCCGAATCGCTTCGTTCTCGGCATTGCGTGCGATGGCGAGAAATATGCGGCCCAACACACCGTGCGGGATCGGGATGTGCTGCGTGATTCCGTCCTCAAGGGTATGGGCTGGAAGCTTTTCCACGCTTGGAGCATTGATTGGACGTTTGACAGGAAGCGGGCCGAACGGCGGCTGCTTGAGGCGTTACCGCCACTCGCGAAGAGTCAACAGTAAGGCTTTATTACACTTATTCCGGGAATTTCCGGGATAAGTGTGCAGTTGCGTCCACTGATCGACTTTTCCTTGGAAGATATGCTATAGTGCTCGTATGAGCGCGAAGGGGCGTATTTTGTTGCATACCTGTTGCGGCGTGTGTGCCGCGCATTGCATCCGCGTGTTGAAGGCGGAGGGGTGGGAGCCTGTGCTCTTCTTTTCTAACTTTAATCTCTACCCGGCGGCGGAGTATGCCCGTCGGCGCGCGGCGGCGGTGGCGTTGGCGCAGGCCGAGGGGGTGGAATGGGTGGAGGATGTGCCCGAGCACGCGCAGTGGCGCGAGGCGGTGGCTAAGGGTTTTGAGGGGTGCGCGGAGGGCGGTGCGCGGTGCGCGCGCTGTTTCCGTTTCTCTTTGGCGCGGGCTGCGGCGGCGCGGGAGCGTCTGGGGTGCGCGGCCTTTACGACGAGTCTAACCGTCTCGCCCCACAAGCCGAGCGCGTTGCTGCACGCGATTGGCCGGGAGGTGGGGGGCGAAGCGTTTGTGCCGTATGACTTCAAGAAGCGCGGGGGCTTTCAGGCGTCGAACCGGCTGGCGGCGGAGTTGGGGCTTTACCGGCAGATTTACTGCGGCTGCGAGTTCTCGATGCGCCACTGCGAGCCCTTTGGGGTGGTGATTTTGGGGATGGGCTATCGGGGGCGGGTCTACGCGCAGTGGGCGCTGGAGCACCCGGAGGATGTGCGCGTGCTGGCGATTGCCGAGCCGAGTGTGGCGGTGCGCGAGCGGTGGGGGCGGAAGTTGGGGCTGCCGGCGGAGGCGTGTTTCTCGGATTGGCACCGGGCGTTGGAGGTGCCGGGGGTGGAGTGCTCGATTATCGCCTTGCCCGATCGCTTGCACTTCCCGGCGGCGATGGAGGCTTTGGCGCGGGGGCATCATTTGCTGTTGGAGAAGCCGGTGGGAGCCACGTGGGATGAGTGTGTGGCGTTGGACGCGGCTGTGCGCGAGAGCGGGCGGTTGGTGCAGGTGGGCCACATCTTGCGTTTTACGCCCTACTATCGCAAGATCCGCGAACTGATTGCCGGGGGCACGTTGGGCGAGGTGGTGAGTATTCGCCACCTGGAGCCGGTGGGCTACTGGAAGGCCGCGATGGCTTTCTGCCGCGGTACCTGGGGGAATACGGCCAAGAGCACGCCGATGATTGTGCAGAAGTGCAGTCACGACTTCGACCTCTTCTCGTGGTGGATTGGGCGGCGGTGCCTGAGTGTGCAGTCCTTCGGCTCGCTCCGTCACTTCCGGCCCGAGTGCGCGCCGGCGGGGGCCGCGCAGCAGTGCGTGGCGTGCCCGGAGGCTGTGGCCGCGCGCTGTCCCTACTCGGCGGTGCGGTGGCTGCGCGAATCGGATGCGCTCTGGTATGCCCTGCCCGACACCTCACCCGAGGGGCTCGCGTGTGCCTTGGAGGGGCCGCTGGGCCGCTGCGTCTATGTCGGCGGGAATGACGCGGTCGACCACCAGGTGGTGAACCTGCTCTTCGAGGGCGGGGCCACCGTCTCGCACTGTATGGAGAGTTATAGCTGGGCGCGCGACCGGCAGACGCGCATTTGCCTGACCGGCGGCGAGATTATCGGGGATGCGCGCGTCCTCACCATTCATCGCTTTGCCGACCGCTCCACTACGCGCTGGGATGCCGCCCTCGAGGCCGGCAACGCCACGCACGAGAGCTCCTACGTCTTGGGTAATGACGGCCTGATGCGCGATTGGGTCGAGACCCTGCGCTCGCTCCCCCCTGCCCGCTACACCGAGCGCTTCCACCAGAGCATTCAGGCCCACGCTATGGCCTTCGCCGCCGAGGCTTCCCGCCTCCACGGCGGCCATCCCGTGCCGTTGGCGACGCTTTAACACGATAGACGCTGGGGGACTGTGGAAGCGGCGTTGAGATAACGTGGTAAGCGGACAGCCGACAGCGGACAGCGGACAGCGCTGGCGCTCTAGAAGAAGCGCCCGTCTGAGCCGTGGGGACTATACCGATTAACCTCTGCCTATTCGTCGCGGAACGCGGCTGTCGGCTGTCGGCTGTCGGCTAGAGTCTTCCCGGCCAGACGTACGGCTGGCGGGGAAGACTTGTGGGTTGGAAGCGAGGGAGGAGGTCGGGGAGGGCGGCGATGGTTTCGCCGGGGGCAAGCCAGCCGCAGGAGCGGGCGAGGGCGGAGAGGATCTGGCCGGGGGTGAAGCCTTGTTCGCGGAAGGCGGCGATGCGCGTGTCGCCGTGGCGCTTGGCCAGGCGGCGGCCGTCGGGGCCGACCACGAGGGGCAGGTGCCAGAAGCGCGGGAGGCTTAGGCCGAGGCGGCGGTAGAGGACGACCTGGGCGGGGGTGGCCGGGAGGATGTCATCTCCGCGCACCACATCGGTGACGCCCATCTCGGCATCATCGACAACGACGGCCAGGGCGTAGCTGGGCTCGGGATGGGGTTGGCCGGGCAGGCGCCGGGCGAGGACGAAGTCGCCGGTGGTTTCGTCGGCGGTCTGGGTGAAGGGGCCGGCAAAGCAGTCGGTGAAGCGGCCATCATCGGCGGGCGTGAGGGCCAGGCGCAGGGCGCAGGGGGTGGCGGGGTCGAGGCGCGCGGGGGCCTTGGCGCGGCAGGTGCCGGGATAGCGGAGGACCTCGCCGGGGTGGGGGGCGGACTGGGCGCCAAGGATGTCGGCGCGCGTGCAGGTACAGGGGTAGAGGCTTGGAGCGAGGCGGTCGAGGGCGGCGCGGTAGAGGGCGTGGCGTTGGGATTGGTAGACGATAGGGCCATCCCAGTCGAAGCCGAGCCAGCGGAGGTCGTCGATGAGGGCCTGGTCGGCGCCGAGCTTGTGCTTGGGGTGGTCAAGGTCCTCGATGCGCAGGCGGAGGGTGCCGCCGCAGGCGCGCATCTGCAGCCAGGCGTAGAGGAAGGTGCGGATGTTGCCGAGGTGGAGGGCGCCGGTGGGGGAGGGTGCCAGGCGGCCTACGCGGGGAGGGGCGGGGTGTGGGGTCATAGACTAGACGAACCAGATAGAGACTGCCAGGTAGCCCAAGAGGATGAAGAGGTTGCCGGCGGTGAAGAGGAGGAGGTAGCGGCCGGGGCGGGCATCGGGCTCGCGGAGATAGAAGTTGAGCGAGATGAGCGAAGCAAGCGAGGCGATGGGGGTGCCGAAGCCGCCGAGGTTGCAGCCAACCAAGAGGCCTATGCAGTCGAACCCAGGCTTGGAGAAGGGCGCGAGTAGGATGGCGGCCGGGACGTTGGAGATGGCTTGGCTGGCGAGGAAGGCCGCCGGGAAGGGGTCGAGCCGGGTTAGGAGGCGGCCGACTGCGGGGATGAGGCCGATGTTGTGCGAGAAGAGGAAGAAGCAGACGAAGGTTAGGAGGAGCCCGTAGTCGACCTGACGCAGGATGCGGCGCGAGAAGGCCAGCGCGCACGCCAGCACCACGCCGAAGAGCCACGCGCCGGGTAGCAGCCGGAAGACCGCTAGCAGGCAGAGGGCGAAGAGGGCGCAATAGAGGACGACCTTGCGCGGGTGGGTGAGGGTTTCGGGCGCGGCCTCGGCCTCGGGACGGAGGGCAAGCGCCTCATCGCGCACCGTGCAGGAGAGGCCAAAGAGGACGAGCCAGCCGATGAGCGTGAGGGGCACCATTAGCTGGAGGAAGGCGCAGGGCGAGAGGTTAAAGGCGGTGTAGAGGAAGAGGTTCTGCGGGTTGCCGATGGGGGTGGCCATCGAGCCGAGGTTCGCCGCTAGGGTCTGCAACACCACCACCTTGGCGATGTGCCGGCGCAAGCCCAGGCGGTCGAAGAGGAGAATGGCGAAGGGCACGAGGGCCACAAGGGCCACATCGTTGGTCACGAGCATCGAGAGGAGGAAGGTCAGCTGCACCAGCGTGTGGAGCAGCGTGCGCAGCTGCTTTCGTCCGGCGAGGAGCCGTTGGGCGAGCACGCGGAAGAGGTTGCACGCGCGCAGCCCGGCCACCACGAACATCAGGCAGAAGAGGAGGTTGAGCGTGCGCCAATCGATGGATTGCCACCACGCGCTCTTCGGCGCAAAGGCGAAGGAGAGGAGCGCGGCCAGGGCGGCAATCGCTGTCACGGCATGGGTACGCAGGAAGGCCAGGAGCGGGGCGAAGGGGAGGGGGCGCGCCTCAAGGTGCGCCAAGGCGTAGAGATAGGCCGGAAAGAGGACCGCACAGGCGCCCAGCCAGGCCAGCGGGTCGCCCCAGTAGACCGCGTGGACGCCCCACCACGGCAGGAGCGCCAGGGCCACAAGCACGCGCATCGCCATCTCGGCGGCCCCGGCCATCATCGGCCAGAAGGCGCGGCCCATCCCTTGGAGGGCGTTGCGGAAGATGAAGATGGCGCCGAGGGGGACCAGGAAGGGCGCGGCAATGGCCAGCAGACGGCAGCCGACATCGAGGGCCGCGGCCGAGAGCGCAGCATCGTCCGACCCTTGGGCTTGGAGGAAGCAGGCGATGAAGTGGCGGCCAAAGCAGAGGGCCAGGGTCGTGAAGGCCGCCCCGCTCAGGAGGATGAGCAGGAGGCAGAAGCGGACCCCGGCGCGGATGCGCTCGGGTTTGGCCGCGCCGGTGTTCTGCGCGGCGTAGGTGGCAACGGTCTGCCCGAGGGTGATGGGGAGTTGGGCGGCGAGGTTTTCGACCTGGCGCGCGGCGGTCATTCCGGCGATCTGCGCCACGCCGAAGGTGTTGATGGCCCCTTGCAGGACCATTCCTCCGAGGCCCGTGATGGAGAACTGCAGCCCCATCGGCAGTCCCACGCGCAGATGGAAGCGCGCCACCGACCAGCGCGGACGCCAGTCGCTGCGCCGCAGACGGAGGGCTTCGAGGCGGCAGGTGACGAGGGCGAAGCAGGCCAAGGCCGAGAAGAGGGTGGCCAGGTTGGTGGCCCAGGAGGCGCCGGCCACGCCCCAAAGGCGGATGAAGGGGATGTCGAGGGCGATGTTGAGCAGGCTCGAGCCCGCGAGGCACCAAAGGGGCGTGCGGCTGTCGCCAAAGGCCCGGAGCGTGGCGCTCTGGAAGTTGAAGAAGACCATCATCCAAATGCCGGCGAAGGCGATGCGCAGGTAGGTGCCTGCCGGCTCAAAGATGTCCGCCGGGGTCTGGATGAGGCGGAGGATGGGGTCGGTGAAGCCGAGGCAGAGGGCCGTCACGGCGGCGGTCACCAGTAGGCAGACCCAGACGCCCGTGCCGACGCTCTGGCGCACCCCGCGCGGGTCGTGCGCCCCGAAGCGCTGGGCCGTCAGCACGCCCACGCCCATCGAGAGGCCGAAGACAAAGCCCAGAACCACGAAGATGATGGAGTTCACCCCGCCGACCGCCGCCAGCGCCTGGGGCCCGAGAAGGCGCCCAACGAGGAGCGCGTCGACCATAAAGTAGGCGCTTTGGATAAGGTTGCCGAGCAGGAGCGGCCAGGCAAAGGCCAGGAGGTGGCGCCAGGGCGCGCCGGTGGTCATGTCGCGGGCGCCCCGATTCGGGCGTTGGTTAGAGCGAGAGGTCTCCATAGATCTTCCAGCCATAGCGGTCGCGGTCGAGGGAGAGGGCGCGCCCGGGGAAGACCTCGGGGAGGCGGCGGCGCAGGAAGTCGACCGTCTCGCGTTCCCAGGCGTTCTGCTGTTCGGGCGAGACGGGCTCGAGGGTGGAGGCGCGGATGGTCAGGGTGTAGCCGGGGCCGAACTCCGAGCCGATGCCGGCGGAGAAGTTCGCGACCACGGAGAAGAGGCCGTCGTACTGCGGGTTGGCGCTAGAACCCTCGGGCGGGCGGGCCGGGTGGCGGCGGAGGGTGTGGCCGTAGCGTGCTTCCAGGAAGCGGTCGGCCTCGCCCAGGAGCGCGGTCAGGGCGGAATCGAAGCGTTCAACGGCCTTACTCTGCATGGGCGGCTCCCACGGCGGGGTGAAGGTAAATCGGCAGCGGATCGTCCAGCAGGGCGGCTTCGCCCAGGGCCGCGACCGTGCGCGGCAGCAGCTCGGCCGTGAGTTCCACCGGGCGCAGGGCGAACTCGGTCAGCCGCGCGGCATCGGGGCTGACCATCTCGGGCGTTGGGGCAAAGCGCTCGCGGGCCAGGATGCGGAAGTCCCCGACTTGCTCCAAGCGCTCCCCGGTGCGGCGGTAACGGACGGCCCAGAGCGTCCCGCGCCGAGCATCGCCCACCACGGTCACCTCCGGCAGGCCCGAGGCCAGGGCCATCGCCGCGGCCGAAGGAAAGCCGCGCGGCTTGAGTCCCCAACCCAGGCCCAGCCCTTGTAGGCAGGCAATCGCGGCACGAATGCCGGCAAAGGAGCCCGGCCCAACGCCAACGGTCAGCGCGGTGGGCTTCTCGCCACCGAGCAGGTCGCCTAGACGCGCCACCCAGGTTTCGTCGCGCCCCGGGAGCGTCAAGGTGCGCTCGCCAAAGGCGATCAAGGTGGCGGCGGAAGAGCGGTCGAGAATCAGCTGCATTAGAAGCACCTCTTGGCGAGCGCGAGCAGGCCCTGCTTCCAGGGCACGCGATGGGTCTTGCCGCTCTGCCCGCGGAAGCGGTCAATATTCGCCACATACCAAGCGTAATTGCGCAGGAGGGCCTGACGGTTGGAGAACTTGGGCTGCCAGCCCAAGCGCGTGCAGAGCTTCTCCACGCTTACAAAGCTATCCTGCGGAGCGGTCTCGTAGACCCAGCGGTAGAGCGGCGAGAGGTGTAGCGCTTCGAGCAGCCTCAGCACCCCGATGACCAGCCTGGCCGGGGTGGCACGGACGCGCTTGCCGTATCCGGCGGCATCGAGCACCGCCTGCCAATCCTCGCGCATCGTGGCGAAGTCGCGCGCGCCGACGTTGTAGGTCTCGCGCACGGCGGCGAGGTCGGCCGAGGTGAGCGCCAGGCCAATGGCGTCGCACAGGTCCTCTACATCGAGCAGCTGGTAGCGGTTGTCGCCCCGGCCGATCATCGGGAAGCCGTGGCCAGTGTAGGCCCAGTCGTAAAGGAGGGCGAAGACCCCCAGCCGCTCGGGGCCAACGAAGCTCTTGGGCCGCAGAATGGTGACGGCAAAATCATCGCTATCGAGCCCGCGGACAATGCTCTCGGCAATAATCTTGCTCTCGCCGTAGGGCCCCACGCCCTCCAGACGGTCGCCCTCGGTGATGGGGTGGTGGTCGGGGATGCCGTAGACGGCGGTCGAGGAGATGTAGACAAAGCGCGCCACGCCGGCCGCGAGGGCCTCTTCGGCCACAACCCGCGCGCCATCAACATCCGTCGAGCGGATTTCCGCCTCCGAACAGAGCGGCAACGCGGCCGCGCAGTGGACGACCGCCGAGCAGCCCGCGACTAGTGCGTGCACCGCCTCGCGGTCCCGCACGTCTCCCACCACCGTCTTGACGCGCGCATCGGCCGCCTCGGGATAGTCGAAGGCCACTAAATCCAGCGAGCGCACCTCCTTCGCCCCGTGCACGAGCAACCAGCGGATGAGGTTGATGCCCAGAAACCCGCTCCCCCCCGTGACGAGGATAGGCGCGTGCGCTTCGCGCCCGTCAGCGGACAGCGGACAGCGGACAGCGGACAGCGCGCGTTCCGCGCCGGGCGGAACTTCCGAGGAAACAAGCGGGGTGCTGGGCTCGGTCATAGCAAAGAAGCGTTAGAAGCGGGATGCCTGATTGACGAGGCCGCCAGCAGATCCGTCGCGTAAGCGGCTGTCCGCTGTCGGCTGTCCGCTGACGGCTTATCTTTCGGCGAGCGCGTGGTAGGGCAGGTGATAGCCGCTGACGGCCTTGAAGGCCGGGCGGACAATCGGGCCACCGTTGACGAGCTCTTCGAGGCGGTGGGCGCACCAGCCGACCACGCGGGAGATGGCGAAGAGCGGCGTGTAGAGGTCCATCGGGATGTTGAGCATATCGTAGACGAAGCCCGAGTAGAAGTCGACATTCGCGCAGAGCTCTTTCTTCTTCTCGCGGTTCTCGTTGAAGACCTGCGGGCCGAGGCGGTCGATGGCCTCATAGAGGCGGAACTCGTCCATCCGGTCCTTGCTCTCGGCCAACTCGCGGGCCTTCTCCTTCAAGAGCACGGCACGCGGGTCGGAGAGGGTGTAGACGGCGTGACCGAGACCGTAGATGAGGCCCGAGCCGTCGCCGGCCTCCTTGCGGAGGATCTTGCGCAGGTAGTCGGCGATGGCGCCCTCGTCGGTCCAGTCGGCCAGCGCGTCCTTGATTTCGTCCATCTGGTGCATCACGCGCAGGTTGGCGCCGCCGTGCTTGGGGCCCTTGAGCGAGAGGGTGGCCGCGGCAATGGCCGAGTAGGTGTCGGTGGCGGCGGAGGTGACCACGTGGGTGGTGAAGGCCGAGTTGTTACCGCCGCCGTGCTCGGCGTGGAGGACGAGGCAGAGGTCGAGCAATTCGGCCTCGAGGGGCGTATAGGCTGCGTCCTCGCGCATCATCATCAGGAAGTTCTCGGCGGTCGACTTGCCGGGCATCGGGTTGCGCACAAAGAGCGATTCGCCGTGATAGTAGTGCATCTTGGCCTGGTAGGCGTAGGCGGCCATCGCCGAGAAACGCGCCACCAGCTCAATGCTCTGGCGCAACACCGAGGAGATGTCGATGGCATCGGGCGTCTCGTCATCGCTGTAGGCCGCCAGGGTCGAGCGCGCGAGCGAGTTCATAATGTCGCGGCTCGGCTCGCGGATAATCTTCTCCAAGAGCGGGTAGGGGAGCGCGCGCTTGGAATCGAGCACCTCACCCCATTCGGTGAGCTCCGCAGCCGTGGGCAGACGCCCGAAGAGCAGCAGGTAGGCCGTCTCCTCAAAGCCGAAACGCTTCTCCTTCTGGAAACCGCGCACCAGGTCCTGCACGTCAATCCCGCGGAAGAACTGCACGCCCTCCACCGGCACAATCTCGTTCTCCGAGACCACATAGCCGTGGACCGAACCCACGCGCGTGAGCCCCACCAACACGCCCGAGCCATCCTCATTGCGCAGCCCGCGCTTGACGTTATACTTCCGGTAGAGCTGCGGATCAATCTGCGCGCACGCTCGGGCCTGCTCCTCATAGCGCCCCAACAGGGAGGCGGTGAGAATCGGGTCCTGGGCCAGCGGCGGGTTGTCTCTCTTGTTCCGTGAAACCATCAGCGTGCGTCCTTTATACAATACACCTAAGAAAACAAGCTCTAAACCTTACCACACCGCTCGCGTGCACGCAAGCAATAATTGGTCTTGCGCTTACGATGCGGTGGAAAAAGGCGGGGTACGGGGACTTCTTCGAGGATACCCTAAAAAAGGTAGGGCCTACCTCGAAGCGACCTAGGCCCTAGGTCAAGGCGAGGTAGGCCCTAGGTCGAATTGAGGTAGGCCCTGCCTCGGGAACACCCTCGGTCTACCACATACCCTTATTCCAGAAATTTTCGGGATAAGGGGGGGGGCGGGGGTTACGCCCGTCGGTTTATCAAGCGCGCGGCGCGCGAGAGTGTGTTATGATAAGGGCGTTATGAGTGAATGTTGTAATTGGCAGAGGACTTTGGATGAGGGTTTGGGATTTGCGTTCGCTCGAATATCGACTTAGGTATGTGAGGGTTGTGATGTCACCCTTCAAGTTCTTTTTGCTACTCCTGGCGTTATGGGTCTTGTTTTTGTGCACGTATGTCTATTTCGTGTTTCATCCCTTTCCATTCACCTATACCTCTCAAGAAAAGGCATACATTGCCCTCAAAGAGGCCAATGTTCCCGATGATGACATTGTTGCGTTGTTTGGTGCCAGCCCCTTGGGTCAAGACGCGATTAAACGCTATTTTGCCTTGAACGATGAAAACGTCGATCATCTCTTAGCCCGGATCCCCTCCCTCTCAAGGGCGGATTTCCAGCGCTTGTGGGAGAGGTCTCTCTCCTATCCGAGTGGCGAAGACATTCGGCTGTTGATGATTGCTTGCCAACCGTTGACCCCAGTGGAGGTGGAGCAAATCCTCGATGGGGCGTTTGACTACAGTCTCTGGTCTATGCTGGTGCAAAACGACTTCTTGACGGATGAACAGGTTGGCAAACTCTTATCCCTCACCCCAGATGAGTTCAAACAATCGATGAAATCGTTGCGAAATCGGGCTCCGCGTTGTAATCAGCATTAGCGATTTGTTGCTCTGGGGTGCCAACAGCTAGGCGCTAACGGCAAGCGCGCGAGTATGTTATGATAGGGGCGTTATGAGTGGATGTTGCAATTGGCAGAGGGAAGCGGGCGAGGATAACAACGCGCGATTACCGCGTGTGGCGATTATCTGGCCGGGCTTCACCGGGTATATGGGCGCGTGTTGGCGGGCGTTGGCCGAGCGCGCGACGGTGAAGATTTGGCTCGAGCCGAGCCACTATGAGCAGCAGTTTGATGGTTCGGACCTGGCGGGGCTCGATTGGCAGCGGTTGGAGCCGGAGGACTTCCCCCGGGCGCTTGAGGAACTGCGCGCCTTTGCGCCGGAGTTGACGCTGGTCTGCGGTTGGCGGACGCCGCTGAGCCGCCTGGTGGGGCGGTTGCCGTTGAGCGGCAAGAAGGTGATTGCCTTTGATATGCCTTGGGAGTGGCGGCTGCGGAAGCTTGCGGCGAGGGTCGTGCTTTGGCCGCACTTGCGTCACTTCGATGGGGCCTTTGTGCCAGGGCGCAGCGCGGCGACCTACGCGCGCTGGCTGGGCTTTGGTGGGCGGTTGGTGGAGGGGTCGAACACCAGCGGCTGGGAGCGCTTCCATACCGTTTCGCCGGCCGCGCGCGGCTTCCTCTTCGTGGGGCGGCTGGTCGAGGATAAGGGGCTCGACACGCTCCTGGCGGCCTACGCGCGCTACCGCCAGCAGGTGGCCGATCCGTGGCCGCTGGAGATTGTCGGGGTGGGTCCGCTGAGGGTGCCGGAGGCGCCGGGGGTGCGGTTGCGCGGCTTTGTGCCGCCGCAGGAGATGCCCCGCGTGATGGGGCAGGCCGCTTGCCTGGTGCTTCCGAGCCGCTGGGAGCCGTGGGGGGTGTGCGCGGCCGAGGCGATGTGCGCCGGGCTCTGCACCATCCTCTCGCGTGTCTGCGGCCTGACCTACGATGCCGCCCCCACGCGCCTCATCCGCCCGAATGACGTGCGCGGCCTTACCGAGGCGCTCGTGGCCATTGACCACCTCACCCCCGCCGAGCGCGCCGCCGAAAGCCTCCGCGCCCGCGCGGCGATGAAGCCCTACGCGGTTGCCCGGTGGGTCGATCGCGTGCTGGAGATGGTATGCAGGTAATCGACCCGTGGGAGGAGCATTGCGTGGAGTGCGGCGAGCCGGCGTGCTTCCGCACCTGCCAGAAGTTTCTCCCGGCACCGACGGGCCGCTGCCGGCGGTTTGCGCGGGGGATTGAGTGGCAGGGCGGGGCGCGGGTTATTCGCTTTCTGGACTGGGGTAAACTGGAGCTACTGTGGCACGGGGGCGTAGCCGGGGCGCGGATGGCAGCGGCATTTGCGTGGATTGACCGCACAGTCCCCGAGCGCTTGGGCTGCGTGTGGCTCTACCGCCGTTGGCGGAGCCTGCGGTGGCGGTTGGGGCGGTTGGCGGCCTGGCATCGGCACGCGCCGACGGTGTGGCACATCCGCTGCCGGAGTGCGGCCGCGTGCCGGTTGGTGGCCAGCGTGGCGCGGCCCGATGGCAGCGAGCTGTTGCGGCGGGAGTTGCGCTTGAGCGCTGGCGAGGCGGTGGCGGTGAGTTTGGCGCTGCCGCCGTTGGAAGAACTCTCGCTAATTCGGCTGTGCGCCTACGAGGCCACGCCCGAGGCGGTGGTTTTTGAGCGGCTGGAGATGACCGATGAGCCGCTGCGGCAGATCAAGTGCGTAGCGTGGGACTTGGATGGCGTGCTTTGGGAGGGGACCTTGAGCGAGGGCGAGGTGGTGGCCGTCAAGCCGGAGGTGGTGGCGGTCATCCGGGCGCTGGATGCGCGCGGGATCGTCAGCTCGATTTGCAGCAAGAACGATGCCGCCGAGGCGCTCGCCAAGCTCAAGCAGTTGGGGCTGGAGGAGCTCTTTGTCTTTCCGCAAATCCACTGGGGGCCGAAGAGCGCCTCCCTTCGCCGCCTGGCGCAGGAGATGAATATCGGCCTGGAGGCCATCGCCTTTGTCGATGACCGGCCGGAGAACCGCCGCGAGGTGCAGCGCGAGGTGCCCGAGGTGTTGACCTTGGACGAGGGCGCGGTGTCCGGGCTCCTGGCGCGGCCGGAGTTCTCGCCGGAGGTGAGTGCCCAGAGCGCTCAGCGGCGGCAGCGCTATCGCGAGGAGATGGCGCGCCGGCAGGTGGCCGAGCACGACTTTGCCGGAGACGCGCAGGCCTTCCTCGCCCAGAGCGAATTGCAGGTGGCGTTGGTGCCGGTTGAGGGCGAGCGCGTGGAGCGGTGCCGGGAGTTGGTTCAGCGGACCAATCAGCTGACCTTGACGGCCCGGCGCTACTCCCAGGAGGCCTTCGCACAGTTGCTCGCGTGCGCCGAGTGCCGCGCGGTGCACGTTCGGGACAAGTATGGGGACTACGGCATCGTCGGCTTTGTGGCGTGGCGTGCCGGGCGCGTGGAGGAGCTGGTCTTCAGTTGCCGCGTGGCGCAGAAGGGGGTCGAGCGGCGCGTCCTGGCGCAACTTCCCCCGGGCCTGGCCATCGAGGCGGTGGCGACCGAGCGCAATGGGTCCATCCGCGCGATTGTCGAGGCCTGGCTGGCAGAGAGGGAGCGGGGATGATTTGGCGGCGGGCGATTGGCTGGGGGGTGGCGCAGGGGTATCGCTGGGGGCGGGGGCGGACGTTGGAGGCGCTGCGGAGCGGTCGCGCGCGGCTGCCGGTGGCCTTTCACGCGGCCGAGGCGGGGGAGGTGGAGGCGATTTTGGCGTGGTTCCAGCGCGCGGGGGTCTTGGCGCAGGTGGATTTGAC
>JBJFFT010000171.1:0-17307 GCA_051891975.1 Candidatus Spyradenecus sp. | reverse complement strand
CGGCCGTCGTGGAGGTAGGGCGTGGTGTAGCCGCGGTCCTTAATCTGCTGAAGGGCCTCCTGGGCGGTCGTGCCGTCGGTCTTGAACTCGAAGAGGTAGATGAAGTCCGGTAGCTTAACCACCATATCCGCGCGCTTGCCGGAGGATTGGCCCGCCTCGACAATCGGCTCGAAGCCGCGCGCCAGGAAGAAGGCCTGGAGTAGCCGCTGATAGTTATACTCCTGGATGCGCTCCTCGGTGGCGCCGTAGTGGCACTTGGCGTAGAAGTCGGGCAAATCGGCGCGCAGGAAGGCATCGCGGTGCGCATAGCGCAGATGGGCATAGAACCGCGAGCGCTGCGCGTCGTCGGGAATGGCCAGCTCGCAAAGGAAGGCATTCAAGTCTCGACGGATCTCCTCATCGGGGATTCCCAGGATATAACTGTCGTAGGTTGCGTCATAGCCCTTGATTGTCAGATAGCCGGTCTGATAGAGCACAACAATCGGCGCGAGGGCATCGAGCTTCGAGGGAGTCTCCAATTCGGCGGGGGAAGCCATTAACGGCTGCTCAAAGTCCATCTCGAGCAACTCGTTGCGCCGGAGGAAGGTCGTCAACGTCGAGGGGCGACCCGTGGTGGACCACTGCGCCTGAAAGAACTCCTCCCTCGAGGTCAGCGTCCTCGCGATGGCCACCGGGTTGTAGACCGAGGCCGGAGCCTGACGTGCAAAGCGGTAGCCATTGAACCAGTGCGCGAGTCCGGCCATAAAATCGGCCTTGGAGAGATGCATCTCCTGGGCGCGGCGGTCGAGATGCTCGCCAAAGTTCGCCTCCAACTCCTCTTGCGTGTAGCCGAGCATCGTGGCGTAATCGGGGTTGTAGGTGAGGTCGACGATATTGTTCAGCCCCGAGAAGACCGCCATCGAGGCGAACTTGGAGATGCCGGTAATCATCGCAAAGCGAATGGCCGCCTGATTGGCCTTCAACTCGGAGTAGAAATTCGCCAGTTCCGCGCGAATGCGCTCGCACAACTCAGGCTTGTTCAGCGCGTGGCAGATGGGCGCATCATATTCGTCAATGAGGATTACCGCCTGCTTACCCTGCTCTTGCAATTGCAACAACGCCGCTGCGAACCGCTCGCGCGGAGCATCTTCCTCGACCTTGATCCCCGCGCACAAGAGGGCCGCCCGCACCGCAGTCCGGAAGCCCCTCATAAAGGACTCAAAGTCCTCCCCCGTTGCGCGCGACAGGTCAAAGTGAAACACCGGCCAGGACTGCCAGTCGTAGTCGGTCTTAGCGATAGCCAGGCCGTTAAAGAGTTCACGCTTGCCCTGGAAGATGGCCTTGAAGGTAGAGATCATCAGCGACTTGCCAAAGCGCCTCGGCCGCGCCAGGAAGAAAGTGCACGGGGCCGTCGTCGCGGCCTGAATCAGCCGGTAAAAGTAATCCGTCTTGTCCACATAAACATTCCGCGCCCCGCGAAGCATCGGAAACTCAGAACATCCTTCATTGATTACGGCCATCTCTCGCTCCTTTCCGCCGCCTAGTATAGCATATCTACGCTTTGCGTACGCGAGTGTTCCCGGCGGGCATCCTATTATCACTCGCGTGCGCCTGACGTGCTCACGCGCGAGCGCCTACGCGCGCGATAGGCCCTAGGTCGAGGCGAGGTAGGCCCTAGGTCACCTCGAGGTAGGCCCTAGGTCGAGGCGAGGTAGGCCCTAGGTCGAGGTGAGGGAGGCGCGACCTCCGAGCGAGGGAGGCGCGGGCGTTTTTGCCCCCGGTGCGGCCTGGCGGATCAGGCCGCCGCACCACATTTACCCACCCCCAGCAAAATGCTTTATAGCGGCCCCACAACCGCGAGTTGCATGGGCGCAGAATTAGCTTGCCCTAATCAAGGCGGTTATGATATAGTGTGGGCACTTTCTTGGTTTGATGAGCGGCAGAGGTCGCAAGAGCCGAGATACCAACTGACAATCCGGAGGATACGAGATGTTCCAGTACCCCGCGTTTAAGTCCGGCGCATGGGAGAAGTCCATTGACGTGCGCGACTTTATCCAGACCAACTACACGCCCTACGAGGGCGATGCCTCCTTCCTGGTGGGCCCAACGGAGCGCACGCAGCAGGTGAATGCCGAGTATGAGCGCCTGCACAAGGAGGAGTTCGACAAGGGCGGCGTGCTCGATGTCGATACCGAGAACGCTTCCAGCCTCCTCAACCACAAGCCCGGCTACCTGGATAAGGAGAAGGAGCTGATCGTGGGTCTGCAGACGGATGCGCCCTTGAAGCGGTCGGTCAATCCCTTTGGCGGGATGCGGATGGCCGAGCAGGCCGCCGAGGCCTATGGCTATCATCTGAGCGAGAAGCTGAAGACTGAGTTCACCTATCGCACCACGCACAACGACGGCGTCTTCCGCGCCTACACCAAGGAGATGCGCGCGCTACGTTCGGCCCACGTGCTCACCGGGTTGCCGGATGCCTATGGCCGCGGGCGCATTATCGGCGACTATCGCCGCGTGGCGCTCTACGGCATCGACCGCCTGATCGAGGAGAAGCAGAAGGACCTCGACCAGATTGGCACCGCCCCCGACGCGGTGATGGATGACGAGACGATCCGTCTGCGCGAGGATGTCTGGCGCCAGATTGACTACCTCGGCCGCTTGAAGGAGATGGCCAAGATGTATGGGCTGGACATCTCCAAGCCGGCCGTCACCGCCCGCGAGGCCATCCAGGCCACCTACCTCGGCTACCTGGCCGCCATCAAGGAGCAGAATGGCGCGGCAATGAGCCTCGGCCGCACCGCCACCTTCCTGGACATCTATATCGAGCGCGACCTGGCCGCCGGCGTCCTCACCGAGGAGACCGCCCAGGAGCTCATCGATGACTACGTCCTCCACCTGCGGATGAACCGCCAGCTGCGCACCCCCGAGTATAACGACATCTTCGCCGGCGACCCCACTTGGACCACCGAGTCCCTCGGCGGTATGGGCCTCGACGGCCGCACGCTGGTCACCAAGACCACCTTCCGCGTCCTCCACACCCTCGAGAACCTTGGCCCCGCGCCCGAGCCGAATATGACCGTCCTCTGGGCCCAGGCGTTGCCGCAGGGCTGGAAGGACTACTGCGCGCACGTCTCCATTGTCACCGACTCGGTACAGTATGAGAACGACGACCTGATGCGCGAGCGCTTCGGCGACGATTACGCCATCGCCTGCTGCGTCTCGGCGATGACCATCGGCAAGGACATGCAGTTCTTCGGCGCGCGCTGCAATCTGCCCAAGGTGCTCCTGATGGCCCTCAACGGCGGGCGCGAGGAGATCAAGGGCAAGCAGGTCGGCCCGGTGAGCGACCTCCCCGCCGAGGGCGTGCTCGACTACGAGGACGTGATGGCCCGCTACAAGAAGCTCCTCTCCTGGCTCGCGCACCAGTACGTGAACACGATGAACGTCATTCACTACATGCACGACAAGTACGCCTACGAGAAGATTCAGATGGCCCTGCACGATACGCACCTCGCGCACCGCTGGATGGCCTTCGGCTGCGCCGGCATCTCCGTGGCTGCCGACTCCCTCTCCGCCATCAAGTACGCCAAGGTGACCCCCGTCCGCAACGAGGCCGGCCTCGCCGTCGACTTCAAGGTGGAGGGCGACTTCCCCAAGTTCGGCAACGACGATGACCGCGTTGACGCCATCGCCAAGGAGCTCGCCGAGTTCTTCTACGCCGAACTCAAGAAGACCCCCTGCTACCGCGGCGCCGAGCACACCCTCTCGCTGCTCACTATCACCTCGAATGTGATGTACGGCCGCAACACCGGCTCCACCCCCGATGGCCGCAAGGCCGGCGAAGCCTTCGCCCCCGGCGCCAACCCCATGCACGGGCGCGACGCCTCCGGCGCCACCTTCTCCCTCAACTCCGTGGCCAAGCTCAACTACGACGCCTGCCGCGACGGCATCTCCAACACCTTCACCATCAACCCGATGGCGCTGGGCAAGGTCGAGCCCGAGCAGGTCCAGAAGCTCACCCGCTTGATGGATGGCTACTTCGTCCAGGGCGCCCACCACCTCAATGTCAACGTCTTCAACACCGACCTCTTGCGCGATGCCCAGGCCCACCCGGAGAAGTACCCCAACCTCACCATCCGCGTCTCCGGCTACGCCGTCCGCTTCATCAACCTCAGCAAGAAGCACCAGGACGAAGTCATCGCCCGCACCTGCCATAGTTGCCTGTAAGGGGAATGACAACAAAGCGCGCGCGGCATTGTATGCCGCGCGCGCTTTGTTTCGATAGGCGATAGACGATAGACGGGAATGCTGGCGCCAGAGGTGAAATGCCCGGCCCAACCTCATCAGTTTACCCGTCGCGGAACGCGCTTCCCGCCTATCGCGAGCCGGGCGCAGCCCGGAGAGTTTTCCCGCCTATCGAGAGCAAAGAAAAGGGGCGGCCGTGGCCGCCCCTTTCTTTGCTCGTGCGCGCTTGCGCCTTACTCCGCGACAATCGCGAGGTTGAGCTGGCAGGAGACTTCGCTCATCAGGGCGATGGTCACCTCCAGGTTGCCCAGCTTCTTGATGGGCTCAGGGAGGAGCACCATCGCCGGGTCAACGGCCACGCCGGCGTCGGTGAGCGCCTTGGCGATATCCGCGGCGGTCACAGAACCGTAGAGCTTGCCCTCTCCGTCGCCTTCGATGGCCTTGACGGCGATCGTAAGGGTCTGGCCCTTGAGCTTGGAGGCCTTGTCGAGGGCCTCGGCCTTGCGGATCTTGAGGAGCTCTTCGCGCTCCTTGCGGATCTTCTCGAGCTTGCGCAGGGCGTTCTTGGTGACGGGCTCAGCGAGGCCCTGGGGCAGGAGGTAGTTGCGGGCGTAGCCGTCGCGCACGTGCACAGTGTCGCCAATCTTGCCGAGGTGGGCGACATCATCCATCAGAATGACTTGAACGGACATGGTGTCTTTCCTTTCGGTTTAGGCGAGCAGGCCCATGTTGCGGGCGCGGCGGATGCCTTTTTTGATGTGGCGCTGCTGGAGCGCGGTGACGCCCGAGACGCGCGCAGGGATGATCTTGCCGTACTCGGTGATGAAGTGGCTCAGGAGCTCGACGTTGTTGATGTCGACAAGCTCGGTGGGCTCGATGAAGGGCTGGCGCTTGCGGGGGACCAGGTCGGTCTTCGGCTTGCGGGAACCGGGGCGTTTGGGTTTCATAGGCATGGTGAAAGTTCCTTGCTTACAGAGTGGTTAGAAGGGGAGATCTTCGGGGTCGCGGCTGTCGGCGGCGGGCTCGACCGGTGCCGGCGCAGGGGCCGGGGCCGGGGCGGTGGGCGCCTCGCGGGCGGGGGCCCATTCGCTGCTGGCCGTCGCTCCGCTCGTCTCGCGCCGATTGGCGTTGGGCGAGTAGAGGAACTGGACGCGGTCGGCGCGCACGCGCAGGCGGCTGCGCTTCTGGCCGGTAGTCTTGTCCTCCCACGAGTCGGTGACCAGACGGCCTTCCACGAAGACCGGGCGGCCCTTGGTCAGGTACTGACCGCAGTTTTCCGCCACGCGTCCCCAGACCGTGACATCGACGTAGGTGACGACCTCGCGGACTTCGTTGGTGGCGCGCGAGCGGAACTGCTCGCTCACCGCCAGGCTCATATCCGCGACGGTCTCGCCCGAGGGGGTCTGCTTCACTTCGGGATCCCGCGTGAGGTTCCCCATCAGGAAGACTTTGTTGAGGGTTGCGGCCATCGAAGGCTCCCGTTTAGGTTAGGCTTCCACGGGGGCGGCTTCGGCGGCGGCCTTAGCGGCGGCTTCCTGGCGGGCCTTCTTCTCGGCGGCCTGCTTGGCGAGCTTCGCCTCCACGATCGGGTCGATCGCGAGAATCTGCAGGCGGAAGATCTCTTCGATGAGGGCATAGCGAGCGCGCAGCTCGTTGACCTTGGCGGCCTCCAACTCAAAGCGGATGGTGAGGTAGGTGCCGCTCTCCTTCTTCTGCTGAACGCGGGCGAAGGTCTTCTTGCCAAGGTCCTGAGTGTCGAGGACCTTGCCGCCGATGCGGGTGATCTCGCCCTGCATCCGCTCGATGGTTTTCGCCCAGGCCTCGTCGCGGCCGTTCTGAACGAAGATGAAATGTGCGTCGTACTGCTTCATTACAATTCCTAAGGGTTCGGTTGCCGGGGGGCATTGTAGCGGTTCTGGGCTTCGGCGGTGCCGCAGTCGACCCAACAGAGCGTGGCTTCTGCGGCCCGCTGGGCGGTCTGCGCGGCTTCCTCGGCCTCCTCGGGGGAGAAGCGGTGGAGGACGAAGTCAATCAATCCCCTGCGCTCTCCGGCGCGGCGCCCGGCTCCGAGACGGAGGCGGGCAAAGGCTTCGGTGCCGACGTGCGCGATGATGCTCTTGAGGCCGTTGTGGCCGCCGGCGGAGCCGGCTGGGCGGAGGCGGAGCTGCCCGGGGGGCAGGTCGCAATCGTCGCTCAACACGAGCAGGTCATCGGCACTTGCGCCGTAGTACTTCAGGAAGGGGCCCACAGACTCTCCGGAGAGGTTCATGTAGGTCTGCGGCTTGAGCAGCCACAGGGTTTCCCCCTTGCGAAGGACTTTGGCAACGAGGGCTTTGAAGCGCGGTTCGCTCTTCCAGTCGGCCCCGAGCTGCGCGGCGAGCGCGTCGAGGGCCAGGAAGCCGAGGTTGTGGGGAGTCTGGGCGTATTGTGCGCCGGGGTTCCCGAGACCAACCAACACTTTCATTGCTTACGTTGCCGTGGCCCAGCCGCGAATGCGGCCGGCCGGTGGATTACTTCTTGGCGGGCTCAGCGGCCGCGTCAGACTTCTTCGCGCCGATCACTTCGGGCTCGGCGGCGGCACCGTCAGCGGCGGCGGGGAGAGCGATCTCCTCGTCGGCGGCCACCACGGCGGCCACGACGGTATCCTTGTGGGTTGTAACGTGATACTTCTCGCCGAGGTTGAGCTGCGAGGCGAGGAGCGAGTCGCCGACCTTGAGGGCCGAGACGTCGATGTCGAAGCTCTCGACGATATCCGAGGGCAGGCAGTCGACGTGGATGGCGCGGAGCTCCTGCTCGAGCACGCCATTGGCATTCTTGACGCCATCGGGGGTGCCGACGAGGTTAATGGCGATTTCCACGCGCACGGTGTGGCCCATATCGACTTCGCCGAAGTCAACGTGCGAGACCTTGCCGGTCATCACGTCGTGCTGGGTTTCGCGCAGCAGCGCGGAGAGCTTGGTGCCGCCGAGGTCGATCGAGACGAGGAGCTGATCGCCGTGGTGGGCGCGCATCGTCATATCGTAAGCGTGGGCATCCAGCTCGATAAGGGTCGACTCACCCGACATACGCTTGATGACGCCGGGAATCTTCCCCGCGCGACGCAAACGACCGGCGGCCTTGGATCCCTGCTCGGTGCGCACGGAGGCGTTGAGTGTGATCTGGTTCATGGATGTGTGTGTCCTTGGTTTCTGGGAATGTCCGTTTCGGGCCCTTACGACAGGCGGAAGAGCGAGGAGACGGACTGGTTGTTATGGATGCGAGTGATGGCCTCGGCCAGCAAGGGCGCCACGGAGAGCACCTTGATCGACGGCAAGCCCGAGATCGATTCATCGAGCGGGATGGAGTCGGTCGTGATGAGCTCTTCGATGAGCCCGTCGTTGGCGCGCAGGCGGTCAATACCCACCTGCGTGAGGGGGATGTGCGAGACAACGGCACGCACAGAGCGCGCACCGCGAGACTTCAGGAGCTTCGCAGCTGCACAAAGCGTCCCGCAAGTCGTCGTCATGTCGTCGACCATAATCACGTCACAGCCGTCGACGTCGCCGACGACGCTGAACGCATCCACTTCCGCGGCACCCAAACGCTGCTTCGCCACGATAGCCAGGCCGGTGCCCAGCATCTGCGAATAAGCGTAAGCCGTCTTGACCCCGCCGGTATCGGGAGAAACGACAAGCGGCTTAGCGAGCTTCATTTCGCGCAGGTACTTCACCATAACCGGCGCGGCGTGAAGGTGATCCACGGGAATATCGAAAAAGCCTTGAATCTGCGCAGCGTGAAGATCCATCGTCAGCACCCGGTTGGCACCGGCGGCGACGAGGAGGTTGGCCACGAGCTTCGAGGTGATCGGCACGCGCGGCTGGTCCTTGCGGTCCTGGCGCGCATAGCCAAAATAGGGGAGGACAGCCGTGATGCGATCGGCCGAAGCCCGACGCGCGGCGTCAATCATAATCAGCAGCTCCATCAACATCTCGTTGGGCTGCTTGCAAATCGGCTGCACGAGGAAGAGATCGGCCCCGCGCACGTTGTCGCTAATCTTGCACCACGTCTCGCCATCAGGGAAATGGCGAATATCCACCGCGCCCAGCGTGGTGCCCATGCACGCGGCAATCTTCTCGGCCAAAGGCTGATTCGCCGTCCCTGAAAAAACCTGCAACTTTTCCATCGTGCTTCCTCGTTTACCAGACGCTGCGCCAACCGTTATGGTTGCCCGACATGGATTCGAACCATGACTATGGGCGTCAAAGGCCCGTGTGCTGCCATTACACCATCGGGCAGCGTCTGAACACATGCTCGCCAACACCCCGCCAAAGCCGGATGCCCGAGCGCCCGCTCCCCCTCCTCGCGGCTATGCACCAGCCCAAAGACCGTTGCGCCGCTGCCACAGAGCGTGACCCCCTGGCAGCCGGCCGCCCGCAAAGCTTCCGCCGTCCGGGCAACCCCCGGGAAAAGCCCAAAACACGCCGCCTCCAGGTCGTTCCCGACCGCCTCAGCCACGCGCGAGACCTCTCCCGCTTGGAAAGAGAGGCGCACAGTATCCCATAATTCATCCCCATTTGTCAACCGCCCCCCCGCGCCCGGCGCCCGATCGAAGGCCCGGTAGACCGCCGGCGTGGGGCAATGGGTCCCATCATTGGCCAGCACCACCCACACCCCCGGCCCAAAGTTCCCCTCCGCGCGCTCCACCACCTCCCCGCGCCCGCGCATCCGCACCAACCCATCCAGCACAAACTGCGCAATGTCCGACCCCAACTCCGACCCCAGCTCGCACAACCGCTCGCGCGGCAGCCCCAGATCCCACAGCTCATTCATCCCCCGCAAGACCGTTGCCGCATTCGAGCTCCCCCCGCCAAGCCCCCCGCCCAACGGAATCCGCTTGCGGATCTCCAGCCGCGTCGGGAGCGAGCTCCCCACCTCCCGCTCCAAGAGCCGCACCGCGCGCACCGCCAAATTCCCCTCCGCGTCAGTCGGCATCGCCCCCAGATCCACCCCCTCACCCCGCATCGAAAGCGTTGTCCCCTCCGCCGCACGCGCCAACGTCACCTCATCGCACAACCCCACCGGCACCACCGCCGAATCCAATGCGTGAAACCCATCTTCCCGGACCCCGAGCACCCCCAAGGTCACATTCATCTTCGCCGGCGATAACAACTGCATCATACCCGCGCATTATAGCAAAAGGGGCGCGGAAAAGCGGGCATACGCCCGCGTGAGGAGGCCTACGAGCCGTGAGATGCTCGCTTCGATCGCGTAAGGCACACCTTCGGCGCGTGCGGCAACTGCGCAGCCCGTCCTGACGGCCGCCGTCCCCGGCGGCCATTAAACGTTTTGCTGTGGCCGGCGCCTCCCGGCCCCCACCCCACCATACATAAATCGCGCGCGCCCGTTACGCGCGCACGCGCACGCGCCTACGCGCACGATAGGGCCTAGCTCGACCCGAGGTAGGCCCTAGGTCGAGGCGAGGTAGGCCCTAGATCACCTCGAGGTAGGTCCTACCTCTGGGCGAGAGAGGCTCGGGAATTGAAACGGCTGGGGGCTTAGAGCCAGGCGCTCGCTGACGCTCGCTGCGCGGCCGGAGGTGTGGCTGGAGGAACGCGCGGCCAGTGGAGCGGCCGAGGGCTCGAGTGCGGGGGGCTTGGGGGTTCTCCCCCAACGGCCTGGGCGGCGAGGCGCGTAAGCGCATCGCCGCGCGCGTGCTGGATGGTGAACGGTGAACAGTGAACGGTGAACAGTCCATAGCCGACGTGCCCGGAGGGCGCGTCGGCCGGGGTGGAGCGCACCGCGCTCCCGAGGTGCAGGGCGAGAAGCCCTGCCGAGGGGTGTGGGGGCGAGTAGCCACCACCCCGGGGTGCGGGGGCGGGAGCCCCCGGGCGGTCCCCCACCCCGGGCGGCGCTACACGTCGCACTTATGGGGGGCGCGGGGGATATCGCGGACGACGCGGGGACAGGCGAGACCGCCGAGATGGGCGAGGAGGTGGTCGCGGAGGGCGGGGGCGACGGCGGGGTCGGTACGAAAGTGACCGATGCCGGCAATCGGGTCGCACTCAAAGAGGTAGTAGGGGCGGATGCGGTGGCGCTGGAGTTTGGCACAGAGCTCGGTCATCACGGCGGGGTCGTCATTCACGCCGCGCAGGAGGACCGATTGGTTGGAGACGGGGATGCCGTGCTCGACAAGGAGGTCGACCGCCTGGATGGCGCGGGGGGTGAGCTCGCGGGGGTGGTTGAACTGGGTCTGGACCCACACGCGCTTGGAGCGGGCGAGGCGGCCGACCAGCGACTCGGTCCAGCGCATCGGCAGGACGACGGGGGTGCGGGTGCAGAGGCGGATGGCGTCGAGCTGCGGGAGCGCGGAGAGGGCGTCGACCCAGCGCAGCAGCGCGTCATCCTCCAGGAGGAGGGGGTCGCCGCCCGAGAGCAGGACCTCGCGGACACCCGGGCGCTCGGCCAGGACGGCGAGGAGATCCTCCAGCTTCGCGGCGCGGGCGGTGGCGAGGAGCCCCCGGCGCGTGCAGTGGCGGCAGTAGGTGGAGCAGGCGAGGGAGACCATCGCCAGGACGCGGTCGGGGAAGCGCTGCTTGATGCCCGGGGCGATGGCGGCGGAGCCGGTCTCGCCGAAGGGGTCGGCCGTGAAGCGGGGGTCGCGCTCGGGCTCGAGCTCGCGGGGGTCGGGGCAGACCTGGCGGCGGATGGGGTCGGCCGGGTCCTCCCTGTTGGCGAGGGCGGCGTAGTAGGGAGTGACGCGGCAGGGGAAGGGGAGGGCAGCGGGGTCGAAGCCGAAGTCGCGCGCGCCGAGGGTGTGGGCGAGCTGCCAGCGCCAATCGTCAACCATTGGCCTGGGCTCCTGCCTCGTCGGCCGCACGGCGCCAAATGGCGATGCGGCTGGTGCCGTAGAGACGGTCGCGCACCAGCTCCAGACCCGGGATCTCCTCGGGGTGGGTGGTGCGGCCCATCTCGGCCACGAAGAAGCCGCCGGGCGCGAGCAGCCCCCACTCGCAGAGCGCCTGAGCCAACGGCGCGAGCCCATTGGCCTGCGCCCAGCGGTAAGGCGGGTCGGCGAAGATGATGGAGAAAGGAGAGGAGGAAAAGTCGACAGTCGACAGTCGACAGTCGACAGTACGCTGACGCGACGGAGAAAGTGAAGGGCGTGCAGGTGCAGCCGACGTCCCCGGACCACCCGGTTGCCGGTCGCGCGCTGTCCGCTGTCCGCGATGACATAGCTCCTCGCTTTGCTCGGACTTGTCCGCTGTCCGCTCGTCACCCCCCAGTCCGAGGGCGAGGAGCGAATCGCGCTGGATGGCGCAGGTGGGCTCGACCCCGAAGGCGGCGAGGTTCTTCTGCAAGGTGGCGAAGACGGCGCGGTCGCGCTCCCAGAAGGTGGCCGAGGCCGCGCCGCGACTGAGGGCCTCGAGGCCCATCGCGCCCGAGCCGGCGAAGAGGTCGAGGAAGCGACTGCCGCCGACCACCTGCATCAGCAGGTCGAAGACCGCCTCGCGGACGCGGCTTTGGGTGGGGCGCACGGCCTCAGATTTGGGCATCAACACTTCGCGGCCGCGCCAGCGGCCTCCGGCAATTCTCATCGTTCGGTCTCCATCTCGGGTTCGGGGAAGAGGGGGTCTGGGCGCTCGGCCAGGGCGGTAAAGGGCGGCTCGAAGCGCTCCTCGGTGCCGTCGCGCCGGCGCAGGGTGATACTCGCGAGCTCCTCGCAGGCCAGGGCCACCGCGCCATTAAGCCAGCGCATCGTCGGGGGCAAGGAGACGCTGCGCACGCCGGTGGCGTTGAGGAGCGCGAAGGGGTCGAGGGCCGTCACCTCGAAGCTCTGGCCATCGTGGTTGAAGCGCTCGGGGATCTCCCAGTCGCGCACGCCAAAGAGCGGCCGGGTGACGATGGCGTGGCCGAGGGGATAGTTCAGGCGGTAGCGCGTGGAGCCGATGGCGATGCCCAGGCAGAGGTCGGGGTCGAAGCTCTCGTAGCGCTCGCCGATGGGGGTGGGAAAGGCGCGGCGGCGCGAGCGTTGCTGGACCGAGAGGCGCGCGGGCACCCAGCCGGCCAGGTCGCAGACCAGATAGAGCCCCAGGGCGGCGGCGAGCACCGCCACGAGGCCGCGCAGGAAGAGCCGGTCGCGCGCCTCAGCCACGGGCGCGCTCCGCCGCCAACTGCCGCAAGAGCGCAATGGCACTGACCATACTCTCGGCCGAGGCCCGCCCCTGCCAAGCCAGGTTGAAGGCCGTTCCGTGGTCGGGGCTCGTCCGCAGAATAGGCAGCCCGAGGGTGACATTCACCCCGTCGCGGAAGGCCACCGACTTGAAGGGAATCAGCCCCTGATCGTGATACATCGCCACAAAGCCGTCCAGCCCCTCGGTGAAGAGCGCGGTATCCGGCACCAGCGGGCCCACGAACTCGGCCGCATCGGCGCACGCGGCCATCGTCGGGGCAATCACCCGCGCCTCCTCATCGCCAAAGGCCCCACCCTCCCCCGCGTGCGGATTGAGCGCAAGAACCCCAATCCGCGGCCGCCGCCCCACCACGCGCGCCACCGCCGCAGCCGTATCGCGCAGCACCCGCTCCAGCCGCTCCGGCGTGACGAGTCCAGGCACCTCGCGCAGCGCGCAGTGTATCGTGACGAGCGAGACCACGAGTTTGGGCGAGAAGAAGGCCATTGTCGCCTCCTCCCGGCCGCACAGCCGCGCCAAAAGCTCCGTATGCCCCGGCACGTCGGTGTGCCCGGCCAAGTGCAATGCTGCCTTACTGAAGGGCGCGGTCACCACCCCGCGCACCTCCCCGCGCAATGCAGCCTCCCCCGCTGCCACCACGCTCCGATAGGCCACCTCCCCCGTCGCCGCCTGATTCTTCCCCGGCTCCACCGCCTCCACCGCGCACCCCAGCGCCACCTCGTGCCAATCCACGTTCCCCGGCACCGCCACCCCCGCCGCCGCACACGCCCGGCAAAAGAGCGCCCGGTTCGTGAAGAGCGCAAACCGCTCCTCGGGAAACGCCGCCATTGCCCGGGCCGCAATCTCCGGCCCAATCCCTGCACAATCTCCGCCGGTTATCGCCACCGGCACGCTCGCACGCTGCTTCATAGCCGCACAGTATAGCACACCCCCGCCAATGTACGCAGGGTTTAGCAACCACAAGTCCGAGCGAAGCGAAGGAGCTATGTCAACAAGAGCACAAAGAGCACAAAGAGGCACACAGGGCTACGCAGAGGGAACGGTTAGAAAGCGCCTTGAATGTTTTGCAGTGGCCTGCCCCACGCGCCGCCAGGTGCTCCGTCATCTCTCATCTCTCCTCTGTCATCTCTCCAAAAAGGGGGCCCCGCAGTTGCCTGCGGGGCCGAGGATTATATATTGTTAGGGATGAAAGATGGTTTACGGGGTCGGGGTCGTCTGCGAGGCGCGCACCGTGAAGGCGTTCGTCCCGGTGTCCAACTCCGCCATCGGCACGGCGAACCACTCCTCGCCCGCCGCCGGCGTGATGCCCAGCGTCGCCAACTGCTCGTTGGTCGGAGTAAGCGCCGTGTTCACAGGCGTATCACCCTTATAGAGGGTAACAATGGTGCCCGTGGCGTAATTGGCCGTGGAGGTGCCCTGCGTCGTGGCGACCTTGGCGCAGAGCAGCACGTAGAGCTGCGGATCTCCTGTGCCCCCCAGCGAGGCGCTCTTCACGCGCATCTCGCTAATGCCGAAGTCGTAGTAGACCGTGACCGTGCCCTCATAGGTGTTTTCCGTCAACTTGTCCCCGTACGTAGCCTGGGCGTAGAGGTTCTCGAAGAGGGCGAGGGCCTCCACATTCCCCGCCACGCCACCGGTCGACTGAGCCGTCACGGCCGTCACCGAGGTGATATCGTAGCCAAAGCCCTTCATCGCCGCCACGGCATCATAGATGGCATCCTGCGCCGCCACGTTGCCCGAGACGGCCTCGGGCAGGCTCCCAGGCAGCTCAAGCGGCGGCACCACCGTGAAGGTGTGCGTGGTGCCGAAAACCGTCTCGGCGAAGCGATAGCCTGCAAACTGCTGCGAGGTCGTATCGCTGGCGAAGGCGAGCTGGGTGTTGCGGTCGAACTCCGCATCCGAGGTGGTGGTAAGCACCGCCTTGGCGGTATCGAGCTTCACCTTAATCGTGCCTGTCACCTTACCCTTGAGCAGGAGCGGGGCGGCCGTGACCGTGTCGAGCGTTGCGCCCTCGGTGAAGGCCACCGGCAGCCCAATAGTGCCCTCGCCGGTCACCGTGGCGGTCGCACCGATCGAGACCGAGGCCGTAGCCGTGGCATTCGTGTTGCTGTCGCGCGCGATAACCGCGTTCTTGTTGACCTTGAGGGTGGTCGGGGCGATGTCGATAGCGCCGAAGGGGCGGATGCCGAGCGTCACTGCGGTGTTCGTGGGGGTACCCACGGTCAAGGTGGCAACATCGAGCACCTTGGCCGCATCCGGGAAGCCGTCGGATGCCGCCGTGCCCGAGACGCCGAAGACGTAGTTGCCGGTCACCGAGCAGCTGCCCTCGCCCGAGACGCCGAAGAAGCTCATACCCGAGGCGAGAATAAGCTCGGCGCCCGAAGCCACGTCGAAGGCCACGGCATTGGGGAAGGCGAAGTTGCCCGCGCCCGGGTTCAGGGTCAGCTTCGAGGGCGACTTCACCTGCACCGTCAGCGACTGCGCCGCATCGGGATAGGCCTTCGTCGAGGTGAAGTTCGTCGCCGCCGACCCATTGCCCAACACCAGCTTGCCCGCACCAGAGACTGCGCCATTGAGTGCGAAGGCACTGCCGGGGGAGAGCTGCAAGGTGGCGCCCGAGGAGACGCTCAGGGGCGAAGAGGTGGCCGTCACCGACTTGGCGGGAGCATAGACCACCGTCCCGCTGCCGGCCACAGAGAGGCCCAGCGAGTTGCGCACCTCGCCGGAGATTGTGGTCGTTCCGGCGGACTGGGTGATCGTTAGCGTCTTACCATCACTATTGTGATTGCCCACAGAGGCTTCAATGGTCGCGTCGCCATCCGCCGTAATCGTGCCCCCTTTCCAGAAGTCGAAGGCGCAAGAAGAGTCGCCAGCACCCTTCAACCGTGCCCCTTCGCGCAGTGTAATGGTCGCCCCGCTGGAGATGGTCCACCGCGTTGAGCCAGTGATTTCCAAGGTGCCGGAGATGTCAAAGGTCTGCGTGCCGTTATAGAGCGGCGCGTCACCGGTGCCGCACTGGAGCGTTGCGCCCGAGGCAATGGTAAGGTTACCCTTAATGCCACCGCCACTCCCAGTCGTCGAGAGGACCGTCTTGCCCGAGGCGATGGTGAGCGTGCCGGTGGTCTTCACTGTGTTGGAGGTGTTCGAGAGGGAGAGGAAGCCCTTGGCCGTGAGCGTGCCGGACGTGCCGCTATCCAAGCCCACGGTGATCGGGTTGTCCACTGTACGCGGGGCCTCCGCCGTTGCGGCCGAAGCATCGAGCGTGAGGCCGCCGTTCGTCACATTCACCGCACCCGCGCCCGTGATGGCCCCGGAGAGGATGACGCTGTGCGCGCCCTCCTTATCCATCCGCCCGGTGAGAGTAAAGGGCGTGGTGTAGGTGGTCTCGGTGGTCGCGTCGTCGGCCTGGAAGGTGACCGCCGCGCCGCTAGCGACCGTCACCCCGGAGGTAGCGAGCGTGCACCCGCCCACCAGGTCCAAGTAGCCAACCGTGACCGTCGTAGCCCCGGTGTAGGTCTTGTTCTCGCCCGAAAGAATCAGGCGCGAAGAGCCCGCCCCGGCCTTCTCCAGCTTGCCGACATCACGCACAATGCCCGTGAGGTTAACCTTGGCGTTTGCAAGCGCGATATTGAACTTGAGCAGAACATTTGCCTGCCGCAACCGCAGTTTGGCCGAGATGGTCACAGGCTGGGAGGCATCCCCCTCGTTCGGCACATTGAGCGTGTGCGTAGCCTCGTTGTAGAAGTCCAGCGCGCCGTGCGTATCGCCCGCGCCCTGAATGGTTGCCCCGGCGTAGACATTCAGCGTATTGGTGCTACCGACCGTCCAACGCGTCGAGCGCATATCGAGCGTGCCGCGCACATTCACCACCGGAGTGCCGCCATACGCCAACGCATCGCCCGTCACATTGACCAAGGTGGCACCTGCCGCGATATTGATGGTGCCTGCAAGACTCTGATCGCTCGCCGTTAGCGTCAGCGTGCCAGTCTCAACCGTGAGCGAACCGCCCGCCGGGACTGCATTCGCCCCGGAGAGGGTGACCGTGCCCTGGGTCTTGAGCGTGCCATTTACCGTCAGAGCGTTACCCGAAGAGATGGCCGTAGTGGTGCCGTCGAGCACGACCGTGGCACCGCTGGGGATGGTGTAGGCCCCCGAGAAGCTCGCGGTGGCCGTCAGAACCGAGCCTCTCTCCAGCACAATCGCCGTGGGCAGGGTCGCCTGCGTGGTGGTAGTGACGAACTTCACGTGGCCAATGACGACAATCTGCGTGTAATCCGAGAGGTTTGCGTCTAAGGTCACAGTAATGGCCGATTCGGCACTCTCGCCGCCGCGCACATAGACCACCGTCTCCTCCGAGACACCCGCCGTACTCCAGTTACCAGTCGCGGTAATCACCCCGCCCGTCTGCGGCAGTGTGACCGTCAGGGTGCCATCCGTAACCGTCGGCTCGGCCGTCAGGGTCAGCGGCGTACCACCGGGCCCGAGCACCGTGAAGCGCTCCTTCGCCGGCGCGGTCGTCAGCGTGGTTGGAAGGGTGATGGCGCAATTGGCGAGTTCGGACTCCGTGGCCGTCAACTTGAGCTTGGCCCCGGTGGTGGCGATGCCGCCAATCGTCGGGCGTTGCGTGCCCAGCACCACCGTGCCCGTGGCCGTCTCGGTGCCAATCGTGAGTGCGCCGCTACCGGAGAGCGCGCCCTGGACCGTCATCTCGCAATCCGCGTTAGCCGAGAAGGTGGTCGGGCCATTCAGCGCGATGGCCTGGGCGATGGTGTTGGAGGCGAAGGCGTTCAGTTCGCCGCCGGTAGCCGTCACGGTCAGCCGGTCAATGCTCTTGAAGCCATCCGAGCCGATGCTCAAGGTGCCACCGGAGAGGTTCAGCGCGCAATTCGTCGTGCCCTTGCCCCAAATGCCCTTG
>JBJFFT010000170.1:0-4181 GCA_051891975.1 Candidatus Spyradenecus sp. | reverse complement strand
GGAGACGGTGCACTTTGAGCTGCTGGGGTTGCGGCAGGGGCAGGGGGCGGCGGCGGAGGTTTTGGCCGGCGAAGAGGTGACGCTGCGGCTGGAGATGGAGGTCCCCGGCGAGCAGAAAGCGCGCGTGCTGTTGGAGGAGCAGGTGAAGCTCTCGGCGCATGGGAGTTGGAGCGGAAGCGTGGCGTTGCCGGCCGAGGTGGTGGGAAATCTCTTTGCGCGGGTGGATAAGCGCTATTGCGGCAGCGTGGAGGTGATGGCCATCCGGCCGGCGACCTTTACGGTAAGCCTGGAGCGCGCGTCGGAGGGGGTGCCGTTGGATCAGCCGCAACGCTTTACGGGGCGGGCGGTAGAGCGCAATGGGCTGTCGTTAACGGCCGGGGAGGTGCGTTGGCGCGCGGGGGAACAGCGCGGCGTGTGCGCGGTGCAGGCCGATGGGGCGTTCGCCTTCGAGGTGATGCCGAGGCCGAGTCGGGCGGAGGAGCAGCGCCTGGTGGTGGAGGTGGCCGTTGTGCGGGAGAATGGCGAGCGGCAGGAGGCGGACTGGGATGCGTGGGTGCCGCAGGCGGGCTACCGGATGGAGGCGGAGTTGCCGGCGCGGATGGTGGCGGGCGAGCCCTTTGAGGTGAGGGTGGAGAGCTCCTTCGCGCAGGCGAGCGGGGTGTTGCGGTTTACGCGGCAGGGCGCGGAGAAGGAAGAGACGGTGTCTGTGCCGGTGGCGCAGCCGGGCGTGGTGACGGTGACGCTGCCGGCGGGGAAGTGGATGTGCGACGTGGTGGATCAGCAGGCAAAGCCCTTGGGCTATCACGAAACGGCGGTTGTGGTGCCGACGAGCGGGGACTTCCCCTTTGGACCGGAGGCGGACAAGGGCCTTATCCAGCTTGCGTGCCGGGGAGAAGCCTACGCGCCCGGGGAGGTGGTGGAGGGCTACGCCGACATTCCGGGGGCGGGACCGTGCTTCTTGCAGGTGGTCTGGCAGGCGGGGCAGGGCACGCGCGTGGAGACGTTGCCGCTGCCGCCCTCGCGCCGCTTCGCCTGGCAGGTGCCGGCGGAGGCCGTGGGCGAGATGCTGTTGGCGGTCTATGGCTTTGACCGCGCGGGCTTTGTGGCTGCCGAGGCGCAGTGCGAGGTCCAGCCGAAGGCGCAGTTGCAGGTGGAGGCTGTACGCGTGGCCGAGGTGGTCGCACCTGGGAGCGAGCAGGTGTGGGAGGTGGCGGTGGATGATCCGCGCGCCGAGCTGCTCGCCACCTGCTACGACGCGGCGATGGAGGACTACGCCGAGCTCTCCTGGCGGAGGCTCGTCTTGGAGCGGCTCTTCGTCCCCAGCGAACGTTACCTCGCGGGCGTACGGAGAGATCAGCCGCTGGGCATGCGGGAAGTCGAGCTCCGCGAAGTGTTGGTGTGCGACCCGTATGCGGCGATGCTGTGGCTCAGCAGGAAGTCGGCCGACCCGTGGGGCGAGGCCTTCGGGGGTGCTCGCTATCTTGGCGATACGGCGGCGTGCGTGGTGATGGAGGCCCCCGAGGAGGAGACCGCTGGCGCTGCCGCCGGGGGCGAGGCGCCTCGGGTGCGGCAGAACTTCGCCCGCGCGGCCTTGTGGGCCTCCCAGAAGCGCGTGGAGGGCGGTCGCGCCATCTTCCGGCTGACGATGCCCGATTCGCTCACCCAGTGGCGGCTCTGCGTGCTCGCCTACACGCCTGATGGCCGCAGCGGCACCTTGGAGCGGACGGTGCTCTCGCGCCAGGAGGTGGCCCTGCAGCCCTATCTGCCGCGGCAACTGCGCGTGGATGATCAGCTGACGGTGCAGGTGGAGGTGCGCAATGCCACCGATCAGCCGCGCGAGACGTGGGTGGAGCTCAATGGCGGCGAGCGGCGGTCTGTCTCCTTGCCGGCGCAGGGGAGCGCGCGGGTGGCCTGGGAGGTGGCGGCGCAGGCCTCGCCCGGGGTGCAGGTCTTTGCCTTCTCCTCGCCCGAGGATGCCGTGCGCCTCGAGGTGCCGGTGGCGAGCAACCGGGTGAGTGTGGAGGAGGTCTGGCCGGTGAGCGTGGCGGTGCGCGCGGGGCAGGTGGCCGAGGTGCGTGTGCCCGAGGCGGCGCAGGGGGGCGAGGTGGAGGTCGCTTGGGGCGCCTTGCCGCTGGAGGCGGTGCGCGAGTCGCTGGCCACCTTGGTGGAGAAGCCCGGCAAGACGGTCTATGATCGCTACGCGCGCCTGGAGGCGATGGTGCTCTTGGGGCGGCTGACCGGCCGCGCGCCGGACCCCGAGGCGCTCGAAGGCGCCGTGGCCGAGGTGCTCTCTGCACGCAAGGGCAAGTCTTGGCCGTGGGTGGCTGGCGGCTCGGCCGATGACTGTGTGACGGGGTCGATCCTTCTGGGAATTGCGCGCTTGAAGGCGTTGGGCCTGGCTCCGGAGCCCTTGGAGGCTGCCGCCATAGAGCTACTCGCTTCGCCCGAGGCCGAGTCCCTGCCCGAGGCCGTGCGCCTCTACGCGCGCACCGTGTGGTCCGAGGCCGGCACGCCCACTCACGATGAGCTGCTGATGGCCGCCGAACGCGCCCGAGGGGGCGACCAAACCGAGCGCTTGGTGGCCCTGGCTGCCTTGCGCGTGGGGGAGGAGCGTCTAGCGCAGGGGACGCTGGAGCGGCTCTTGGCCTCGGCCCGGCGCGACGAGGTCGAGGGGCTCTCCTGGCCGCAGCGGGAGTGTTGGCTGCTGTGGTGGTCTTCGCCCCTGGAGGCGCACGCGCTTGGCGTGGCGTTGCTCTGGGAGACCGGCCGCCGGGAGGAGGCGCGCCTGGCCGCGCGTTGGCTCCTGCAACACCGCCGGCGGAACAGCTGGGGCTCGGCCCGCGCCACCCTCTGCGCCGTCTACGCGCTGCTCCGCTCGGGCGAAGCGCAGCCCGGTTCGGCGGCGGAGGTCCGGCCGGTCTGCGAGGCACTGCCGGTGGTCGACCCCGCTATCCGTTGCTTCCGCTTCGAGCGTCCGGCGGAGGGGTGGGTCTTTGGGCGCATTCTCTCGCGCCGCGACTGTACGCTCGCGGAACTGGCGGCGATGCCATCGCAGATGCGCGAGGATCTCTCCCTCACCCGCCGCGTCACCCCCGCCGCGCCGCAGGTGGGCGAGGTGCTGACCGTGCAGCTGCGCGTCCAGGCTTCCCAGCCGATGAACCACCTGGTCTTGCGCGATGAACGCCCCGCCAACACCGAGCCTCTCCGCCAGACTCCTTGGTGGGACTGGTCCGCCGGCGCCTACTGCGTGCCCGATGAAACCGGTCTTACCGTCTTCCTCTCCTTCCTCCCGCGCGGCGAACCGCTCACGCTCACCTACGAGCTCAAGCGCACCCACGCCGGTCACTGCCAGACGCCCCCCGCCACCCTGCGCAGCTTCGTCTCCCCCGACTTCGCCACCTACGCCACCGACCGCTAACCCCCGCCGCCGTAGCGCGGTAGGCTCGTGTGGGGGCGATGACATAACTCCTGCGCTTCGCTCGGACTTGCTCGCCCAGCACCCCCGCCCTCACCTCCCGCGCGCTTCCCTAGAAACAAGAAAAAGCCTGCAAGGGAGACCTTGCAGGCTTTAAGATGGTGGTGGGTCTACGATTCGAACGTAGGAAGGCAGTGCCAGCGGATTTACAGTCCGCCCCAGTTGGCCACTTTGGTAACCCACCAGAAGTGGAAAACGCCGCGTATTATGCCATAATCGGCCGGGCGTTGCAAGCCTTTTTTCGCGTTTCGTGCATTTTTCTGCCGAGTCGCCCGTCTACTCGGGGCGGAGGGCGAGGGTTTTGGCGCAGGCGATGACGCGCTGGGCGACCGCGTGCTTGGCCATCAAGGGCAGGGCCTCGCGGCGACCGTCGGGGAAGAGGAGGGTGACGCGGTTGGTGTCGTGCGCGAAGCCGGCACCGGGGGCGGTGACATCGTTGGCGACAATCATATCGAGTCCCTTCTCGCGGAGTTTACGTGCGGCCTCGGCATCGGGTTCGCCGGTCTCGGCGGCAAAGCCGATGAAGGTGCGATTGCCCTTGAGGGGGCGAATGGTTTTGAGGATGTCGGGGTTGCGCACCAGGCGGAGGGTACCCGACATCTCGTGCTTCTTGAGCTTGGTGGGCGAACAGGCCTCCGGCCGCCAATCGGCCACCGCCGCACAGGAGATATAGACTTCGGCGGCGGGCAGTTCGCGCTCGACGGCC
>JBJFFT010000169.1:0-17454 GCA_051891975.1 Candidatus Spyradenecus sp. | reverse complement strand
TCTTCCTCCGACTTCTCTTTCTTACGACTGCGCAATTACATTGTAGACGGTTCATTCTGCCCCGCCGGCGATTTTATCCTTGTTTTTGGACGGGACATATACTACAATAGTTGCAATTGGTTGGGCACCCTTTTGGTGAACCAAGTATAAATGCAGAGGTTATTGTATGATTGACGAAGCAGACAAATTGGCATTTCAGCGCCGGCTGAATAAGGTTGTTGGTCAGTGCAAGGGCATCTTGCGCATGATCAAGTCGAAGTCTCCGTGCACGGACACGCTCTTGCAGGTGAGTGCTGCAAAGAACGCGCTCCACCAGTTGGGCCAACTGTTGCTCGATGATTACATCGCCGAGGCTGTCCAGCAGTCCATTACGAAGGCCGACCCCGCGTACTTCTCGGAGCACTTCAATCAGGGCATTCGCAGCTTCTGCCAGACCAATCGCGACATCGCGCTGATCAACGAGGGCACCTTCGAGGAGCGTATCGAGAAGATCATCGCCTCGTGTGACGTCATCGGTCAGGCGATTGCGAAGGACGAGAGCTCGCGCACCGAGGTGCTCGCCCTGATCCTGCAGACCAAGAACAACCTGCACGCCTTTGGGCAGTTCCTCCTGGAGACCTTCGTGGCCAAGTGCGTGAAGACGGCGATCGACCGCAAGACCGCGGGCGTCTTTGCCAAGGACTTCCGCTCGGCTATCGAGAGCTTCTGCCGGATGCGCAAGTAATCGCACACAGTGCGTTTGTTGAATGGCAACCACGGGGAACGGCAAGTTCTTTGTGGTTGCTCTTTTGTTGAGGATGTAAATGAATTCAATGGTGCCAAGCGATAGCGGTGTGGTGGCGTGGGAGGCGTTGGTGCGCCGGGCAGAGGTGTTGCGGCGCGTGCGGCGTTTCTTCGATGAGCGTGGCTTCACGGAGGTAGAGACCCCCGTGCGGATTCCGGCACCGGCGAACGAGGCCTTTCTGGAGCCCCCACCCTCGGGCGACCACTGGCTGCGCACATCCCCCGAGCTGCACATGAAGCGGCTGCTGGCGCACGGGGCCGGGAAGATTTACCAGCTGGGGCCGTGTTTCCGCGCGGGCGAGATTGGCCGCCGGCACAACCCGGAGTTCACGCTTCTGGAGTGGTATCGGCCGGGCGAGGGAATTGGCGCGCTCTACGCCGATGTGGCGGACTTGGTCTCGGCCGTGCTGGGGCAGACGGTGGTGCCGCAGCGACTGACGGTGGCCGAAGCCTACCGTAAATGGGCCGGATGGGACCCCTTGGAGGCGTGGAACGAGGACCGCTTTGACGAGGATATGGCCCTGAAAATCGAGCCGGCCCTGCCGCGCGAGGGGCTCACCTACCTCACCGATTACCCCGTCCAGGCGGCGGCTTTGGCGCGGGTCAACCCCGACGATCCGCGCGTGGCCGAGCGCTTCGAGGCCTATCTGGCGGGGATGGAGATTGCCAACGGCTATGGGGAACTCGTCGACGCGGCCGAACAGCGGCGGCGCTTCGAGGAGACGATTGTGATGCGCCGGGCGCGGGGGTTGCCCACCTACCCCGTCGACGAGGCCTTCTTAGCCGACCTGCCCGGGATGCCGCCGACGGCCGGGATTGCGCTCGGGATTGACCGACTGGTGATGGTGGCCTGCGGCGAGCGCGAGATTGCCCGCGTGCGGCCCTTCTGTGCATGCAAGTAAGGAGAGAATGATGGCCAAGCAGCGTTCAGCGCACGAGGAGAATGGCGAGATTGTCATCACCGGCGCGCGGCAAAACAACCTCAAGAACATCGATGTGCGCATCCCGCGCAACTCGCTCACCGTCATCACCGGCCTCTCGGGGTCGGGCAAGAGCTCTCTGGCCTTCGATACGCTCTACGCCGAAGGGCAGCGGCGCTATGTGGAGAGCCTCTCGGCCTACGCCCGCCAATTCCTTGATCAGCTGCAGAAGCCCGAGGTCGAGCACATCGAGGGTCTCTCCCCGGCCATCTCCATTGAACAGCGCGCCAGCGGCAGCAACCCGCGTTCCATCGTCGCCACCGTCACCGAAATCCTCGACTACCTGCGTCTACTCTGGGGCAACATCGCCCACGCCCACTGCCCGAAGTGCGGCAAGGCCGTCCGCCCGCAGAGCGCCGAGGAGATTGTCGACCGCCTGATGGCACTGCCAGAGGGGACGAAGTTGATTTTGCTCTCGCCCATCGTCCGGGGGCGCAAGGGGCGCCACGAGGAGGTGCGTGAGCTGATGTTGCGTCAGGGCTATGTCCGCGCGCGGGTCGATGGCGCGCTCGTGGAGATTGAAAGCGAGTGGCCCGAGCTCGACAAGAAGTGCGCGCACCGCATCGATGCGGTAGTCGACCGGCTAGTCCTCAAGCCGACCATCCGCACGCGCCTGACTGACAGCATCGAGCAAGCGCTGCGCCTCTCCGAGGGGCTGGTGGAGGTGCAAATCGTTGGCGGGGCGAGCACGCTCTACTCCGAGAAGAATGCCTGTGCCGACTGCGGCATCTCCTTCGAGGCGCTACGGCCGCGCAGCTTCTCCTTCAACTCGCCCTATGGCGCCTGCCCGGCCTGTTCGGGGCTCGGCGCGCTGATGGTCTTTGACGAAGCGCTCGTGGTGCCGGACAAGACCAAGCCCTTGCGCGAGGCCATCGTGGGCTGGCGCCGCGGCGGCCACCACCTGCTGATGTACTACAACTGGCTCATCGCCGCCTTCGCCGAGGCGCGCGGGGTGGATGTCGAGACGCCCTTCTGCAAGCTGCCCAAGCGCTTTCGCGAGGAGTTGATGCACGGCACGGGTAGCGAGTCGGTCACGCTCGTCTACTACCTCAAGGGCGTGCGCAACACGATGGAGAAGCCCTTCGAGGGCGTCCTGCCCAACCTTCAGCGTCGCTACGCCGAGTGCGACAACGACGACACGCGCGAGACGCTCTCGCAGTTCCTCGCCCCGCAGTTGTGCCCCGAGTGCCACGGCGCGCGCTTGCGCCCGGAGAGCCGCGTGGCCACGGTCGCCGGCTGGACCTTGCCCGACCTGCTGCACCTGCCGGCGCGCGAAGCGCTGCGCTTCTTCGACGAACTCCTCGCCAACGCCCAGCCCGGCCCCGACCACCTGGTGCGCGAGGCGCTGGAGGCGCACGAGGCGCGCGTGGCCGCCGAAATCCTCAAGGAGATCCGCAAGCGCCTGGCCTTCCTGGTCGACGTGGGGCTCGACTATCTCTCCCTCGACCGCGAGAGCTCGACCCTCTCGGGCGGCGAGATGCAGCGCATCCGCCTGGCCTCGCAGATTGGCAGCGGCCTGGTTGGCGTGCTCTACGTCCTCGACGAACCGACCATCGGCCTCCATCCGCGCGACAACGAGCGCCTCATCGATATGCTCCACCGCCTGCAAAAGCGCGGCAACACCGTCGTGGTGGTGGAACACGACGAGGAGATGATCCGCCGCGCGGACTACCTCATCGACATTGGGCCCGGCGCCGGGCGCCTCGGCGGCGAAGTGGTCTACCAAGGCCCGGCCGCAGGGCTCCTCAAGTGCCGCCGGTCGCTGACGGCCGACTACCTCACCGGCCGCAAGGCCGTGCCCATCCCCCACCCGCGCGTGGCCCCGGGCAAGGCTTGGCTCACCCTCGAGGGCTGCACCTGCAACAACCTCAAGGACCTCTCCGTGCGCCTGCCGCTGGGATGCTTCGTGTGCGTGACGGGTGTCTCAGGCTCCGGCAAGTCCACCTTGGTCGACGACATTCTCAAGGAAGCCCTAGCCCACGCCCTCAACGGTGCGCGCGAACAGCCTGGCCGCTACCGCCGGATGACCGGCCTCAAGGCCCTCGACAAGATGATCGAGATCGACCAATCGCCCATCGGCCGCACCCCGCGCTCCAACCCAGTCACCTACACCGGCTGCTTCACCGCCATCCGCGAACTCTTCGCCCAGACTCCGGCGGCCAAGATGCGCGGCTATGCGCCCGGGCGCTTCTCCTTCAACGTCAAGGGCGGCCGCTGCGAGGTCTGCCAGGGCGAGGGGCTCAAGCGCCTAGAGATGCACTTCCTGCCGGATATGTACGTGCCCTGCGAGCAGTGCGGCGGCACGCGCTACAACCGCGAAACGCTCGAAGTTCGCTACAAGGGCAAGTCCATCGCCGATGTCCTCGAGATGACCGTCGACGAGGCCTTGGAGTGCTTTGCCGAGATTCCCGCCATTGCCAACAAGTTGCGCACCATCGCGGAGGTCGGCCTGGGCTACATCAAGCTGGGCCAAAGCGCCACCACCTTCTCCGGCGGCGAAGCCCAGCGCATCAAGTTGGCCACCGAGCTCTCCAAGCGCGCCACCGGGCGCACGCTCTACATCCTAGACGAGCCGACCACCGGCCTGCACTTTGCCGATGTCCACAAACTCCTCACCCTCCTCCTGCGCTTGCGCGACCAAGGCAACACCATCGTCGTCATCGAGCACAACCTCGATGTCATCAAGTCCGCCGACTGGCTCCTCGACCTCGGTCCCGAGGGCGGCGACCGCGGCGGCACGCTCGTGGCCCAAGGCACCCCCGAGGCTGTCGCAAAAGTGCCCGGCTCTTACACCGGGCAATTCCTGCGGAAGATTTTGGGATAAGGCGGTCAGTTCGTCTGCTGAACCGCCGTCACATGGCCCTTCGAGAACTCAATGCGAAGGACCTCTTTCCACTCGTATTCGGGCGTATCTTCGAGGTAGTAGCTGCCGTGGATGTGCCCGCGCACATCGCGGTAGACTGGGCGGACCGTGGGATAGAGGCGCTCGTTGTAGCCGAGAATCTTGTAGATCCAGACCTCCGTCGTGCCATTGGCATCCAGACGACGCAACCGTTCGCGCGGCTCGCCGTAGACAATCCAGACCGCCTCGGCATCGTCGCCCAAGCGGATTTGCCCCCGTCGCAGACGCTCCTGCACCTCGCTCGGATAGGCGGAGAAGACCTCCTGCTTCTCGGTGATACGCTCTTCGATGCCCGACGCGCAGCCGCAGAGGAGCGTTACGCCCAAGAGGCCCAGGCAGAGGCCCCGCGCCCACGTGCCGAATTGTGCTGTATGCTTCATTTGGTGTACCCCCATGCTAGGAGCGCCTTGCAGAAGGCGTCTCGTTCTTTGGCGGTGGAAAACCCGGTCACGCAACCAACCAACCGGCGGCCGCCCCGGAGACAGGAGAAGGTGACGCAGTAGCCCGAGGCGCGCGTGTAGCCGGTCTTCAGACCGTCCACGCCCGTCACGCGCTGGTAGACGAGGTTGTTGTGGTTCTTGAGCTCGGTCTTGCCGTTGCGGAAGGTGTCCATCCGCGTCGAGGCCAGGCGCATCGCCTCCGGGTAGCGGAGCAGATGTTCGCCCAAGAGCACCATATCATAGGCCGAGGCCAGGTTGTCGCGCTTGGCCGCGTCGCCCAGACCGTGCGCGTCGTAGAAGGTGGTATGCGTCATCCCCAGGGCCTTGGCGCGGCGGTTCATCTCCTTGATAAAGGCGCCAATGTCCCCGCCGCCGAGATACTCGCCCACTAGGTAGGCGGCATCGTTGGCCGACTTGATGGCAATAGCCTTCATCAGTTCGCCCAGGGGGAAGGCCTCCTTGGGGTCGAGCCACACCTGCGAGCCGCCAATCTTATAGGCCTCCACCGAAACGGGAATGACCGTCTCGCGCGTGACGCGCCCGGCCTGGATGGCCTCCTCGGCCAGGAGCATCGTCATCATCTTGGTCATCGACGCAATCGGCACGGCCCTCTCGGCCGACTTCGCCCACAGCACCTTCCGCTTGGCCGGGTCGACCAAGATCCCCGTCCCGCAGCCGCGCTCATTGGGCAGGCCGATGAAGGAGACCGCCCCGGCAAAGTCGTAGGGCGTAGAGGGGAAGACATTGGTGGGCGCCTCAGGCGTGGCGGGCTTGACCTCGGGCACAGCCGCCGGCTGCTCGGCCACCGGAGCGGCAGGCTGCTGCGCGGCCGGCTGGACGGCCGCGGCGGCAGGTTTCGGTTCGCCCGTTGCGGTCTCGGCCTTATCGCCGCGCCCGGCAAAGAGCATCCACAGGAGGATGAGCACGGCCCATCCGGCGATTGGAAGCCCCCAGGTGAGCAGCGTCCGCTTAAGCGAGGAGTTCGAGGAGGGAAGATCGTATTTCACTATGCCAAACCTTGCCTTAGACATTGAAGAGGAAGTGGACCACGTCGCCTTCGCGCATCACGTAGTCCTTGCCTTCCACGCGCAGGAGCCCCTTTTCGCGGGCGTGGGCTTCCCCGCCCAACGCCACAAAGTCGTCGTAGGAGACGACCTCGGCACGAATGAAACCCCGTTCGAAATCGGTGTGAATGACGCCGGCGGCCTTGGGCGCGGTCCACCCCTGGCGGATGGTCCACGCACGCGCCTCCATCGGCCCGGCGGTGAAGAAGCTCTGCAACCCGAGCGTGTGATAGGCCTTGCGAATGGTGGCATCGAGGCCCGACTGCTCCAGCCCGTAGGATTGCAGGAAGTCGGCCTGCTCGGCCTCCGAGAGCCCCACCAGGTCCGCCTCCATCGAGGCGCAGATAGTCACCACGTCGCATCCGTTTGCCTGGGCGTGACCCTTCAAGGCCACCACGTGCGCGTTATCCGCCTGCCCCAGGTCCTCCTCGCCCACATTGGCCACATAGATGACTGGCTTATCGGTAAGGAAGTGCAGCTCCTTGCGGCAGGCCGCCAGCGCGTCCACATCGTCATAGACCAGCGTCCGGGCCGGGTTCCCGCCATCCAGGTGGGCCTGCAACGCCTTCATCGCCTCGACCTCCTTGGCCAGCGACTTATCGGCGCGCGCCTGACGGCTCAGGCGGTCCAACCGCTTCTCCAGGCTCTGCAGGTCGGCGAGGATGAGCTCGGTCTCGATAATCCCCACGTCGCGCACCGGGTCCACCGACCCTTCCACGTGCACCACGTCGTCATTATCGAAACAGCGCACCACCTCCAAGATGGCATCGCACTCGCGGATATTGCCCAGGAACTGGTTCCCCAGCCCCTCGCCCTTGGAGGCCCCGCGCACGAGCCCGGCGATGTCCGTAAAGTCCACCGTGGCGTGAATAATGCGCCCGCTCTTGCAAATCTCGGCCAGTTTCTCCACCCGCGCATCCGCCACCGGCACCGTCGCCTTGTTCGGCTCGATGGTGCAGAACGGATAGTTCGCCGCCTCCGCATTCTGCGCCCGCGTCAACGCATTGAACAGCGTCGACTTCCCAACATTCGGCAAACCAACAATACCAACGGCAAGACTCATCGCCACGCTCCCATAGCGGTCGTCGCCCGCACATACGCCAGTTCACGCCGGCCAACGACCCAAATCATATACGCAATCAGCGGCATCAGCAGCGAGCGGACGCCGAAAACCAACTCCCACAGATAGGCCCCAAAGCCCGTCACCGCCTCCGGACACGGCACCTCAACACCCGTCAGGAACGAGAGCGCCCACAGCCCGGCCCACAACACCGCAATCCCCTGCCCCACGCGCACCGCCACCGTCGTCGCCCGCAGCTTCCCCAGCCCAAAGCACTCCAACGCCGAGCGCAACACCCGCCCTCCATCCATCGGGAAGGCCGGAATGAGGTTAAAGCACCCCAAGCCCAGATTCAGAAAGCCCGCCATCGCCAAGTAGGGATTGACCGCCAACGTCACCGTCTGGCTCCAGGGGTCAAAAACCTCCCGCCCCAACGCCACGCTCCCGAACAACAATGCCGCCGCCAACGCCAACGAGCACGCCGGCCCGGCCAACGCCATCAGCGTCTCCTGCCACGCCCTCGGCGGCAGACGCGAAATCATCGCCGCCCCGCCCAGCAGCTGCAACTCAATCGAAACCACCCGCCCCCCAAAGGCAATCGCCACCGCACTATGCGCCAGCTCGTGCAGGAGGATGGAAGCCAGCAGCACCGCCGCCAGATAGAGCCCCCACCCCAGGTTCCCAAACGTCCACAGCATATACGCCACCAGCAGTCCCACCGACAGATGGGCGCGGATCGGCAAGCCAGCCAGCGTAAAGAGAGTCCACGATGTCCTCATACGCGCGCATTATACCACAAGCCCCCGCCCGCACGCAAAACACGCCCTGCGCCTCCGCGTAAATATGAGCGAGAAGCGCGCACGCGCGAGGGAAGGTTAACTGCGTTGCCGCCTTTGCTCCAAGTGCAAGGATACACTACACCTACCTTAAATCGACCTAGGGCCTACCTCACCTTGACCTAGGGCCTACCTCACCTTGACCTAGGGCCTACCTCGAGGCGACCTAGGGCCTACCTCGAGGCGACCTAGGGCCTAATCGCGCGCGTGGGCGCGTTCGCGTGTGCGTGAAGCGTGCGCGCGCATACGTGCGTACGCGATTTATTATTAGATCGACCGAGCGGAAGTCCCACTCGCGCGAAGTACGCCGTGGCCAAAAAAGTGCTTGCATTCCAAAATGCGGTGTGCTATCTTACTCGCGTTTCAGACATCTCCTACACACAGACACAACCCCACCCAAGAAGATATAAAAATGCTGGCCAGGTATTCTGGCCAGCTCTTTTTTTGTTGTGGCTGGGTGCTACCCAAAACTGGAGCGGTTGCATTTTTCTCTCGACAGCGGTGGTGGGGATTATGTTATAATGGCGGCGTTCTGCTCGGATGTCGAGCAATAGTCCTAACAAGGAGAGAGAGAAATGAAGAAGTTTGTTTGCCCGATCTGCGGCTATGTCCACGTTGGCGACACCGCGCCGGAGAAGTGCCCGCAGTGCGGCTGCGTGGGCTCCAAGTTCATCGAGAAGGCCGAGACCGGCAAGATGGAGTGGGCCGACGAGCATCGCGTGGGCGTGGCCAAGGGCGTTGACCCCGAGATCATCGAGGGGCTGCGGATGAACTTCACCGGCGAGTGCACCGAAGTGGGTATGTACCTGGCGATGGCCCGCGTGGCGATCCGCGAGGGTTATCCCGAGATCGGCGCCTTCTATCAGCAGGCCGCCTGGGAAGAGGCCGAGCACGCCTGCAAGTTCGCTGAACTGCTGGGCGAAGTGATCACCGATTCCACCCAGAAGAACCTCGAACTGCGCGCCGCCGCCGAGCAGGGCGCCTGCCAGGGCAAGCTCGACCTCGCCAAGAAGGCCAAGCAGCTCGGGCTCGATGCCATCCACGACACCGTCCACGAAATGTGCAAGGACGAGGCGCGCCACGGGGCCGGCTTCGAGGGCCTCCTGAAGCGCTACTTCGCGAAGTAAGCAATGGCCGGGCTCGACCCCGCCACCATCAAAGCCACGCTCCGGGCGCACGGGCTCTCGCCCTCCGCCCCGCGCGTGGCGATTTATGCTTGGCTGCAGACCCACCACGTCCACCCCACGGTGGATGTCATCTACCGGGCTCTGCGGCCACAGCTCAAATCCCTCTCGCGGACCACGGTCTACAACGTCCTGCACGCCTTTGTGGAGAAGGGCCTGGCCAATGTGATCCGCAGCGAGGATCTGGAACTGCGCTACGACGGGCTCCTCTCGCCGCACGCGCACTTCAAATGCACACAGTGTGGCGCGGTGATTGACCTGGGGGCCATTCCCGCCACCTTGGGCGAGACGGTGGGTCTGCCCCAGGGCGCCCAGCCCACCGAGCTAGCCGTCCTCTTCCGGGGCCTCTGCGCCGCTTGCGCGGCCAAGCAGGAATAGTCGCCAGTCGACAGTGAACAGTCGACAGGGCGCACTGCGTGCGACCGGCACTTTCTTGGCCAAAGAAGGCGTGGCTTACGGTTCCTAACAACCAGCCTATCCGTCGCGGAACGCGCGCTAACAGCTAGCAGCTAACAGCTAACCGGCTAATCTCCGCTCGCGCCGCGAGCGGAGATTTGCTATACTACGCCCTATGAGACGAAAGCCTACCGAGTTTGATTTTGTTTATGCCGTGCGGCACACGCAGATTCTCTGCGCGCCCGAGCGGCTCTTGGACCCCTTTGATCAGACGACGATAGACTACACGCTCCTGGCCCAGCCGATGGACGACCCGGGCAAAACGCGCGTGCGCGAGGGGAAGTTGCAGACCTTCCCGCCCCGCCTCATCCTGCCCGGCGAGCTCTCGAATCAGGAGTTGGAGGGCTTTGGTCCCCAGGCGCAGAACTACCTCGACTTCCTCAAGGCGCACGCTTCGCGCATCCGCATCTTGCGCTACTCCTACCGTCTCCGCCGCGAGGCCTACACCGAAACGCTCATCAGCGAGCCCTTGGAGGTGGTGCGCGACCGCGCCAAACGCGCCTTCGCCCAGCGCGCCAGCCAGTCGGCTGCCCTCGTTGAAGGGGTCGATGAGCCCTGGGATGTCTGCCTGCTGCACCTCTTTATGCGCCTGGTGCAAGCCTCGGCCCCGCGCGCCATTCAAGCCTTTGAACGGCAGGCCAAGCGGGACTTCCGCGACCATCTGCCGGCGGACGACCGCGCCGAAATCGAGCAGGCCTTCGCGGCCGCCGCCAAGGATGCCTCGCTCGTCAAGCCCCTGGGGCGGCTCCTCAAGGCCAAGGGGCTCTTCGATGTCTACCAAGACCGCTTCTTCGCCCTGCTGCCGTGACCGCCCTTCGCACGCTCATTACTGGTGGCGCCGGCTTCATCGGCGCGAACCTCACGCGCTTTCTCCTGGCGCGCGGCCATCGCGTGACGGTGCTCGATAACTTCCGGACCGGGCGGCGGGGGAACCTGGAGGGCCTGGCGGTCGAGCTATTGGAGCGCGATGTGCGCGAGCCGATTCCGGGCGACTACGATTGGATCTTCCACCTCGCCTGCCCCGCCTCGCCCCCGCACTATCAGGCCGACGGCCTCTACACCCTCTCCACGGCCTTCGACGGCACGCGTCAAGCGCTCGAGGTGGCCCGGCGGTGCGGCGCGCGGCTCCTCATCGCCTCGACCAGCGAAGTCTATGGCGACCCGCAGGTCCACCCGCAGCCGGAGGGCTACTGGGGCTACGTCAACCCGCTGGGCGTACGCAGTTGCTACGATGAAGGCAAGCGCGCGGCCGAGACCTTGGCTCTGGAGTACCGCCGCAAGTTCGGCGTGGACGTGCGGTTGGTGCGCATCTTCAACACCTATGGGCCGTGGATGGACCCGCAGGATGGGCGCGTCATCTCCAACTTCATCCTGCAAGCCCTGCGCAACGAGCCGTTGACGCTTTATGGGCAGGGCGAACAGACCCGCTCGTGCCAATTCGTCGAGGACCTCCTGCGGGCCTTCGAGCGTTATCTGCTGGCCGACCGCGCGCAGCTCGAGGCCTTCTTCGCGCCCCGAGGCCTTCTTGTGCCGGTGCTCAATCTGGGCAATCCCGAGGAGTACACCATTGCCGAGATCGCCCGCGCCGTCCTGGCGCAGTTGCCCAAGAGCCGCTCGACCTGCGTCTACCGTCCGCTGCCCGCCGATGACCCCAAACGCCGCAAGCCCGACATCGCCTGGGCCACCGAGCTTTTGGGCTGGCAACCGCGCGTCCCCCTGGCCGAGGGGCTCGCCAAGACCATCGCCTACTTCCGGGAGGGCTTATGACCGACTGGGCCTCGCTCCTCAACCCCGAGCAGTGCGCCGCCGTCACCGCGCCCGATGGCCCGCTCCTGGTCCTGGCCGCCGCCGGCACCGGCAAGACCCGCACTCTCACCTATCGCGTGGCCTACCTGATGGAGAATGGCGTCCGCCCGGAGAACATCCTCCTGCTCACCTTCACCAACCGCGCCGCCCGGGAGATGCTCGAGCGCGCCGAACAGTTGGTCGGGCCGGCCATTGCGACCCTCTGGTCGGGCACCTTCCACCACGTCTGCCACCGCATCCTGCGCGTCTACGCCGACCGTCTGGGCTATACGCGCTCCTTCGTCATTCTCGACCGCGAGGACTCTCTCTCGCTCATCAACAAGGCCATCAAGGCCCTGGTGAGCAACGTCAAGGAGTTTCCCAAGAAGGATGTAATGGCCGCGCTCATCGGCAAGGTGGCCAACACCGAGGGCGACCTGGCCGCCGAGGCTGCCGCCCTCTCCTTGGAGACCGGTGCCGCCCCCGAACAGATCGTGGCCGTGGCCGAGCGTTATCAGGCCGACAAGCGCGCGGCCAACGCGATGGACTTCGACGACCTCTTGACCAACACGCTCAAGCTCCTACGCCAGGCCCCGGAGGTCCTCGCGCGCTACGCCGAGCGCTTCCGCTACATCTTGGTGGATGAATACCAGGACACGAACACCATCCAGTCGCAGATTGTCGACCTCCTGGCCTCACACCACCGCAACTTGATGGCGGTGGGGGGCGACTTCCAGACCATCTACACCTGGCGCGGGGCCGACTTCCGCAACATTATGGACTTCCCGAAGCGTTGGGCCGGCTGCCAAATCATCAAGCTCGAGCGCAACTACCGCTCCGTCCCGGAGATTCTCTCGGTTGCCAACGAGGTCATCGCCGGCAACCCCGAGCAGTTCCAAAAGACCCTCCTGCCCACGCGCCCGGCCGCCGGCGTCAAGCCCCTCTTGGCCTTCTTGCGCGATGCCTCCGAGCAGTCCCAGATGGTCATCCGCCAGGTCCAACGCCTCTTGGCCGACGGCCTGGCGCCCACCGACATCGCCATCCTCTACCGCTCGCATTACCACGTGATGGAGTTGGAAACCGAACTGCGCCGGCTGCAAATCGACTACGTCCTCACCTCCGGCCAGGGCTTCTACGATAGCGCCCACGTCAAGGACACCGTCTCCTTCCTCCGCCTCTGCTCGGGTACGGCCGACCTCTTCGCCTTCACCCGCGTGATGGGCCTGTTGCCGGGCGTTGGCCCCAAGACCGCCGAGAAGCTCTGGACCAAACTCGGCGAGCGCTTCGATGCCGCCCAACCGCCCGACCGCCAGGCCCTCCTCGCGCTGATGCCCAAGAAGGCCCGCCCCGACTGGGAACTCCTCGACGCCCTCCTCGCACGCTATCAGGAGGAGAACCTGGAGTTCAACGGCAGCAAAGCCGTCACCCTCTTCCAGGACGCTTGGTACGACCGCTACCTCCACCGCACCTACGAGAACGCCGAGGAGCGCATCGAAGACCTCGCGGCCCTGGCCTCGCAGTTCGGCAAGAACCAGAGCGTCGGCCAATTCCTCTACGATGTGGCGCTGATGACCAATGTCGACGCGGAGTCTGCCCAGGCCCTCGCCGACCGCCCCGGTCTGCACCTCTCCACCGTCCACCAGGCCAAGGGCCTCGAATGGCCGGCGGTCATCGTGCTGTGGTGCAACGAGGATCTCTTCCCTTCGGCCCGCGCCGTGAAGGAGGGCAACGAGGCCGAGGAGCGGCGGCTCTTCTATGTGGCCGTCACGCGCGCCAAGCGCTCGCTCCTGCTCTGCACGCCCTCCTACCGCTTCAACCCGCGCACCGGCGAGCGCCTCTACCTCAAACCCTCGCGCTTCGTCAAATCCCTCCCCGAGAGCCTCGTCTCCAAGCGCTACGGGATGTACTAAGCGCGCTACGCGCGCAGCAGTTAGCAGTTAGCTGTTAGCAGTTAGCACGCCTCAACAGAGAGGCCGAAGGCCTTCTGTCATCTGTTATCCGTCATCTGTCATCTGCACGAACCGCGTTCGCGGTTCGTGCACGCGCAGACCAGGCCGCAGAGGAGAAGGGTGGTCAGGAGCGAGAAGCCGCCCTGCGAGAAGAAGGGTAAGGTGATGCCCGTCATCGGCAACGCCTTGGTGACGCCCCCGATGTTGAGCACCAACTGCACGCCCAATAGGGCCGTCAACCCCAACCCCAATAGGCGGCACGGCGGCGGCAGCGCCTCGTCCATCGCCCGCGAACTGCGCCAAATCCACAGCCAAAAGCCCCCCAACACCAGCGCGCAGCCCACGAGCCCCCACTCCTCGGCCAGGGCCGCGTAGACAAAGTCGCTCGTCACAATCGGCACGGTCCCGGGCATTCCTTCGCCCAGACCGGTCCCCCACAGGCCGCCGGCAAACTGCGCGCAGAGGCTCTGGCCAATCTGCCAGCCCTTGCCGGTGGGGTCCTGGAAGGGGTCGAGCCAGACGGCGAACCGGGCCGCGCTATGCGCCGAGAGGAAGCGGATCCCCCAACCCGCCGCTGCGGCCGCGCCCAGACCTACCGCCAGCCAGCCCACCTTCCGCGTGGCCGCGCAGAGCATTAACATCAGCGTTAGGCAGAGAATAAGGACAAGCCCCAGGTCGCGCACTGCCACCGCGCCCGCCAGCGGCACGCCCCACAACACCGCCAGGGCCAACGCCTCGCGTAGCGGCGGCACGGGCACCCCGGCAACCGTCCGCGCCAGCGCCTCGCTCCGCGCCGGCAACCACGCAGCTGTAAAGGCCACCAAGAGCACCTTGACCAATTCCGTGGGGTTGATCTGCCCCGGGAGGAACATCCCTCCGCGATAACTGCGCCCGAAGAGCCGCAAAGCCGCCAGGACCCCCAGCGCCCCCAACCAGCAGACCCACTGCACGCGCGGCAGGGCGGCGGCCACCGTCTCGGCACGCAAACAGCGTAGGCAGAAGAGCCACCCGACCACGCCCCCCAGGAGCGGCAGGTAGGCCCGCCAGGCGTGCCACGCCTCGGCCCAGGTCCCCAACCGCCACTGCTCCACAATGCCCAGCCCCAGCAGAAGCAGCGTCAGGGCCACGACAAGGCGGTCCCCGCCAAAGCGGCTCGGCCGCGTCACCCACCAACTCGCCAAGAGCGCCCCGAGCCAAAGCAAGAGGGGCGCGAAGAAAGCCCCGGGCGTGAGCGCATCGCTGCTCAGGCGCGTCATCGCCACCGGGAAGGCCGCCGCCCCCACGCACGCCACCACCGCCAGAAAGATGCCCCCGCCGGCAACCGCTCCGGCCGCCGGTTTGACCGCTTTGGGAGCGCGCTTTTTCCGGGGCTTGGCCATTGCCTCAGGCCTGCAACTTGCCGTCGGTCAACGTCAGCACGCGGCTGCACCGCGCGGCCGTCTCGGGATTGTGCGTGACCATCACCAAGAGGGCGTTCTGCTCGCGCACCAACTCGAAGAGCAGGTCCAGAACCCGTTCGCCGGTAGCGGCATCCAAGTTGCCGGTCGGCTCGTCAGCCAGGATTAGCGGCGGCTCGTTCATCAACGCCCGGGCAATGGCCGCGCGCTGCTGTTCGCCGCCGGAGAGTTCCAAGGGCGTATGGCGCAGCCGCTCGGCCAGCCCCACGCGCGCAAGGAGCGCCTCGGCCCGCGCACGCAAGCGCTTGGCCGAAAAGCGCCCCAGGGCCATCGCCGGGAGCATCACATTCTCGGTGATATCCATCTCCGGCAAGAGGTGATAGGCCTGGAAGACGAAGCCGATACGCTCGGCGCGCAGCCGCGTCCGCCGCCGGGCCGAGAGCGCGTAGAGCGGCAGACCGTCGACCGTCACCTCGCCGGCCTCCGGGCGGTCCAAGCCGCCGAGCACATGCAGGAGGGTCGACTTGCCGGCACCGCTACGGCCGATGATGGCCACCGTCTCGCCGCGTTCGGCCGAGAAGTCCGCCTGCCGGAGAATCTCCAGGCGCTTGCCGTGGAGGGTGTAGGCTTTGCACAAACCAGTGGCCGCGAGGGCCGGAGAGGGGGTAGACATTGGCTTACTCCTTGCGCAGGGCATCGACAGGGTTCATCGCGGCGGCCCGCCACGCCGGCAGGAGCGAGGCGAGGGCGCAGAAGCCCACCACCATCACCGCCACCTGCACCACCTCCAACGCCTCCACGCGCCAAGGAAGCGCATCCAGACCGTAAACCGCCTTCGGGAAGACCTCCACCCCAACGTGCGCCAACGCCTCCACCAGGCTCTGCAAGTTGCACAGCACCAGGAAGGCCAGGGCAATCCCCAGCGCCGTCCCCACCACGCACTGGATCCAGCCATAACAGACAAAGGTCATCGCCAACTGCCGCGTTGAGAAGCCCAACGCCTTGAGCAGGCCAATCTCGTGGGTCTTCTGCACCGTAATGACGATAATGGTGTTCACCACGCAGAAGATGGCCACCACGCTGATGAAGATCAGCAGCAGCGTCATCATATTCTTCTCCGTAGCCACCGCGTTGAAGATAAGGCGGTCGAGCTGCTGCCAGGTGCTAATCGTCAGCGCCCGATAAGGCATCCGCGCCTGCGCCACCTCGCGCACCTGCGCCAAGAGCGGGTCGGGCTCCAACCCAAAGGGCGAGAGCGCCTGCGGATCAGCCACGCGCAGCGAGACGCTGTTCGCGCCAATCTCCACCCCCGCCAAATCCCGCGCCACCGGCAGCGACACGAAGAGATACCCGCCGTCAAACTCCGCCTGACCCGTCCGGTAAATCCCCCGCACCGTCAGCCGCTCGGGGAAGTAAATCTCGTCACGCTTGACCAAGTTCATCGGCGAATAGACCATCAACTCGTCGTTCACCCCCACCATCAACCGCGCGGCCATATCAATCCCGAGGACCACCCCCTCGCCACTCACGTCAAAGCGCCCATTCCACATCTCGAAGGGCAACATCTTCTGCACCCGCTCGCTATCTACCCCCAGGAGGATCGGCGCCAAAATCCGCCCATTATACTCCGCCAGCACCCGCGTCTCGATACTCGGCGAAGCCGCCTCCACCCCCGCAATCCCATCCAACGCCCGGCACAATCCCTCCTCCCCCACCAACGGCTGACGGTTCGCCGCCTGAATCACAATATGCGGCTTGAAGGCCAAAATCTTCTGCTGCCACGTATCGCCAAAGCCCGTAAAGACCGCCCGCACGATAATCACAATCGCCACCCCAATCGTCACCCCCAACACCGAGAGCACCGTCACGACCGAAGCCACCCCGCGCCGAGGGCGTAGATACTTAAGCGCCAAGAACATCGAAAACATCATACCGCCATTCTACCAAATCCCTCCCCGCCCCGCTCGCCCCCGCCCCGCTCGCCCCCGCCACCCCTACCCTATTCTAAACACGCGCACGCGCCCACGCGCCCACATACGCGCGTACACGCGCGCGATAGGCCCTAGCTCGACCCGAGGTAGGCCCTAGCTCGACCCGAGGTAGGCCCTAGGTCGAGGCGAGGTAGGCCCTACCTCAAGTCGACCCAGGGGCGGACAAAAATGTAAACAGCTTGGGCTCCGATCATTCCCCCAGGCGAAGCCAATCATTAAGTCCCCCACTTACCGGAAATAAGTCCGGGACTTATCGGCCATAAGTCCCCCACTTATCAGCGATAAGTCCCGGACTTATTTATTCTCCTCGGGGCGAGAAGCAGTAGAGCCCGGGGCGGAGGCGAGTTTAGCAAGCACGGGGAGTAGATAGAAGCCAGGAGGGAGGCCTTGCAGTAAACCCGCACGCGGAGATGGCACCGCGCGCGACTGCGACTAGGAGTCAAACGCGCGTGCAGAGAGAATGCGTGAGAGCAAGTTTATTCGGCGCGCGGGGGAAGGGATTTGAGAATACGGGCGGGAACGCCGCCTACGAGCACATTGTCTGGCACATCGCGCGTGACGACGGCCCCAGCCGCGACAACAACATTTGAGCCAATGGTCACGCCGGGAAGGACCTGCACCCCTGCG
>JBJFFT010000168.1:0-17500 GCA_051891975.1 Candidatus Spyradenecus sp. | reverse complement strand
TTTTACATGGGGGTTGTATGCAATGAGCCCCTACTTTTGTCTTGGCCCAGGGACTAGGTCAAGCGGGAGTAGGGGCTGGGACTGTCTTAGCGGGGTGGGGGGATTGTTATCCCTCAGGGGAGGCAGAGGGCTCTGGGGCTTGGGAGGAGAGAGGAGGTCGCTTAGGGTTCGGGGAGGGTGGGGGAGGGTTGGAGAGCGTCGTTGGGTTGTTTTGGGGTGACGACACCGAGGGATTTGAGGTCGTCGAGGCGTTGGAGGAAGTTGCCGCGTCCGGAGGTGAGTTGACCTTTGGCTTTGGTGTAGGCATCTTGGGCTTTGTCGAGTTGCGCGCCGAGGGTGGCGAAGGAGTCGGTGAAGGCGGCGAACTTCTCGTAGAGCTTGGTGGCGGCGGCGATGATCTTCTCGGACTTCTCGCTTTGGGCTTCGCGTGAGCGGAGGAGGGTGGCGATTTGGAGGCAGAGGAGGAGGGTGGTGGGGTTGACGATGAGGACGTGGCGGCGGAAGGCGTCGGTGAGGAGGGTGCGGTCGAGGTCTAGGGCGAGGAGGTAGCTGCCTTCGTTGGGGATGAACATCAGGATGTAGTTTTGGGCGGCGCGGATGCGGCCGGGGTAGTTTTTGTCGGCGAGTTCCTTGAGGTGGGCGCGCACGGAGGCGAGGTGGTCGGCGGCGGCTTTTTGCCGCGTGGCGTCGTCGGTGGCGGCCACGTAGTTGGCGTAGGCGGTGATGGAGACCTTGGAGTCGACGAGGAGCACCTCGTTGTGGGGGAGGAGGATCTCCACATCGGGGATGAGTTTCTGGCCGGTTTCGTCGAGCTCTTGGGCTTGGAGGCGGTAGTCGACGCCCTCGGTGAGGCCGGCGGCGGCGAGGATGTTTTCGAGGATGAGTTCGCCCCAGTTGCCTTGCGTCTTGGCTTCGGATTTGAGGGCCTTGGTGAGGGCTTCGGCGTCGGCGCTGATTTGGAGGGTTTGGCGGTTGAGGCTTTCGAGGGCTTGGTCGAAGCTGGCTTTGTTGGCGACCTGTTGTTCGCGGTTGGCATCAAAGGCTTTGCGGAAGGCGTCGAGCTGCGCGCCGAGGGGCTCGAGGAGGGCCTTGAAGCGTGTGCGGTTATCTTCGGCCAGGCCGGCGCGCGAGGCTTCGAGTTGGCGGGTGGCGAGGGAGGTGAACTGTTCGCGGAGTGCGGTGATTGAGGCCTGGAGGGTTGCTTGTTGCTCGGCGCGGGTTTGTGCGGCGAAACGTTCGCGCTCGGCGAGGGTAATCTCCGCGCGCTCCGCGCGTTGGCGCTGGGTCTGCGCCTCCATTTGCGCTGCGCGGTAGGCCCGTGCCAGGTGCCACGCCCAGAGGGTCAACCCCGCCGCCACCACGATCGCACTTACCAACAACACTGCTAAAACCTGCATCTTGCCTCGCTTTCCAGTCCGCCGTGGACCGCTGTACGCAAGTATAACAGATTTGCCTGGGCGGGGGATGTGCTATAATCGCGGGTATGAATAGGATACAAGCGCGTTGGTGCCTGGCGGTTGCGCTGGGCGTGATGTTGGCGGTTCGGAGCTGGAGTGCGCCGTTGCCGCAGGGATTGTCCGAGGCCGAGCAGGCGAAGTTGGCCAAGATCGCCGCGGTGCGGCCGACACCGCAGCAGGTAGCCTGGCAGCAGTTCGAGTTGACGGCCTTCTTCCACTTTGGGATGAATACCTACTCGGGCCGCGAGTGGGGCGACGGCAAGGAGGATCCCAAGCAGTTCAACCCTACCTCGCTCGACTGTCGGCAGTGGATTCGCGCGGCGAAGGCGGCGGGGATCAAGTTGGCTATCCTCACGGCTAAGCATCACGATGGCTTCTGCCTGTGGCCGAGCAAGCTCACGAAGCACACGGTGGCCGCCTCGCCCTGGCGGCGGGGGCGGGGGGATGTCTGCCGCGAGTTCGTGGCGGCGTGTAAGGCCGAGGGGATGCGCGTGGGGATGTACCTTTCGCCCTGGGACCGCCACGAGCCGACGTATGGCACGCCGGCCTACAACGATTTTTTTGTGGGGCAACTCAACGAACTCTTCGACAACTACGGGCCGATTGACGAGATTTGGTTCGACGGTGCCTGCGGCGAGGGTCCCAACGGCAAGCGTCAGGAGTACGACTGGAACCGCTTCTACGCCACCATCCGCAAGCGCAACCCCAAGTGCGTCATCGCCGTCTCGGGGCCGGATGTGCGCTGGGTGGGCAACGAGTCGGGCCTGGCGCGCGAGAGCGAGTGGAGCGTGGTGCCCGCCGCCGCGATGAACAACGATGCCGTGCGCGAGAACTTCGAGAGCTACCACTTCGAGGGGGCCGACGTCACCAAGATGGCCGAACAGCAGGCCGCGATGACCAAGCCGGTCATTGACGCGCAGTCCAAGACCCTCGGCTCGCTCAAGGAGGTGCTCGCCGCCGACCACTGGGTCTGGTATCCGGCCGAGTGCGACGTCTCCATCCGCCCGGGCTGGTTCTACCACCCCGAGCAGGATGGCCAGGTCAAGACCCCCGAGCAGCTGATGAGCCTCTACGACCGCTCCGTCGGCCGCAACGCCGTCCTTCTGCTCAACATCCCCCCGATGCCCAACGGTAAGCTCCACGCCACCGACGTCGAGCACCTGCGCGCCTTTGGCCGGGCCGTGCGCGCAACCTTTGGGCGCAATCTCCTCGGCCGCGTTCGCCCGGGGCAACTGGAGGCCAAACCCGCGCAGCCGATCGCCTTCGACACGGTGATGGTGCAGGAGGATATTGACCAGGGCCAGCTGGTCGAGCGTTTCCACGTTGAGGCCATCCTCCACGGCAAGCAGGATTGGGAGACCATCGCCACCTCCACCACCATCGGCCACAAGCGCATCCTTCGCCTGCCCCAGCCCGTCACCGCCAAGGCCGTCCGCATCGTCATTGACGAAGCCCGCGCCGAGCCCCACATCCTCAACTTCTCCCTCCACCGCGCCACGATGCGGTAGAGAAGCGGGCAGATGACGGAGGGCAGATGACGGAGGTTTGGGGGCCCGCCCCCAACCCCAGGGCAGGGCTCGCTCGCCCTGCACCTCGGGAGCGTGGGACGCTCCACCCCAGCCGAAGCGCCCTCCGGGCACTTCGGCTATTGCACGCAGGTCTTCTGTTCTTCGTTCGTTAATTGCTCGCCATAAAGCCAAAAGGCGAGATCGAGGAGTTTCATATCAGGATAGGGGGCAGGAAGGTCTTTTCCACACGCATTGCGCCACTGGGCCAGGACGGAGGTGTTTGCCTGGCAGAACTCGGCGATGGCCTTGATGGAGGCTCGGGAGAACTGCTTGGGTTTGAGGCCAAGATCTTTTAGGGCTTTAACAAAGTATCGGTCGTAGGCGGGCACACAAGCGAAGGTGCCGAGCAGAATCTTGGTTAGAAGGGTTTCGGAGGGGGAATACTTTGATTTGCCTTTGGCGTGGGAGGATAATGCGCCTTTGTAGTACTTGACTAAGGCTTTCTTGAGTTTCATTAGGAGGTCAAGGTTCTCTTTGCGGCAGAGGGCCTCGGCGGAGATGTCGCGGAGTGGGCGATACTGCGGCTCGAGAAGGATTTTGACGGTTCCAAGGTGGACTTTGTAGTCACACTGGAAGAGTGGACTGCTACCGCGCAACATGCCCCAACTGGCGAGGTAGAAGGCTAGGTGGAGGGCAAGAAGGTCGCACGCTTCGGCGGATTGGTCGGACTTATCAAAGGCCGCAGCGAAGGCTTGATGGCAGTAAATCCAAGAGTTCTGGCGGTTGGACTTATCAGTATTCCGTTTCGTCTCGTCTTCGCGTACGAGTTCGGTTATCTCAGAGAGTCTGGTATCAGCGTTCATACTTATTCCTCGAAGGCTTCGATGAGGTCGAGGAGGGCGTCGCCGTATTTGGCGAGTTTGCGGTCGCCGAGGCCGGGGATGAGTTCGAGTTCGGCGGGGGTGGTGGGGCGTTTGCGGGCGAGTTCGGCGATGGTTTTGTTGTTGAGGACCATATAGGCGGGCAGGCCGCGGCGGTCGGCTTCCTCGCGGGTCCATTGGCGCAGGGCGGTGGCGAGGCCGCCCTCGGCGGGGCGGGTGCGGGGGCGCGGGGAGGCGGGCTCGCCGGAGGGGGAGGGGAAGCGGCTGGGGGCGTCGGCCCGTTGGGGGCGGGCGGGGAAGGGGGCGATGGGGGTGGGGTCGGCCTTGGCGAAGACGAGGTCGTAGCCGGCGGGGGTGAGGGTCATACCGGCGAGGTAGCCGTCCATTTCGAGGGCTTCGAGGTCGCGGAGGATGGCTTCGAGGGATTGCTCGGCGAGGAGTCCGAAGGTGGAGAGGTCGGTCCACGGGGCGGAGGCGGTGCCGCGGAGGATGGTGGCGGCGAGGGGGTAGTCGCCGCGGCCGTGCATGCGGGCGATGCAGGAGAGTTCCTTGCGTAGGCGCAGGAGGGTGGCGGCGGAGGGGGGGACGCGCGGGGGGAGGGCGGCGAGGGGGTGGCAATGGTCGCACTTGGCGCAGCGCTTGGGGAGGGCGGAGGTCTCTTCGCCGAAGTAGGCGAGGAGGAAGCGGTGGCGGCAGACGCGGGCATCGACGTAGCCGAGCATTTCGCGCAGGCGTTCGCGGTCGGCCTCCTCCTTGCGTTGGAGTCCGGCGCAGATGCGATCGAGGGCGGCGCGGTCGGGCTCTTGGGGGACGGAGATGATGGAGTAGGGCGTGCCGACTTGGCGGCGGCGGAAGAGGAGGCCGTGGCGCTCGAAGAGGGCGAAGAGGTTGCGCACGGAGACGGCCGAGGAGAGGCCGGCGAGTTCGGCCCAGCCTTCGGGGGCGTGGCTGGCCTCGCCGTGCTCGCCCTGGGCGCAGGCGTTGCGGATGGCGGCGTAGAGCTCGTAGACGTGGCTGGGGGACGGGTTGGTGCTGGCGATGAAGAACTCCTGGGTGCGGACGTCGGCGTAGTTGAAGAGGAGTTCGCACCAGGCGTAGTGGCCATCGCGCCCGGCACGGCCGACCTCCTGGTAGTAGGCCTCCAGACTGCCGGGCACATCCCAGTGGATGACGAAGCGGATGTCCTGGCGGTCGACCCCCATCCCGAAGGCGTTCGTGGCCACCACCACGGGCGCCTCGCCGCGCATAAAGGCCTCCTGGACGCGGCTGCGCTCGTCATCGGCCATTCCGCCGCTGTAGGCCAGAGCTTTGATTCCGTTTTCCGCGAGCAGGCCGCGGACGCGTTCGACCATCTTGCGCGTGGCGCAGTAGAGGATGCCGGTGCGGAAGAACTCGATAACCTGCAGGCAACGCTCGAGCTTCTCGCCGTGGGTGCGCACACGGGTGACGTTGAGGGCGAGGTTGGGGCGCTCGAAGCCGGTGACGACGATGGCCGGCTCGGGGCGGCCGCCCTGGCCCAGGCGCAGGTGAGAAGCGATGTCGCGGCGGACGGCATCGGTGGCCGTGGCGGTGACGGCGATAAGGCGGACGGTCGGCGGCAGGGCGGAGACAACCTCGCCCAGGTGCAGGTAGTCCGGGCGGAAGTCGTGGCCCCAGGTGCTGATGCAGTGGGCTTCGTCGACTGCGAGCATCGCCAGGGGCGCTTCGCGGAAGGCTTCGAGGAAGCGCGGGTTGCGGAAGCGCTCGGGGGCCACGTAGACGAGCTTGTAGCGGCCCATGCGCAGTCCGGCCAGCCGGCGGGTGGTCTCCTCGGTTGAGAGGGTGGAGTTAAGGAAGGTGGCCGGGATGCGGCGGGCAATGAGGGCGTCCACCTGGTCCTTCATCAGTGCGATGAGCGGGGAGATGACGAGGGTGCAGCCCTCCATCATCAGCGCCGGGAGCTGGAAGCAGAGGCTCTTGCCCGAGCCTGTGGGCATCACCAGGAGCGCATCGCCCCCGTCAAGGACCGTGCGAATAACCGACTCTTGCCCGGGGCGGAAGGCCCCGAAGCCGAAGTGGCGCTGCAGTGCATCGAGGAGCGAATCGCTCAAGGCTGCTGCAACTGGAAGTACTCGGCGCGCGCCTTCTGGAAGAGGGCGTTGTAGACCTCGGGCGTGCCGAGGCCGGACTTGAAGGCCAGCTGGACGCCATCGGGGCCCATCACCACGATGTAGGGATAGTAGCGGCCGTCGTCCTCCACGAAGAAGGTCTCCTCGAAGACGGCGCGGGTCTCGGCGTCGTCGCAGGAGGTGTCGGCATAGAGGAAGTCCTCGGGCATCTTGATGCGCCCATCGCCGAGCATATTCCAGACCTTCTGGCAGTTGGTGCAGTTCTCGCGGCCGTATTGGACGAGGAGGAACTTCTTCTCGGCCTTAGCCCTGGCGATGGCCTTGGCCAGGTCGTGCTCGCCCTTGGGCTTGACCACCTTGATCTGCTCGCAGCCCTTGGGCGTGGGGACGGTGGAGGGGGCGAAGCCCTTTTCGCCTTCGGCGGCGAGCGCGCCGGCGGTGAGGAGCAGACAGCTGAGCAACATGAGCCAGGTTTTCATCGGTTGAGTTCCTTTCGAGAGGTGCGCACGGGGCGCGTTAGAGGGCAAAGGGGTCGGGAAAGAGGGCCCCGAGGGTGGTGCGGGTGCAGGTGCCGGCGGCCTCCAGCGTGCCGAGGTAGATGGGCATCTTAGGCGGACAGAGCTCGGCGAGAACCTGCCGGCAGGCACCACAGGGCGGCACCGGGCGCTCGGCCGCCAGGGCCAAGGCCGTGAAGCGGCGGCAACCCTCGGCGATGGCGTGGAAGAAGGCGTTGCGCTCGGCGCAGACAGTGAGGCCATAGGAGGCGTTCTCCACGTTGCAGCCGGTGTAGATGCGGCCGTCCTCGCCCAGGAGCGCGGCCCCGACGCGGAAGTGCGAGTAGGGCGCGTAGGCGTTGAGCGCGGCCTTGCGCGCGGCGGCGAGGAGGGCGGTTTCGGTCTCGGACATCGCGTTGGCTCCGGGGCTACTCGTGGCGCAGGGCATCGATAGGGTTGAGGCGGCTGGCGCGCCAGGCCGGATAGAAACCGAAGGCCACGCCAATGACCGCCGAGATCCCCGCCGAGATGAGAATGGCGTTGAGCGAAACCTGCACCGGCCAGCGGAGGACCTGCGCAATCACCAGCGAGGCGCAGCGCCCCACGCCAATCCCCACCAGCCCGCCCAGAATGCAGAGGAGGACCGACTCGGTGAGGAACTGCGAGAGGATGCGGCTGCCGCGCGCGCCGACGGCCATCCGCAGCCCAATCTCGCGCGTGCGCTCGGTCACGCTCACCAGCATAATGTTCATAATCCCCACGCCGCCGACCACGAGCGAGAGCATCGCCACGATTAGTAGCAGGGTGGTCATCAGGCCGCTGGTGGCGGTCATCGTCTTGAGCATCTCGGACATATCGCGGATAGAGAAGTCGTCCTCCATCCCCGGGCCGATGTTGTGGCGGCGGCGGAGGACCTCGCAGATCTGCGCCATTGCGTCGGGCACCTGCTCGGGGGTCTTGGCCGAGACGGTGATTTGGTCGATGTTGTTGAAGCGCACGGGCAGGGGATAGTTCTGCGCCTGGACCGAGTCGCGCGCCGGGTAGGTGGAGGTGGAGCTCTCGGGGTAGACGTCGCTAGTCGAGGAGGTGGTGGAGGTGGACGAGGTGGAGCCCGAGGCGCCAGTGGCCGAGGAGCCCGAGCGCGAGAGGCGGTTGCGCATCGTCTTCCAGGGCACGATGACTGTGTCGTCCTGGTCCATCCCCATCATATTGGCCCCCTTGCGCGGCAGCACGCCGATAATGCGGAAGAGGACGTTGTTCAGCCGCAGGTCCTGCCCCACCGCCTCCTGCCCCGGGAAAAGCTCCTCCTTGACCGTCTGCCCGATGACGCAGACGCACGCGGCCACATCCACCTCGCGCTGGGTGAAGTAGCGCCCGCTCACCGGGTCGCCCCACGATTGCACGGTGAAGTAGTCCTCGTTGCCCGAGTAGATCGTGAAGGGGGTCCAGTTGCGGTTGCCGGCGATGGCCTGAATGCCGCGGCGCGAGAGCGAGGGGGTGACGGCCTCGACCGAGCGGCACTCGGCGGCGATGGCCTTGCAGTCCTCCTCCGTGAGCGTGACCGTGCCGCCCGAGCCCGAGCTAATCCCGGCGGTCTTGACGGCTGAGGGCCAGATCATCATCACATTGGTGCCCATATTCGAGATGGAGCGCTTGATGGACTGCGAGGCCCCTGCGCCGATCTCCATCATCGTGATGACCACCGCCACGCCAATGACGATGCCCAGCATTGTCAGGAGCGAGCGCAGGATGTTGCGCTTGAGCGAAACGAAGGCCGCGAGGATTTGCTTGATCATCGGCTTCTCCTTCCCCTTACCGCTCGTTGTAGGTGCCGCCTACCACCAGACCATCCTTGATGTGGTAAGCCTCCTTGGCGAAGGCCCCGACCTCCGGCGAGTGGGTGACGAGCACGATGGTAATCCCCTCTTGCTCGTTCAGTTCCTGGAACATCCGCAACACCTCCTCGGAGGTCTTGGAGTCGAGGTTCCCGGTCGGCTCATCGGCAAAGAGGATCTTGGGCCGGTTGACCAGCGCCCGGGCAATGGCCACGCGCTGCTGCTGTCCGCCGGACATCTGCGAGGGCTGGTGCTCCATCCGCTCGCCCAACCCCACGCGCGTGAGCAGGTGTTCGGCCCAGGCGCGCTCTTCGCGGGCGCTCTTGCGGTTGCGAGCATACTCCAAGGGCATCAATACGTTCTTCAACGCCGAGGTGCGCGCCAGGAGGTTAAAGTTCTGGAAGACGAAGCCGATGCGCTCATTGCGCAGGTCGGCGCGCGCGTTGGCCGAAAGGGTCGTCACGTCGCGTCCGTCGAGCAGGTATTGTCCGCCCGAGGAGGTGTCCAGAAAGCCGAGGATGTTCATCAGGGTGGACTTGCCGCCGCCCGAGGGCCCCATCAGCGCCAGTAGCGTCCCCTCGCGGATGACCATATTGATGCCCTTGAGCACCGGCACATCCACATCCCCGAGCCGATAGGTCTTGCGCAGGTCCTTGAGTTCAATCAGCACGCGCCCGGGGGCGTTCGGGCCGGGAGAGGGGGTGGGGGAGGGCGTTGCCATCGCGTCTCTCCCTTAGTTCCGGGGCGGGGGATTGTTCTTCTTGCCCCACTTTGGCGGCTTGGGCATAAAGGGATTTTCGCCGGCGGCGGAGGCTTGCTGCACCTCGATGGCCGTCAACGTGCCGGTAATCACCGTGTCGCCCGCGTCCAGCTCCTCGCAGAGAATAGCCGTGTGCACATCGTCGCTCACCCCGGCCTGGACCGCCATCGCCACGGGCTTGCCCGCCTCGTCCTGCACAAAGAGGTAATTCTTGCCCGCGAGCTCGGCCGGCTCCTGCCACCCCTCCGGCCGCCAGCGCAGCGCCGTCACCGGCACCAGCAGCGACTCGGCCGGCGACTCGGCCAGAATGAAGGAGACATTCGCCGTCAGGTAGGGCAGCAGCAGGTTCCCGGGGTTCTCGGTGGTCACCTCCACCGTGTAGGTGACCACGTTGGAGGTCATCGACGCATTCAGCCGCACGCGCCCGACCTTCCCCATAAAGGTCTTGCCCGCAAAGGCATCCACCGTAAAGCGCACCGCCTGCCCCACCTGGATCGAGCCGATGTCCGCCTCGTTGACCGGCACCCAGATTTCAATCTTCCCCAGGTCCTTGGCCACCAGGAAGAGCGAGGGTGTGCTCATCGAGGCCGTCACCGTCTGGCCGATATTCACGCGTCGGTCAATGATAATGCCGTCGACCGTCGAGAGAATGTCGCAGTACGAGAGATTGCGCTCGGCCTTCTCTAGCTGCGCTTGGGCCTGCTCGATGGCCGCCTCGGCCTGCTTCACCGAGGCATTCCCCACATCCAAACTCGCCGCCGCCGTCTCGTAGGCGCTCTGATAGGCGTCGTAATCCTTCTGCGAGAGCGCGTCGCCCACCCCCAACGACTGCGCGCGCTTCCAATCCCGCTCCGCCTGACGTAGCTTCGCGCCGAACTGCACCACATCCGCCTTCGCCCCCGCCAACTGCGCCTGCGCCGTCGTCAGGTTCGCCTTGGCAATCGTCACCTCGGCCTTATAGGTGACGTCGTCAATCCGCGCGAGCAGCTGCCCCTTCTTCACCTCCGAGCAATAGTCCACCTCGCGCCCTTCGGTGTCGACCCCAAAGGCCATAATCTGCCCGGTAATCTGCGCACCAATGTCAATCAGGTCTTCCGGCTCAATCGTCCCCGTCGCGCGAATGGTCTGCGTCACCTGCCCGCGCGTCAGCTCGTCGGTCTTATACGCTGTCGGCACCGCCTGCTCTTGCGGGCGCGACCAATACCACCACGCCCCGCCGCCAAGCGCCGCCAGCACCAATACCAAGCAAATACCCTTTTTCATCGGCTACAGCCTCCGCTACAATAAACCCAAATCGCTCCCATTATACACCCACGCAGTCGCATTTTCCAGCGGAAAACGCACTTGGCCCCCGGGGGCTACTCGCCCCCGCACCCCCAGGCAGGGCCGTTGTTGCAGGGGCTCCTCGCCCCCGCACCCCTCGGGAGCGCAGGGCGCTCCACCCCGCCGCGAGCGCGCTTTGCGCACTCGCTCGTAGGCATGTAGGGGTTGTTCACCCTCTCAGCGCCCCTAAGCCCCCGCGCTCGCCCGGCCCCCCTGCCACTTCAATGGCCGCGCCCGGCCTCCACCCCGCCTGGCTCTGGGCTCTCTCACCGAAAGGCCTGCTCTCCTCCTGCTTTCGGCTGTGTTGGCATAGCGCCTTCGCTTCGCTCGGCCTTCTGTGGCACCGCGCTTGCGCGGTGCAGCGAGCGTCAGCGCCCTCCCCTCCCCCTCCCCTTCCTTAATTATATCGCGCGCGCTCGCGTGTCACGCGCGTACGCGCGCGCGATAGGGCCTACCTCGCCTCGACCTAGGCCCTAGGTCACCTCGAGGTAGGCCCTAGGTCGAAGGGAGGTAGGCGCGGCCCCATGTTGCCTCACCCCCACGCGGCTTGGTGGAGCAGACCGCCAGGGGGCCCCCACGCCCCGCCCCTACATCTCCCCGTCCGCAAAAAAAGCCTTGACCTTTCGCCCGAATCGGGGTGTTCTACACGCAGACACTTGGTTAGGACTTCCCCGCATCCCTTTGGAAACACAGGAGAGACTGCTATGAAACGCCTATTGCTTACCCTCTGCTGCACCCTCGCAACAGCCCTCTTCGCCCTCACCTGGACCGACCCCGAGACCAACATTACCTGGACCTATACCCTCTCTAATGGCAAAGCCTCCCTCGGCGGCGGGTCATTTTCCACCCCTGCCATTCCCACTTCCTACGCTGGTGCTCTCACGATCCCGGCTACGATGGATGGTTACCCCGTCTCTGGGTTAAGGTGTGCCTTCTGCGGTTGCTCCTCCCTGACCTCGGTGGTCATCCCCGAGGGGGTCACCTCTATTGGGAACCTGGCCTTCTACGGTTGCTCCCGCCTGAAAGAGGTGACCTTCCTGGGAGATGTGCCAGAGGGGTGGGGCAATGTTTACCCAAGCGGGAAGAAGATTTACGTCTCGCAGGCGTATGCGGGGAAGTGGAATGCGGTGCTCTCGGCGGCGCAGCGGGGGACGATGGTGGAGCTTGTCTCCAAGGCGGGGGTGGCGGTGACGGCGGAGATGACGACGCCGAAGACGATGCGGGTCACTTACTCGGTGGAGAGCGAACGGCAGACGGTGAAGGTGCGGGCGGTGGCGTGGAAGGATGGGGTGCGGAGCTTTGCGAATATTGTGCTGGTGAAGACGGTGGCGGAGGGGTCGCCGGAGGTGGTGCCGAATGGGGGCGAGGTGGCGACCGGCGTGGAGCACACCTTCGTCTGGCAGGTCTCGGCCAATTGGGCGACGGACCTCGATAAGGTGGCGATGGAGATTTTGGTGGAGGAGGGGACGCTCTTGCCCCAGGAGAAGATTACCATTCCGGCTTTGGACGACCACCCCGAGATGATCATTACGCGCAACGGCCTAGCAAGTTGGCAACTCTTCGACGCACTCGTGTGGTGCTACGCCGAGGGAGACGAGGCGCTCGTGGCCACCGATGGGGTGGTAAAGGTGAATGGAACACAGGTGGCCAATGGGAGTTCGATTAGCACCGCAAACACCAATGCCACGGCGCTCCTCAATTACCTCTACGGCAAGATGGGGTATAAGGTCTTGGCGGGGGAGGACTTGGCGTGGGCGCGGGCGGCGACGCGGTTGGAGTTGGCTGATAGCGGCCTTGACCAGGTGTCGGTGAAGATTACGGAGGAGTAAAGCGATGAAGCGGGCGCACAGAAAAGCGCCGTGGCTTCTGCTTGGGCTCCTGGGATGGGCGCTCGGCGCCTCCGCTGCGGAGGTCACGGTTCAACAGGTCGACTCGCTGGGGAACACCCTGGCGGAGGCGGCCTATGCGTCGACGGACGAGGTCTTCACCTCGGTCTCGGCACCGACGCAAGCGGGTTACCGCTTTGCCTACTGGACGATTAGCCCCGCCCTTGACACCTTCGTCAATCGTGATAGGTGGGGGCGGGCGTTGGACGCGGTGGCCTTCATCCCCAAGGATAGCGTCACCACGCTGACGGCGGTCTATCTGCCGACCTCGCTGGATAAGGATGGCGATGGGATGGCCGACGGCGAAGAACTCTATTGGTATGGCTCGCTGGACTACGGCCCGGAGAGCGACACCGATGGCGATGGCTACACCTTTGCCCAGGAGTTGCAGTTTGGCCTTAACCCGCTCTTCCCCGACGGCCTCACGTTGGGGGGCATCGCCTGGGGCGACGGCGCGCAGCGGCTCTACAACCCGAACGAATACGCCCCCTACACCCTGCGCTCCGAGCCGGAGGGCGAGCTCTTCGCCACACAGGTCTGCTACGTCTCGCCTGGCACCGAAGTGACCACCGAGGCCTACGGGCCCGGCAGCTCCACCTTCGCCTACTGGACGGTGGATGGCGTGCGTCAGCAGGACGGCTTTGGCCGCGCCCTTGATGCCGCCACCTTCACGATGGGCACCGCGGCGATGGAGATCGTGGCCCACTGTGTTGAGGATGAGAGCGAGCGCCAGATGGTCTACTGGCTCGGCCGGGTGGCCTCCCCGGAGGAGGACACCGATGGCGACGGCTACACCTTCGCCCAGGAGCTGCAGTTCGGCCTCAACCCCCTCTTCAAGGATGGCCTCACCTTGGGCGGCATCGCCTGGGGCGACAGCGCCCCGCAGGAGACCAACCTCCAGCCCTTCGATATGGCCTCCAAGGCCCTCATCGAGGGCGAGCTCACCGACCTCTTTGCCGTGGCCGATGCCCTCAACGGCGGCTTCACCGGCGGGCAGAACTTCGGCGGGGCCGTCTCCCCGGCGGTCTTCGACGCGGAGGACGATGGCCTCTTCGACTGCCTGGTCTACGCCCCCGGTGCCCTCACGCTCTACCGCAACCGGGGCCAAATCGGCGCGCCGGACTTCTCGCCCTGCAATGGGGCCGAGGCACTCACCGCAATGGCGCGGCCGCTCCTCTGCGGCGGCACCGGCGAGAACGGTCCCGAGCTCCGTTTCTGCGACGATGGCGGGCCCATCTTCGCCTACGACTGCACCACCGATGCCATCACCGAGACTGGCCTCACCGGCTGGCCCGTGTGGTCCGCCCTGGGCGGTTGGGGCACCTTCGATGGCACCACGCTGCACCTCAGCGCCGGTGCCGCCGCCTGCGACAGCGCGCCCACCTCCGTCTCCGCCGCCGCACTCCTGGAGACAACCGGCGATGACCTGCCCGACCTCCTCGTGGCCGACGACGAGGGGCGCATCAGCCTCTACCAGCGCTCCGCCACCGGCCTCGCCCTCAAGCACCGCGTCTGGGGCGGCACCTACATCGGCTTCGCCCAGGGTCTCACCCTCGCGCCGGTCGATTGGGAGGGCGATGGGGACGGCGATATGCTCGCCGGCACCGCCGCCGGTCACCTCCTGCTCCTGACCGACCCCGGCGTCGGCCGCCCCACCAACCTCAAGGCCACCGCCGGCTACGACAACGTCCTCCTCGCCTGGGATCCGAACGCCCAGTCGCGCGTCTGCGGCTACACCGTCTACCGCGCCGAGGCGGCCGAGGCGGCCTTCGCGCGTTTGGCCGAGGCGCTCCTCCCGCGCTACCGCGACTTCCCGCCCTCCACCGACACCTGGCGCTACCGCGTCACGACCCTCTCGCGCCTCTGGAAGGCCGGCAACTCCACCCCCGAGACCTTCGAGAGCGCCCCCTCCGAGGCCCTCTCCGTCACCCTGGGCGCGGTCACCCTCTCCCTGCCCGGCGGCGAAGGCTTCCTGGGGCAGGAGGTCGAGGCGGTCCTCTCGATTGACAACGCCGCCGGCCTCGGCGCGAGCGGCCTCTCCCTCACGGTGGCCTACGACCCTGCGGCCCTCTCGCCCGTGGGCTACACCTGCTCGGCCCTCTCGCAGGCGCTGGCGCTTACCGAAACGCGCACCGAGGGCGCGTGGCACTTGGCGGCCACCGGCGGCACCCTCACCCCGGGTAGCGGCGAACTCTTCCGCTTGCGCTTCCAGGTGGTGGCCGAGGCTCCGGGCGAGACGGCGCTGACCCTCACCGAGGCCACCCTCTGCTCGGAGCAGGGGCAGCGCGTTACGGTCCACCTGCCCGACGCGCCCGCCACCTTCACCCTCTCCAAGCAGCCCGACCCCGTCACCGTGGTCCTCGCCGCACAAGATGCCGTGGCCGAGGATGGCCGCCTCACCTTCACCGTCACGGCAACGCCCGATGGCGACCTGCGTTGGGAGAGCTTCACCGTCACCCCGCTCTACGATAGCGCCCTCCTGACCTTGGAGGAGGAGCTTCCGCCCACGGAAGCGACGGCGGGCACCTACACCTTCGCCCTCACCCCGGCCGGAGAGGCCGCGCGCTCGGTGGAGGTCACCTTTATGGGCGCGGCCTATGACGTTAATGACGAGGCCGCGCGCGTCGAGAGCGTGACCTGCCGCGTCCTCATCCCCAGCCCAGATGACGACGAGGAGGGCGACGAAGAAGGGCAGAACCGCCTCGGTTGGCGGCCCATCGTCTCCCTCAACGCCTATCCCCAGGCCGCCAAGCCCGGCGAGAATAGCTACACCGTGACCGAGGGCGGCGAGGTCACCCTTGCCGTGCGCGTCTGGCGTTTGGGCCGGCTCGACTGGTCCTCGCTGGAGATCACGCCGCACTTCGATCCCACCGAGCTCGAGCTCCTGGCCAAGGGCAACGAACCCTTGGGCGATGCCCTCTCGGCGCGGGAGCGGACCTTTACCTTCCGCGTCCTGGCCCCCGCCGGCTGGCACCGCAACCTCGCCCTGCGCTTCACCGGCACCGCGCGCGGCACCAATGGCACCACGGCCATCGTCTGGCCCGCCCTCGTCGTCCTCCACGTGGCCGAGCGGCCGCATCCGGATGTGGTCAAGCCCTGGACCAATGGCGACTGCGACGGCGATGGCCGCCTCACCGGGCGCGACTACCAGGTGGCCTTCGAGACCGTCAAGCGCTACCACCCCCACGGCGGCGGCAAGAAGCCCCCGCAGCATACCGAGGAGGCCTGGCTCGTCCATCGCTCCCTCTGCCAGGCCATCGGCAAGCCGCCGGAGGCCAACCTGGAACTCGCCGACGTCACCAACACCTACAAGAAGTACCTGTGGGAGCGCGGCGTCACCGACACGAATATGGGCAACCCGGGAGGCAAACAATGAACAAGCTCTTCCCCCTCCTCTTCGCCGCTGCCGCCCTAATGGCCGCGCGCCTCCCCGCCCGGGAGGTGAGCCTGGGGCAGATCGTCTGTAACCCGGGCGCTGCCATCGCTGTCCCCGTCACGCTCGATGAGGCGCAGGGGCTGGCCGTCGCGACTGTGGCCGTGAACTACGACCCCGAGCTCCTCCTCCTCCAGCGCGTCGAGCAAGGCACCTTGAAGTCGGCCTTCTCCTTCGACTTCACCGTCACCGAGGAGCCCGGCTATGTGGGCCTTCTCTCCGTGGCCCCCGGCAACATCGCCCAGCCCGGCGGCGGCACCCTCGCCACGCTCCACTTCCTGGTCCGCCCGGGCAGCGCGGCGATGGTCGCCTCCCTCGCCTTGGCCGACGTCAGCCTCCGCGAAGAGACGATGACCGCCGACCTCGCCTTCGCCGAGACCACCACCCCCACCTCCGGCCTCGTCCGCCCCCTCTCCACAACGGCCGACTGCGCCGGGCGCTTGACCGAGGGCGCGCTCATCGTCGCCCCCAACACCACCCTCCGCACCCTCGCCCTCCGCGCCGGCGACAGCCTCTGCGCAGCCGATGACCAAACCCCTATCGTCGTCACCGACGCGCTGACCGCCGAGGGCACCATCACCGTCCTGCCCCCCGAACGAGGTTGGGGCGGCGGCTCCTACGCCCTGCTCACGGCCCCGACGGCCGATCTCTCCCTCGCCGTGGCCTCCGCCCCCGAGGGTGCCACCCTCTCCGCCGAGACTGACGCAGCCTCCGGGCTCACCACCTACCGCCTGGCCACCAACGCCGCCAGCGGCCCGACCGTCTCCGCCGGCGAGGTTGACCTCTCCGAAGCCGATGCCCAGGGCATTCGCGACCTGCTCTCGGGCGTGCTTGAGGCCGAGAGTGGCATCACCGCGATTGTCGCCCAGGGCTCCCAAGAGGCCATCGAGCTGGCTATCGACCTCGGCCTCGAGCCCGAAGTCTCGCGCGAGGGCTCCACCCTCACCGCCGCCTTCGCCTTGCCCACCCTCACCGTGACCGCCTTTGAGCCCGAAACCGGCACCATCACCGTCTGCGTCACCCCCGGCGCCGGCGCCCAAATCGCCAAGACCCCCGCCGAGACCACCCTCAAGGGCATCCTCCACCTCCGCGGCACCAACGCCCTCGGCGGCTCCTGGGAGTCCCTCCCCGACCTCGAGCTCGACCTCTCCGCCTACCAGCTCAACCCCGGCGAGATTACCCTCACCGCTCAATTCGGCTCCCATACCTTCCTTAAAGTGACCGCCGGCCGCGTCTCGGCCGAAGAACCGACTGCTCCCTAAGGCGCGCTGTGCCGTAGCGAATAATGCGCCAGGCTAGGGTGGGGGGCTTGATGGCAAGCGCTGGGGAAGAAAAATATCCTCGCGTATCTGGAAGTGCAGTGTGCTCCCCCTCGTGGCAAGTGCACTTGGCGCACTGACTAGGGGCTCGTAGGGGTGGAATATCCGGCCTGAGTTGTTTCCCTGTCTCACACGCGTACGCGCGCGCGATAGGGCCTACCTCGCCTCGACCTAGGCCCTAGGTCGCTTCGAGGTAGGCCCTAGGTCGACCCGAGGTAGGGCCTACCTCAAAAGAGGGGCGGCGCGTGAGTGTTTTGTTCTAGGCGTGAGTGGAGTTTGTGTGAGCGCTGCGAGCGCCGATTGCCACCCTATGCTATACTACACGGCAGCGGAGGCCCCAATGGCATGTAAGGTGTATCCAGTTGTGATGAGCAGCCTCGTGGTCTCTGCACTACATGGTAAAAGGATAGAGAACGGATGTTGACAGCTCAGGATGTGCGAGCCCTCTTTTGGGAGTTTTTCCGCTACGGGATCGTAGGCGGGGTGGCCTTTTTGG
>JBJFFT010000167.1:0-4255 GCA_051891975.1 Candidatus Spyradenecus sp. | reverse complement strand
GAGAGCAGTGGGGCTTCGACGTGCCAGCCCTGGTCGGCGAGGGCCTCGGCTTCGCGCCGCCACGCCTCGGGGGTGTCGGCAAAGCCGTGGAGCATCACGGCTGCTTTGCCGCAGGCTTGGCCGCGCGGCGGGAGGGTGTAGCCGGAAGCCGGGGGCAATTGGCGGTCGCGCCGCGCCACGGCGCAGATATAGCCAGCGTGGATGAGTTGCAGGAGGAGGTAGGCGCCCAGGGCCCAGAGGAGCCAGGTCATCTTACAGCATTCCGCTGGTGGTGTCGGCATCCGGCGCGGGGCGCAGGGCCGAGAGTTTGGGGCGCGCGCCAAAGAGCGCCGTGCCGATGCGCACATCGGTGGCGCCCTCCTCGATGGCCACCTCGAAGTCGTTGGTCATCCCCATCGAGAGGTGGGGAAGGTCGAGGCCAAAGCGCGCGCAGAGTTCGCCCTGCACCTGGCGCAGACGGGCGAAGTGGGGGCGGGCGTGCTCGCTCTCGGGGTCGAAGGGGGCCATCGTCATCAGGCCGGTCAGGGAGAGGGCCTGGGCGTGCTCGAGGATGTGCTCGACCACCTCCGGGGCGGCCTCGGGGGTGAGGCCATACTTGGAGGGCTCGCCCGAGACGTTGAGCTCCAGGTAGATCTCCGGGCGCGTGCCGGCCTGCCGGGCGGCCTGCTCGAGCGTGTCGAAGAGCTTGATACTGTCGACCGAGTGGATGGTCTCGAAGAGGCGGACGGCGTGGCGGGCCTTATTACTCTGCAGGTGGCCGATGAGCTGCCAGTGGGCGCAGCTGGGCGAGAGGGGGATCTTCCAGGCGGCCTCCTGCACCTTGTTCTCGCCGAAGCAGGTCATCCCGGCATCGACCGCTTCGCGTACGACCTCCGGGCCGTGGGTCTTGGTGACGGCCACGAGGTTGATGTCATCGGCCGAGCGGCCGGCGCGCTGGGCAGCGGCCTCGATGCGCGCGAGGAGGGCCTCGTAGAGTTCGGCCATCGGCGCGGTGGGGGCGGGGGAGAGGGTGGGGGAAGCCATTGGAAAGCTCCTTTAACGGAAGAACTTACGCAGTGCCAGGGGCGGACGGCAGGGCTGGTGGGTGGAGGCGGAGATGAAGGCGAGGTCGGTGGTGCCCTCGAGCACCTGTTCGCCCTGCTCGTTGCGCACATCGTAGCGGAAGCGGATGAGGGCGCTGAGGGGCTCTTCCACGTAGACGTGGATGGTCAGCAACTCATCGTAGTGCGCGCTCTTGTGATAGGTGAGAGCCACCTTGACAATCGGCGTCATCACCCCGGCGGCCTCCCAATCGGCGTAGGAGCCGCACCCGGTGGCGCGCAACGCCTCCCCGCGCGCCTCCTCTAGATAAAGGAGGTAGTTCCCGTGCCAGCAGACACCCATCTGGTCGGTCTCGGCATACCGCACGCGGACCTGATGGGCATAGTGGTAGGGCAGACGGCTGGCGGCTGGCGCGGTCTCGGGCATAACGCTTTCTCCTGGGGCGGGGTGGGGCGCGTTAGGCGCGCTTCTTGGGGCTTGCGCGGCGGGGACGCGCGCTGGCGGCCTTGATGCCGTGCTTGGCGGCCAACTCGGTGTAGTTGGGAATCTGCGCTTGGTAGACGCGGACGGTCTTCTTGAGGGCCTCAAACTGGCGCGCGGTGAGGAAGTGCTTGGTGTCGAGCTGGGTGGTGAGGGATTGGCAGAACTCCTGGTCGTCGTAGACCTTTCTGCCGCGCTTGACCGGCTTGTTCCAGGTGGTCACCTGGCTGAGGGCGGCGACGAGTTCGCGGGCGGGGACCTCGTTGTCTTGGCGCTCCTCGTCGGTCTCGGGGTGGGCCAGGCGCGTCAGGATGGCCAGCTGCTTGGGGGAGAGATCGCCCTTGCGCTCGAACTGATCCTTGAGGGAGGTGGTGAAGCGCTGCTCCCAGCCGTTAAGGGCACGGCCGGCGAGCGCGTCAAAGAGGGCCTCGACGGCGGCCTTGTCGATGGCGGGGGGCAGTTCGCCAACCACCTCGGTCAGGCCGGGGAGTTGATCGCGGTAGCTGACGGCCACGCGGGTGAGGGTGGCCAGCTGGGCCTTGGAGGGCGCCTCGCCCTTTGCCACCGCTTCGCACATCTCCTCGTAGAAGCCCTGGTCGCTCCAAGAGATCTTGCCGGTCTTGTTGCGCGTGGGCTCGCGCCAGGCGGTCACCTGCTTGAGCTGGTCCAGGATGGCGCGGACGCGATCGAGGTCGGCCGCCAGCCACTCGGTGAGTTTGGCGTAGAAGTCGGCCACCTCCTGCTCCCAATTACGCGACCCATCGGCCACCTTGTCGAGGGCGTCCTCCATCTGGGCGGTGAACTCCACGTTGACGAAGTCGGGCATCTCGCCGAGGAGGAAGTCGGTGGCGGCCACGCCCATCTCGGTGGGGGTCAGGACGTGGTTCCGGCCGCTCTTGACGTAGTCGCGTGCCAGGAGGGTGCGGATAATCGAGGCGTAGGTGGAGGGGCGGCCGATGCCATTTTCTTCCAGGGCGCGCACGAGCGAAGCCTCGTTGAAGCGGGCCGGGGGTTGCGTCTCCTTGGCCGTGAGCAGCCAACGCACGCAGGGCACCACCTGCCCCACCTCCAACGCGGGGAGCTTGGTGAGGCCCTCTTCCTCTTCCTCGGGGCGGGTGTAGGCCCAGACATTCAAGAAGCCCTTGAAGAGGACCTTCTGGGCGGAGGCGGAGAAGCGGTAGGCGTGCGCGAGCGGCGGCGGGAGGGTGGGCTCGAAGGTCGCCGTGGTGCGCTCGAACTTCGCCGAGGCCATCTGGCTGGCCACAAAGCGCTTCCAAATCAAATCATAGAGCTTGGCCTGTTGGGGCTCGACCCCCGTCAGCGTCCGGCGCGTGACATCGGTCGGGCGGATCGGCTCGTGGGCCTCCTGGGCGTTCTTGACCTTGTTGCCGTAGAAGTTGGGCTTCTCGGGGACGCATTCGCGGCCAAAGAGCTTGGCAATCTCGGCCTCGACGGCGCCGCGGATGGAGGCGCTGACGGTGTAGCCGTCGGTACGCATATAGGTGATGAGCCCCTCTTCGTAGAGGGCCTGCGCCAGGCGCATCGTCTGGTCGGGCGAGTAGCCCAAGTGCGTGGCCGCCGCCTGCTGCAAGGTGGAGGTGATGAAGGGCGGCTGAGGCTTGCGCAGCAGCGTCTTGCGCTCCACCGAACAGACCTTCACCGCGCGCCCGGGCTGGTTGAGTTCGCCGAAGTAGCCCTCGGCCGCCGCTTTGTCGGCAATGCCTTGCACCTCCTTGCCATAGGCCAGGAACTTGGGCGCCTTGCCATCCAGTGCCGCCAGACGCGCCAGGAAGGGCGCGCTTGCGCTCCCCAGCTCGGCCCCCAAGAGCCAGTAGGGCGTGGTCTTAAAGCCCTGGACCGCGCGCTCGCGGTCGACAATCAGCCGCAGCGCCACCGATTGCACGCGCCCGGCACTCTTTGCCCCGCGCACCGAGTTCGAGAGCAGCTTGGAGATCTTGAAGCCTGAGAGGCGGTCCTCAATGCGCCGGGCCTGCTGGGCATCGACCAAATGCTGGTCAATCGCGGTGGGGTTGGCCAGGGCGTTGAGCACGGCCCCCTTGGTCACTTCGTTGTAGCGCACGCGGTAGAACTTGCGCTCGCCAGGGACATCCTTGAGCACCTCATACAGGTGCCAGGCAATGCTCTCCCCCTCGCGGTCAGGGTCGCTCGCCAGGTAGACCGTGGTCGCCCGCTTGGTTGCCTTTTGCAGCTCCTCGACCACCTTCTTCTTGTCGTTGGGGATGATGTAATTCGGCTCAAAGTGGTTGGTGATGCTCACGCCCAGGTTGAAGACGGGCAGGTCGCGAATATGCCCCACCGAGGCCAGCACCTCCGTTCCCGAGTCGACATAGGTGGCAATTTTCTTCGCCTTCGAGGGCGACTCCACAATCACTAACGCATGAGGCTTCTTCGCGGCCATAACCTATCCAAATCCTTTCAACGAGCCCGCGTGCGGGGCGCTCTGGAAAAAACGCCATAAAGAAATAGCACGGCCTCCCCCCCTTTGTCAAGCCCGGGGGGCTCGCTACGCTCGCAGCTGTCAGCTGTTAGCGGTTAGCTGTTAGCGCGCGTTCCGCGACGGAGAGGCTGGGGTGGAACTGTGCGGAAGCCGGCGAGTGTGCCGGGTAAGCGTTTTGCAGGCCGCCGTTCCGGCGGCCCCGTTTTCGCCCCCGCGCCTATCTCAAATCGACCTAGGGCCTACCTCGCCTCGACCTAGGGCCTAGGTCACCTCGAG
>JBJFFT010000166.1:0-17666 GCA_051891975.1 Candidatus Spyradenecus sp. | reverse complement strand
TCAGGCAAGGCATTGTGGCGGGCGAAGACGCGGATGACGTTGCCATCGACGACGGGGACGGCTTCGCCGAAGCAGATGCTGGCGATCGCGGCGGCGGTGTAGGGGCCGATGCCGGGCAGTTTGGCGAGTTCGGCGGAGGTGGTGGGGAGGGTGCCGGCGTGGTCAGCGACGAGGAGGCGGGCGGCTTTGCGGAGGTTGCGCACGCGCGTGTAGTAGCCCAGGCCCTCCCAGGCTTTGAGGAGGGGGTCGTCTTCGGCGGCAGCGAGAGCGGCGATGGTGGGGAAGGCAGCGAGGAAGCGGGCGAAGTAGGGGCGGACGGTCTCGACTTGGGTCTGCTGAAGCATAATTTCGCTGACCCAGACGGCGTAGGGATCGGGGTGGCCGCGCCAGGGCATCTCGCGCTTGTTGGCGCGGTACCAGGCGAGGAGGGCGGCGAAGCTCTCGGCGAGGGCGAGGGGGGCAGGGGGCGGGGTCATTTTGCAAAAAGGGCCCGCCTCCACAGGTGAAGCGGGCCTCGTTTGGCGGCCGGGGGGCCGATTAGCGCATCTGCGAGAGGAAGCGGATGTCGTTCTCGTAGAGGAAGCGGATATCGGGGATGCCGTACTTAATCATCGCGATGCGCTCGACGCCCATGCCGAAGGCGTAGCCGTAGACCTGCTCGGGGTCGTAGCCCACGTGTTCGTAGACGCGCGGATCGACCATCCCCGCGCCGGCGATCTCGATCCAGCCGCTCTGCTTGCAGACGCGGCAGCCCTTGCCCTTGCAGACGTGGCAGGTGAAGTCCACCTCCACGCTCGGCTCGGTGAAGGGGAAGAAGTGCGGACGGAAGCGCACGCCAATCTCCGGGCCCATCATCGCGCGGGCGAAGTAGGCGAGCGTGCTCTTGAGGTCGGCCAGGGAGACGGGGCGGGTGTCGACGTAGAGGCCCTCAATCTGGTGGAAGTTGGCCGAGTGGGTGGCGTCAGTGGTGTCGCGGCGGTAGCAGCGGCCGGGGTTGATGATGCGCACGGGGGGCGGATTGGCCTTCATCGTGCGGATCTGGACGGGGCTGGTCTGCGTGCGCAGGAGCGTCTCGGCGTCGAACCAAAAGGTGTCGCTCGGGTCCATCGAGGGGTGATGGGGGGCGGTGTTGAGGGCGGTGAAGTTGTTGAACTTGTTCTCGATGTCCGGGCCATCGGCCACGGTGAAGCCGAGGCGGTGGAAGATCTCGGCGGCCTCTTCAATGACGCGGGAGACGGGGTGGATGACGCCCTCGGCGTGCCAGCGGCCGGGGAGGGAGACATCGAAGGCGGCCACGGGCTCGGCCGCGGCCTGGAGGGCGAGGGTCTTCTCGGCGAGGGCGGCCTCGAAGGCACCGCGCCAGGCGCCGAGCTCCTTACCAAAGGCGGGGCGGTCGGCGGGCGGGACGTCCTTCATCTGCTTGACGAGGCCCGGGATGAGGCCATTGCGGCCGAGGTAGCGCACGCGCAGCGCGTCGAGGGCGTCGGCCGAGGTGGCCGCGGCGAGCGCTTGGAGGGAGGCGGCGTGTTCTTGCTGGAGTTCTTGGAGTGTCATAAGCTTGCTCGATTACTGATAGGATTCCGCTTCGGCCGGGAAGGTGTGCGCGGCCACTTCACCGGCGTAGGCGCGCAGGGCGCCCTGGATGGTCTCGCCGAGGTTGGCAAAGGTGCGGGCGAACTTGGGCACATGGCCGATGTTGAGGCCCAGGAGGTCTTGCCAGACGAGGATCTGGCCATCGGTCTGCGCGCCGGCGCCAATGCCGATGACGGGGATGGCGACGGCCTTGGTAATGGCCGTGCCCAGGGCCGCCGGGACGCCTTCAACCACCAGGCAGAAGCACCCGGCACTGGCGAGGAGTTTGGCCTCCTCGATGAGGCGCTTGGCGGCCTCGGCTTCGCGCCCCTGGACCTTGAAGCCGCCCATCGCCAGGCAACTTTGCGGGGTGAGGCCAAGGTGGCCGCAGACGGGGATGCCAGCTTCGACCAGGCGGCGGATGAGCGGCACGCAACGCTCGCCGCCCTCGAGCTTGACGCCATCGGCATCGCCCTCCTTGATCAGGCGCAGGGCGTTGCGGAAGCCCTCGTCGTCGCTGACCTGGTAGGCGCCGAAGGGGAGGTCGGCAATCAACATCGGGGTGCGAAGGGCGCGGGCCACGCAGCGGGTGTGGTAGACCATCTCGTCGATGGTGACGGGCAGGGGGGAGTTATGGCCCTGCATCGTCATCCCTAGCGAGTCACCCACGAGCACGAGCGGGATGGTGCCGGGCTCGAGCGCCTCGATGAGCGTGGCGCTGGTGGCATCGTAGCAGGTGACCGTGGCGAAGGGGGTCTGGCCCTTGAGGGACCGCAGTTTCTGCGGCGTCCAAGTGCGCATGGCGGCTCCTGGGGTTAGAAGAGGCCCTTGACCTTACCGGTCTCGACATCGACATCGATGCGGCGATAGGCCGGGTTGGCGGAGGTGCCGGGCATCAACATAATCTTGCCGGAGACCGGGACGATAAAGCCCGCGCCCTGGTAGATGAGGATGTCCTGAACCTTGAGGCGCCAGCCGGTGGGGCGGCCAATCTTGGCGGCATCGTCGGAGAGCGAGTATTGGGTCTTGGCCACGCAGATGGGCAGGTGGGCGGTCTCGGGATTGGCCTCGAAAGCGCGCATCTTCTCGAGCGCAGCCGGCTCGTAGTCCACGCCCTCGCCACCGTAGACCTCCTTGACCTGCTTCTCGAGGCGCGCGGAGAGGGGCTCGGCCACATCGCAGAGGAAGTGGAAGTCGTTGGGCTCCTCGCAGGCGGCGATGACCTGGCGGGCGAGCTCCTCGGCCCCCTCGCCACCCTTCTCCCAGTGCTTGGAGAGGGCAAAACGGCAGCCGGCCTCCTCGACAATCTGCTTGACGAGGGCGACTTCGGCGTCGGTATCGGTGTAGAAGTGGTTGAGGCAAACAACCGGGCGGATGCCGGACTTGCGGATGATATCGATGTGCGCCAGGAGGTTCGAGCGGCAGCCGGCCTCCAACAGCGGAAGGTTCTCCTGGGTGTAAGCTGGGTCGAGGGGCGTGCCGGGCTTGACATCGGGCGCACCGCCGTGGCGCTTGAGAGCGCGGATGGTGGCCACGAGGACCACGGCATCGGGCTTGAGGCCCGAGCAACGGCACTTGATGTTCCAGAACTTCTCGAAGCCCATATCCGCCGCGAAGCCGCTCTCGGTGACCACGTAGTCGGTGAGCGCGCAGGCCACGCGGTCGGCAATCACCGAGTTCTGGCCGATAGCGATGTTGGCGAAGGGGCCGGCGTGGACGAGGACGGGCTGGCCTTCGATGGTCTGCATCAGCGTGGGGTTGAGGGCGCGCACGAGCCAAGCGGTCATCGCGCCGGCCACCTCCAGGTCGTCGGCCGTGACAGGCTTGCCCTGCTTGGTGTAGGCCACGATGATGCGGCCGATGCGCTTGCGCAGGTCGGCGAGGTCGGAAGCCACCGCGAGGATAGCCATCACTTCGGAGGCCACGGTGATGTAGAAGCCCGAGTCCATCTCAAAGCCGTTGAGGGTGCCGGCCCCCAGGCCGATGCGGATCTGGCGCAGACCCTGCGCGCAGAAGTCCAGCGCCCACTTGAACTGCACGCGCGCGGGGTCGATATCCAGGCGCGTGAGCTTCTTGGTGGCGAGCCAGGCGTCATCGTGGTTGCGCTCGTGCTGCATCCGCGAGTTGATGGCCACCATGCAGAGGTTGTTGGCCTTCTCGACGGCATCGAAGTCGCCCGTCAACCCCAGCGAGAGGGGCGTGAGGGGGATCACCTGCGCCAGACCGCCGCCGGCCGCGCCGCCCTTGATGTTGAAGGTGGGGCCGCCCGAGGGCTGGCGGAGGGTGCCGCAGCACGCCTTGCCCAAGCGCCCGAGGCCCTCCAGCAGGCCGACGGTGGTGGTGGTCTTGCCCTCGCCCAGGGGCGTGGGGGTGATGGCCGTCACGTCGATGTACTTGGCCTTCTGCTTCCCACCGGTGCGGGCGAAGACGGCGTGGGCGTCAATCTTCGCGTAGCTGTTGCCATAGGGGATGAGTTCGCCATCGGCCACGCCCAGGGCGCGCGCCACCTCGGCAATCGGGCGCATCTCGGTCTCAGCGGCCTCGGCAATCTGCCAATCTTTCAACTTCGTAGGATCCAACTTCATCGTCTTCTCTCCGCATCTTGCAGCGCACTCGGCGCCAATCACGTAAAGCTTTCTACGGCTGCGAGGATTTGCGCGGCGGTCTGCGCCTCGCTGCCACTACTATCAATCACCCGGAAGCGCGCTGGCTCGGCGGCGGCCATCTCCCGGAACCCTTCGGCCAGACGGCGATGGAAGGCCGCCTGCTCCTGCTCAAAACGGTCTGCCGGCCCCTTGCGTTCGGCCAGGCGCCGGGCGCTCTCGGCCTCGGGAATATCCAGCAGAAGCGTCAAATCGGGCATCAGGCCGCCGGTGGCAAAGGCGTTGAGGGCGCGCAACTGCGCCAGTTCCAGCCCGCGACCGTAGCCCTGATAGGCAAAGGTGGAGTCGCAAAAACGGTCGCACAACACCCAGGTGCCGCGCACGAGGGCCGGCTCGATGACCTGCGAAACCAACTGCGCCCGGCTTGCCAAAAAGAGCAACACCTCCGCGCGCGTCTGCGGGGCCTCGCCGGCCTGATTGAATTGCAGGAGCCCGCGCACCGCCTCGCAGAGCGGCGTCCCGCCCGGCTCGCGCGTGGTCAGCACCTCGATACCGCGCGCGCGCAACGCCTCGGCCAAGCGCGCCAGGTGCGTACTCTTCCCGGCCCCCTCGGGCCCTTCCAGCGTAATGAACTTGCCGCGCGCCATCACTTCGCCAACGGCTTGAGTTCCTGACCGGCCTTGCTGTCGCGCACAGACCAGCCCTTGGCGGCCAGTTCGTCGCGCAGACGGTCGCTCTCGGCCCAATTCTTCGCCGCACGCGCCTGAGCCCGCGCCTCGGCGAGGGCGGCAATCTCGGCGGGAATCTCGGCCTCGGCCTGGGCCGCGCCAAAGAAGATGAAGCCGAGCACCTTGTCCATCCGCGCCAGCTCGTCGAGCACGGCCTGGGCACCGGCGGAAGAGAGCGCGCCATTGAGCGCCCCATTCGCCTCGCGCACCAAGGTGAAGAGGGCGGCAAAGGCCTCGGGGGCGTTCAGGTCGTCGGCCAACGCCGCGCCAAAGGCCTCCAAGTGCGAGGGGACGCGCTCGCCATTATCGGCCACGCCGGCCTTGACCCGCGCGCGCAGCGCCTCCACGCAGCCATCGATACGCGCCAGGGCCGTGCGTGCAGCGGCCAGCGCCTCGAAGGTGAAATTCAGCGGCTGACGGTACTGCGCGTTGAGGAGCACGTAGCGGATTTCGCGCCCCGTGTAGCCCTTCTCCAAGAGGTCGCGCAGGGTAAAGAAGTTCCCGAGGGACTTGGACATCTTCTGCCCATTCACGCGCAGGTGCGCGCAGTGCATCCAGGTGTGGACGAAGGGCTTGCCGGTGACCGCCTCGGCCTGGGCAATCTCGTTCTCGTGGTGGGGGAAGAGGTTGTCAATGCCGCCGGTGTGCAGATCGAAGCTCTCGCCGAGGTACTTCATACTCATCGCCGAGCACTCCAAGTGCCAACCCGGGCGACCGCGGCCCCAGGGCGCATCCCAGACCACATCGCCGTCCTGCTCGTCCCAGCCTTTCCAGAGGGCGAAGTCCCCCACCCCCTCCTTCTCATACTCATCGGCGGCAATCCGCACCCCGCTACGCAGCGCCGAGCGATCCAGGTGCGCCAACTTCCCATAGCCCGGGAAGCGCTCCACGCTAAAGTAGACCGACCCATCCTCGCTCTTGTAGGCAATCCCCTTCTCGAAGAGCGCGGCAATCAGCTTCTGCATCTCGGGAATGTGATCGGTCGCCGCCGGATAGACCGCCGCCGGCTCCACGTTCAGCGCCTTGAGGTCCGCAAAGAAGGCCTCGATATAAGGCTTGGTGTACTCCTTGAGCGCCTTCCCCGCCGCCTGCGACCCGCGGATGGTCTTGTCGTCCACATCGGTCAGATTCATCACCTGCTTGACCTCGTAGCCGGCGAACTCCAGCGTCCGCTTCAGGAAGTCCTCGAAGAGATAGGCCCGGAAGTTGCCAATATGCGCGAAGTTGTAGACCGTCGGCCCGCAAGTGTACATCCCCACCTTGCCCGGCTCCAACGCAGTAAACGGCTCCAACTGCCGCGTCATCGAATTGTAAAAGCGCAGATCCATCGTCACGTCCTTTGCTAAAACGAGCCCATAGTGTAGCACAACCCCGCGCGCCGCGCTTGCACGCCACCACGTCCACCCGCCTCGGCAGCAACATACCCCAATGGACCGCGAGGGTGCGCCCGGCAAAACGGCCCCTCTCCCTTCCATAGACATCTACGCGCACGCGCACGCGCTCACGCGCGCGATAGGCCCTACCTCGACCCGACCTAGGCCCTACCTCGACCCGACCTAGGCCCTACCTCGACCCGAGGTAGGGGCGGATAAAAATGTAAAAGGCCCGGGCATCGATTATTCCCCCGGCCGAGTCCAACTATTAAGTCCACCACTTATTGGAATTAAGAGGGCCTCTTAATTGAATTAACAGCACCACTTAATTGAATTAAGAGGCCCTCTTAATGATTTCCCTAGGGGCTGGTTGATGCAGGCCCTGGGGCTGATGGTTATTGGTGCCCGGCGTGGAGAGAGATTGGTGCCGCTGGACTGGGAACAAAGAGAGAAAGCCCCGCGCTTGGCGGTGCGGGCGGAAGGGCGGCGGGAGGGGGCGTTAGAGGACCTTGGCGAGGAAGTCGCGGACGCGGGGGTTGGCCTGGTTGGTGAAGAAGTCGTGCGGAGAGCCTTCGGCGGTGATTTGCCCCTGCTCGAGGAAGAGGATGCGGCTGGCGACTTCGCGCGCAAAGGCGATTTCGTGGGTGACGACGGCCATCGTCAGCCCTTCGCCGGCGAGTTCCTTCATCAGGGCGAGCACTTCGCCGACCATCTCGGGGTCGAGGGCAGAGGTGGGCTCGTCAAAGAGGAGGACCTCCGGGGCCATTGCCAGGGCGCGGACGATGGCGATGCGCTGCTTCTGCCCGCCGGAGAGTTGCGGGGGATAGGCATTGCGCTTGTCGGCCAGGCCGATGCGCCCGAGGAGGTCGAGGGCCTTGCGTTCGGCGGCGGGGGCGGTCAGGCGCTTGGTGAGCACGGGGGCCAGGGTGATGTTCTCCAGGACGGTGAGGTGCGGAAAGAGGTTGAAGTGCTGGAAGACCATCCCCACGCGCATCCGGAAGCGGTTGACGTCGCACCGGCGCGAGAGGAGGTCCTCCCCGCAGAAGTGCAGGCTGCCGCCGTCTGGGCGCTCGAGGAGGTTGAGGCAGCGCAGAAAGGTGGACTTGCCCGAGCCGGAGGGGCCGATGAGGAAGACCGCTTCGCCCCGGCGCAGTTCGGTGGTGATGCCGCGCAGGGCGGCGTGGCCGCCGAAGTGCTTGCGCAGGTCGCGGACATCGAAGAGCGTATCAGCCATTTTTGAGTTTCCGTTCCAAGAGGCCAAGCAGGCAGGTGAGCAGCGAGACGACGGCGAGGTAGATGGCCGCCACCGCCAGGAGCGGCAGGAAGGCCGTGTAGGTCTGCGAGCGGATGATGTCGCCGGCCTTGGTGAGGTCCATCAGGGCGATATAGCCGGCCACGGAGGTCTCCTTGAGCAGGACGATGAACTCGTTGCCGAGGGCGGGCAGGACGTTGCGGAAGGCCTGCGGGAGGATGATGTGGCGCATGGCCGAGAGGTAGCCCAGCCCGAGCGAGCGCCCGGCCTCCATCTGCCCGCGGTCGATCGAGAGAATGCCCGCGCGGATAATCTCCGAGACGTAGGCCCCGGAGTTGAAGCCAAAGGCAATCACCGCCACAAAGACCTTGCTCACGTTGACCGAGCCGAAGATGACGAAGTAGATAATCAGCAGTTGGACCACCGCCGGGGTGCCGCGGATAATCGTCAGGTAGAGCTTGCAGAGGCAGTCGGCCACCGCCAGCGTCCCCTGCGTCTCGTGCGTGGCGCGGATGACCGCCACCACAAAGCCAATCGCCAGGCCGATGAGCACGGCGAAGAAGGAGATCTCCACCGTCACCCCGAAGCCGCACAGCAGATAGCGCCAGCGGTCGGCCGCCACGAAGTTCAGGTGCAGCGTCTCGCGAAAGCGCTGCCAGGCTCCGACCGCCTCCCCGCCCTCGGCCGCCGCGCCCGTTGCTGCGAGCTCGGCCAGCCGCGCGCGCAGCGCCTCGTCGGCCAAGACTTCGGCGAGGAGGTCGGAGGTGTCCAGCGCCTCGGTGAGGGCCGCTTTGTCCTGCTTGTAGGAGCGCCCGGCGGCGAAATAGCGCTCAAGGAGCCGCTCGAGGGTGCCCTGGCGGCGCATCGCCTCGAAGATGGCATCGACCTGCGCGCAGAGGAGCCGCCGCTCCTTGGCGAAGGCGAAGGCATAGGTCTCGCAGACGGCCGGCTCGGGCAGAATGGCGAGCCCCTGCGAGCCGGCCACAAAGACGCGCGCGGGCTCTTGGTCGACCACCGCGGCCTCGGCCTTGCCGCTCAGCACGGCGGTGATGGCGAAGGTGACGTTCTGGAAGCGCTCGGGCTCACCGAAGGTTTTGGTGACAAAGAGGTCGCCCGTGCTACCACTCTGGACGGCGATGCGCCGGCCACGGAGGGCGTCGGGGCTGGCAATATCGCCCCCCTGGCGCACCACCACCACCTGCGCGGCCTCGACATAGGGCTCCGAGAAGAGGACCTGCCGCCGGCGCTCGTCGGTCACCGTAATCCCCGAGGCGGCGATGTCGGCCTTGCCGGTGGAGACGGCCGGGATGACCGCGTCAAAGGCCATATCCTGCACCTCGAGCTCGCGCCCTAGGCAGGCGGCGACGATGCGCGCAAGGGCCGGGTCGATGCCGTCGATGCCGCCGCGCACGTGATACTCGTAGGGCGGGAAGGTGGCCTCGCAAATCATTGTCAAGGGCTTCTGGGCCGGCGCGAGAACCGCCAACACCAGGGCCGCTAGGAGCGTCATTAACCGTTTCAAGGGCAGGGCCTTTCTGTCTAACTAGCGCGCAACGCGCCGGGTGATGCGCAGGAGCACCGGCTCGATGATGGTCCAGGGATCCTGCGAAGAGGTGTCCACCAGCTTAAAGCGCATCTCCACGGCGTAGTGACGAGCGGCGCGCAGTTCGTTGAGGGTGTAGCGGCCGGCGGCCTCCAGGCGCTTGGTGAGGATAAAGCCGTTGAGGAAGCGCAGACGCTGGGGAACTTGGTCGGCGGGAATCGTCCAGCGGCCGCCGGCGAGCCAGCCGCGGTCGAGCGCATCGCGCAGGGCGCAGAGCTCGTTGAGCAGGTTCAGGACGAGGATGGCCGAGGGGAAAGCGGAATCCTTCTCGGTGGCGAGCTGGGCGATCACCTTGGCCACCTGGGCCGGCGAGCGCGCGCAGAGGGCGTTGGAGAGGCCGTAGGGCTCGGCACCGGTGGCCTTGCAGGTGACGGCATCGAGGTCGCTCATCGCCACGGTGGCGCCATCTTTGCCGAGGTAAGTGCGCAGCTTCTCGAGCTCGGAGACGAGCGTCCAGGAGTCCTCCCCCACGCGCTGCACGAAGGCTTGGCGCACGGGCGGGGACATCTCCAAGCGCCCGTGCTCGGGCAAGAGCGCGGCCAGACGCTCCAGGGCGGCCGTGAGGTTCAGCCCCTTCTTGGGGTCGGCCGAACCGCACTCCACGAACTTCGCGTGCTGCTCGGCCCACTTGGCGAACTTGGAGATCTTGGGGAAGGCGGAGGTGGAGACGATGAGCGCGTGGCCCTCGGGCAGCGGGGTGGTTTGCAACAGCGCGGCGAAGGCCTCCATTGCCTCCTTGGCCGCCTGGGCCTCGGTGGCGCGGCTCTTGGTGCCGGGCAGGAAGTTCGCCTCGCGCAGCCAGACCACCTTGCCCCCGCCAAAGAAGCTCTCGGTCCACAACGCCTCGCGGGCGCGGTCGAGCACGGAGAGGACCTGCTCAGCCTTGTCGCACGCTGCGTCGATGACCTCCAGCCCGAAGTCGCGGTTCTCCGGCGGCACCAGGCGGTCAATCAACGCCTTGGCGCCGTGGGTCTTGCGGTAGTCGTCGGTGCCGACAAAGAAGGTAATCATCAGAGGATCTTCATCCTCGGGAGGTCCTGGATGTCGATGGTGCCGACCAATCGCCCGGCCTCGTCGACCACCGGCAGGTCGTCAACCTTGTGGTTCTCGAAGATGTTCAGGACCTCAACGGCCAGCGCGCCGAGCGAGACGCTCACCGGCTTGCGAATCATCACCTGGGTAATCGGCAGGGCCATCGGCTCGGCGGCGTCGCTCGAGAGCAAGCGGCGCAGGTCGCCGTCGGTAAAGATCCCCTCCAAGGTGCCATCGGGGGCCGTGATGCAGGCGCAGCCGGCCTTGGCCGAGGTCATCGCCACGATGGCATCCTTCACCGTCGCCTGCTCGCCCAGGGTCACCAGCCGCTCGCCGGTGCGCATAATATCCTTGACGCGGAAGAGGAGCGCGCGGCCGATGGCGCCGGCCGGGTGGAGAAGGGCAAAGTTCTCCTTCTTGAAGCCGCGCGCCTCCAGCAACACCATCGCCAACGCATCGCCCAAGGCCAAGGTGGCGGTGGTCGAGGTGGTCGGGGCCATATTGAAGGGGCACGCCTCGCGCCCGCAGTCAATCAGGTAGACCCAGTCGCTATTCTTGGCCAGGGAGGAATCGGCCTTGCCGGTCATCCCAATCACCTTCACGCCGATGCGCCGCAGGGAGGGAATGAGGCGGATGACCTCGTCCGACTCGCCCGAGTAGCTAATCGCCAGCACGATATCCGCCGGCGTGACCATCCCCAGGTCGCCATGCATCGCTTGGACGGGGTTGAGCAGCATCGCCGTCGAGCCGGTGCTCGCCATCGTGGCCGCCAGCTTCTCGCCAATGTGGATATTCTTGCCAATACCAGTGACGACGATCTTGCCGCCGCGCTCGAGCGTGGCAAGCATCGCCTCGACAATCTCGCAGAAGGTGCCGTCGATCCCGGCATCGGCCTGCCGCAGCCCGGCAATCTCCGTGGCAATCACATCGTGGGCCCGGGCCAACATCATCTCGTGAGTCATTTCACTTCTCCTCAGCATTCGCTGTCACTTCATCAAAACCGTTCCAGACGCGCGCTCGCAGCGCCTCGCCCGCCTCCGAGGCCAAGAAGGCCTGATTCAGCACCTCCAGCCGCGCGAGCACCTGCTCATCAATCACGTGTTCAATCCGGCAAGCCGTCTGCCCCGCCGGCCCCTCGTCGAGCCGCAGCACATCGCGCAAGAAGACCGTCAGCACCCGATGGCGGCGGATGACGCGCGAAGCCTCCGCCTCGCCCAACGCCGTCAACGTCACCGGCCGGCTCGTGTTGTAGTTCAGAAAGCCCTGATCACGCAAAATCCCCAGCGCGTAGGTGACCGACGGCTTGGCCACATTCAGGCGCTTGGCAATCTCGCTCGTATGCGCGTGCGCGTCCGCCGAGCCATCAATGATCTCCTTGATCGCCTCAAGGTAGTCCTCCAGACTCGCCGTCAGCGCAAAGGGCTTCTCGCCGGCATTTCCTGCTGTCTCGTTCATCGCAAACTCCTGTCTGGCGCGAAGTATACCACAATCACGCGCGTTGCGCGCGCGAGGCGCAGTCAAAAGAATGCGTTAAAGAAGGGAAAGCTACGTAACCAAAGGCGACCGTTTTCACCTCGAATCACCCGATTTCGTCCACGCCTCGCCGCCAAGACAAAAAGTGCCCGCCCCTACCCCAATTCGACCTAGGCCCTACCTCGCCTCGAGGTAGGGCCTAGGTCGACCCGAGGTAGGGCCTACCTCAAAAGGGGGTATACGCGGAGCTTCAAACGATAGGAGTATGGTGTGGCCAATATAACCCTTGACCAACCATCACAGCAGTCTGGTTGCCTTCCCCCACCCCACGCCCCTCGCCGCAAAAAGGGGGCCCCGCAGTTGCCTGCGGGGCCGAGGATTTATATGTTATTTAGGGATGAAATGGGGTTAGTTCGCGGCCGAGGCGTTGGAGGCCTTGACCTTGAGCGGCCGCGTGCCGGTGCCGTCGGGGAAGAGTGTCTCGATCGGGACGGCGAGCCACTGCACGCCAGTCGTCTCTGCGGCACCGGCATCTGCGGCCGAGACGCTCTTGGGCGTGAGCTCGCTTTCGCCGTTGAGCACAGTGAGTTTGGTCCCCGAGGCGAACGAGGCGGTGTTGCTGCTGGCCGAGTTCTGGACCTTGGCCGCGAGGAGGACATACAGCTTCGCGTCATCGTCGCCCTCGAGCTGCAGGCGCTTGATGGTCATATCCGCCACACCAAAGTCGTAGGCAACCGTCACCTTGGCGGTGTAGGTGCCGTCATCCTTCACCGATACGGGGGTCAGCGTGAGGACGTTCTCGAAGAGCGAGGAACCATTAATCTCGCGCGTTCCGGTGCCATTGGAGCCCGTGCCGGTGATAGCGGTCACCTCGGAGATGATCATCCCAAACCCTGCGTAAGACTCTGCAGCCTGGGCGATTTGCGTATCCACCCCCGAATCGCGCGGGCTCTCAGCCGGGGCCTTCGGCACAGTCGGCGGGACAAAGAACTTTAGGGTCGTTATCGAAGTATTCTCCGTCTCAAAGACCGAGGTCATCAGCTTGGCGCCCGTCGGGATGGTGCTATCATCCGTCAGCGAGACCTTCGCGAGGTCCAGCCCGACAGAGGTCTGCACATCTAGCACATTCGTCAGCTTGGAGGCCTTGACCTTCAGCTTTTCGCCCAGCGTCACCGAGGAGCCCATCAGCTTGAGATAACCCGAGGCGGTCGACTTGGTCGCATCGATAATCACGCCCGAGTTCAGCGTCACCGTGCCCGAGAGTGTGCCCGCACCCGAGAGTACCGCGCCCTCGCCCAGGGTAATCGTGCCCGGGAGCGTGACATCCTTCGGCACCGTGAGGGCGTTATTGAAGGTGAAGGTCGCGTCCGGGGCCATCGTCGCTGTGGCCGCATTCTCGAAGGCCACGGGCACATTGATCGTGCCGCTACCCGAGAGGCTCCTCCCGGCGGCGATGGTGATTAGGGGCGTGGAGGCCTCGTCCTTGGCCAAGGTGACGCCCGCGCCCACCACGACGCTCGCGCCCTTGATGGAGGCCTTCTTCCCGGAAAAGTCGGTCGCGTTCGTGATGAAGGTGACTGCGGCCGCGGCAGTTTCCTCGGTGGTGCCCTCAAAGGTGACCGTGCCGGAGGTGGTGATTTCGCCGGGGATGCGCGAGGTCGACCCCGCGCAGAAGACGATGTTGCCCGAGCCGGAGGTGGGCGGCAACTGCCCGCAACTAGCAGCCGTGCCCGCGCCCATCAGCTTGACGGTGCCGTTGTTCTCAATCGTGCCCTTACCGAAGGGTACCGTGGCCGAGCTGCCCGCGTTGGTCAGCGTCGCCCCGTACGCCACGGTAATCGCGCCATTGTAGTTGTCATTCGCGCCCGTCAAGGCCAGCTGCGCGCCCGCATTGACGGTAAAGGGCCCCGCGCCTATCAATGCGCCCGCATGGATGCTCTCGCCTGTCGTCGCGATGACGACAGAGCCCTCGGCGCTGATATCGAAGGAACTCGGGATGCGCGCCTGCTCACCCGTAAGCGTCAGCGACCCATTGACGACGCGGATGTTGCCGTTACTGGCCGGCGTCCACGGCTTCTTCGCCTCGACTGCAGCACCGCCCACAATGGAGATGTGCTTGACGAAGTTCGTATCACTACTCGGCGCAGAGGTGGAACCAATCTGAATGATGAGGGCATCGTTCTTGGAGTTCGCCTCTTCCAAGTTGAAACTCCCCTCAAAGTTTGCGGCAGAGCCGATGAGCACGCGATATTTCCAGTGAGAGAAGCCATCCATCGCCCCCCGGAACTTGCCTGTGCCCAGCAGGTTCTCGATGACAACGTTGACGTAGCTCTGCGTACTCCCGTTCAGGAGCGCCAAACCCTCGCCCGTCAGACGGAGGTTCTTGACCGTGAGACCATACATGTAACCTTCGACGCCGTCGAACTCCACGATGGAGTTCTCGTTGCCATAGAGGTTGGGATGAAGTTCGGAGCCCCTAGCGGAGTAGTCAGCCACGACCACCGTACCAGTCCACGTGGCGGCCGTCGTGACTCCCGGGACGCCATCGACAGTGGTGCTGGTCTTGTTTGGGAGTACGCCTTGGAAGCGGAGCGTGCCCGAGCCGGTGATAGCGCGGCAGCTCTTCACGGCGGCGCCATCGTTCACGCGCAGGGTCGCGGTCGCGTCGAGGTTCAGCGTGCCGGTGAAGTCGGCAAAGGGCGCGGTGGTGGCGTAACCGTTGGTCAGCGAGACCGTGCCAGTGCCCGTGAAGGTCGGGAGGGAGGCGGGCGTCTCGGCGGTGGCCGCACCACAGTCAAGTGTCAGGCGCTTGTTCGCCAAGATTTCGACGGCCTCCGTGACGGCAGATGCGGGTAGCGTAACGTGACCGTCAACCACTAAGGAGCCCAACGTAACACCCTGGCCCAGCGTAAGCACTAACGTGTTCGCTTCCGAATCCGTTCCGACAAAGGAGACTGCGTCAAAGGCACCCGTGGAGATTGTCAGTGCAAACGCCTCCGTCAGCTGTGAGAAGTCTATTTTGATGGGGCCAGAGGTCGGCGCACTTTCAAGGGCCGTATCCCCCTGAGTCCAGTTCGTCGACCACTCTACATTCTCCGTTGTTGGAGTCCACACAGGAATGGGAAGCATCAGCACTCCCTCTGAGACCGTGAAAGAGGAGTAGCCCGTTATCTGAACATTCTTGGCAGAGAGTGTGACCGTATCTGCCTTCGGGAGCGTAATCTGCCCGGCAGCAAGTTCAATCGCAGTCGGGGTAAGAATGAGTTTACCACCAGTTTCAATAGCGGCGAGGGTGAAATTGCGATTTTCGCCCACCGTGAGGGTGCCGGTGGAGGTGATGGAGAGGTTGCCGAGCGAGAAGCCGGTGCCATCGAGGACGGTCTTGGCCGAGATGGTGGTGGTCGTGGCCGTGAGGGTGTTCGAGCCGGAGGCCAAGGTTAGGACGGCCGTGCCGCCGGTGCCGTAGGCGGTGGTTAAGGCGGTGAGCGAGGGCGAAGCATTCAGCGTGAGCGTGGAGGCTTCAGTCGCAGTCACGCTCAAGGTCACCGACCCGCGATAGACGAGCGGATTCGTCGAGGTGAGCGTCATCCCATCGGCCGACCACGGATAGAAGTCCTCCGAGGTGGGACGCCACCAGCCACCCCCCGACACATTCCGCGTCCACTGCGCAGCATAGATATGCTTCATCGGGTCTACGGCCAAGGAGCGAATCGTCTCCGCGTCCGTAATCGCCGTGCCGTCGACGTAGAAGCCGGCAGCGGAGATGCCCGCGCCCAGCTTGATCCAAGAGCACCCTGCGTTTCCGTTCAAGTTCGTCTTGAAGGTCGGCGCACTTAACGCTTTGCTCGCCCCGTTAACGAACACACTGGGCGAAAGAGGAATCGTACTCCCAACCTCTCCTACCGAGAAGGCAACCGTAATATGCGTCCATTCACCAGCGGTGATAACCGTATCGTTTGTGGTTATCTTTCCTTCTTGGTTCGTTGATGTCGCACTTCCAGAGTCAAAGAATGTTCCACCCGAGTTTGCTCTTCCTATCACGAGTTGTCCGGACGCATTCACCGCCACCTGGTAACCACCCGCGTCCGCGGTTCCGTTATTCGTCAACCAAAGCACCTGGATGCTGGTTCCAGTCGGCAGTGTATTCACCTTGAACCAGCCTGAGACTGTGTGCGTGTCGACGTATGCAGCATTACCGGGCTTTTTAATTAACTCCGTGTAGCTTCCAGCGATGGGGGCCGAATCTGTGTTACTCAACTGCGTGAGCGCCGAGAAGCTCGTAGCGGCGATGGGGGCCGGGAGGGTCAGGCCGGCGTAGGCCTCAATGCCGGCTTCGGCATCGGCCGTGACGGCCCCGTAGATGCCCTTATCGACCGTTGTTTCGCCCGCGAGGGGGTTCAGATACATTTGTGCGGCGAGGGCTGAGCCCGCAAAGAGGGCCGCCCCAACACCGCTCAGGCGCGGTGCCAGTTGGATTAACCGTTTCATTCTCAATCCTTCCTTTCATCTCTAGTTGAAGAGGTAATCGGGCCTCTTCTCCCACGTGACGGCGTCAGTTTAGCATCTTTACCCCCCCCCGTGTCAAGCCCTTTTTGAAACTTTTTTGAGGGCTTATAAGGTACTGAGAAAGGAGACGGGGCTGGGAGTAGGCCGGCGATACCCTAAAAAAGGTAGGGCCTACCTCGAGGTGATCTAGGCCCTAGGTCGAGGCGAGGTAGGCCCTAGGTCGATTTGAGGTAGGCGCGAGGGGGGGAGCGAAGCGGCCAAGGACGGCGGTCAGCAAAACCGGCAACGCAAGATTGCCGCCACGGAGGGCGACTATGCACAACGCCTACAAGCACACCCCGTGCCCCCACCCCCGTTCACGCCCGCGCGATACCCTAAAAAAGGTAGGGCCTACCTCGAGGTGACCTAGGCCCTAGGTCGAGGCGAGGTAGGCCCTACCTCACTTTGAGGTAGGCGCGGGCATGTGGAGGGAGACTCGGGAGGCGGGGGACTTAGAAGCCGATGGGGGAGGCGTGGGGCTCGGTTTTGAGGGCGCACTCGTTGCGGAGGGCGGCAAGGCGGTCGGCGTTGGAGGGGCTGGAAGCAAGGTAGCGGAGGGCCTGGCGGACGGTTTGGAAGTCACCGGGGGCGAGGGGATGGATGGCATCGAGTTCGGCGGCTTGGGCGGGGGTGAGGGGGGATTGGAAGGTGCGCTCGAAGAAGGCGCGTTTGCCGGCGGCGGTGAGATAGTCGAACTCGAGCTTGAAGGTGAAGCGGCGCATCATCGCGGGGTCGAGGTTGGTGCGGAAGTTGGTGGCGGCAACGAGGAGGCCGGTGTAGTGCTCCATTTGCTGGAGGAACTCGTTGACCTGCGTGACCTCCCAGGAGGCGTTGGCGAGGGTGCGGTTTTGGAGGAGACCGTCGACTTCGTCGAAGAAGAGAATGGCGTTTTCCTGCTGGGCTTGGCGGAAGGCATCGGCGATGGCTTGCTCGGTGTCGCCAACGAACTTGGAGAGGAGGTCGCTGCCGCGCTTGAGGAGGATGGGGCGGCCGAGGGCCTGGGCGAGGAACTTGACGAACTCGGTCTTGCCGGTGCCGGGAGGGCCGAAGAGGAGGAGGGTCATACGCGCAGGGAGGGTGGAGGAGGCACGGAAGACGGGGTCGAGGGCGTTTTGGGCGGCCGAGAGGAGGTCTGCCGGGGAGATGGGACCCTGGACGTTGAGGCCGTCGAGACTGTAATCTTCGGCGGGGAGGAGGGCGGGGGTGGTCGAGAGCTCGAGGAGGCGGCAGTGGGGGGCCATCAGGCGCTCGATAAGGGGGGCGACCTCTTCGGGGGCGGGGCTGAGGCGGGAGAGGTTGTCGAGGAGGAGGGCGATGCCGCCGGCGTTGGTCTCGTAGCGGCGGGCGTAGGTGGTGATTTGGTCGGCAGGGATGAGGTGGCCGAGGTGGCGGCGCTCGATGAGGTTCTGCCAGATGGCGGCACGTTGGTTGGCCGAGAGGCGCTCGAAGCAAATGGCGTAGTTGAAGCGGCGGCGGACGCTTTCG
>JBJFFT010000165.1:0-17936 GCA_051891975.1 Candidatus Spyradenecus sp. | reverse complement strand
GGGGGCGGGGGGGGTGGTGGTGTCGGTGGAGACCGGGGGCATCTCAGGCTTGGGGACGGCGGTGGAGAGGGCCTCGGCGGAGGCGACGAGCTTGTGGCCGGTGGAGGTGTGGATGGCTGTGGGGTCGTCCTTGGGGGGAAGGGTGCGGTGGGCACCGGTGTGGATGGGCTCGTGGGGCTTCTCGGGGAGGCCGCGAACATTCGGATGGGAGACGGGGCCGAGGTCGTCGCCGCGGCCTTCGGCGGCGAGGAGGGCGTTGTAGTCGGCCTCGAGGGGCTTGGAGTCGATGCCCAGCTCGCGGCAGTAGTTGCGGATGTAGCCGCGGCCGTAGGCGGGGGCGACGATGCGCTTGAGGTTCTCGGTCTCGAGCATCTCGACGAAGCAGGTGCGCATATTCATCCGTTCGGCGATATATTCGCGCGTCCAGCCGTGTTCCAGACGCTTCTGCTTGAGGATTTCACCAAATGCCATAGCTGCTCTCCTTGGGGGGCCTAGCGCTCGGGGGCATCGAGGCTGGCGGGGTCAAAGTCGCCCAGGTCGGGGATGTCGGCGTCGGCCGGAAGGGCCTCGTCGGTGGGTTCGTAGGTAAAGTCTTGGGGTGCGGGGGCCTCGGGGGTGGCCTCGGCGGGGACGGCCTCGGGCTCGAGGCTCTCTTCGAGCTCACGCTGGGCGATGGCGTTGAGGTCCACGAGGATTTCGCGCGAGCCGCCGGCCTTGCCACCGGGGCCGATGATGCCGCGCTCTTCGAGCATATCGGTGATGCGCCCGGCCTTGTTGTAGCCGATTTTGAGGCGGCGCTGGAGGGCGGAGGTGGAGAAGCGGCCGGTCTGGCGGATGTACTCGAGGGCGCGCTGGTAGAAGCCTTCGTCGCTCTTGTCATCCTCGGGGCCGAGGTTGATGGCCGCGTCGTCGAGGGTGCCGGGAGCGTCGGAGACGAACTCGGAGATGAGCGAGGAGACATCGTCCTGGGGCTTGTCTTCCTTGATGCGGTCGATGGTGTCGGCCAGGACGTGGTCGAAGGCGGGGCCGGCTTGGTCCTTGATGAAGTTGCAGATGCGGGCGATCTCGCCATCGCTGACCCAGGCGGCCTGGGAGCGTTCGGGGGCGCGGCCGCCGCGCGCCAGGAGCATATCGCCCTTGCCGATGAGGTTCTCGGCACCGACTTCGTCGAGGATGGTGCGCGAGTCGTTGCCTTGGGTGACGCGCAGGGCGATGCGGCCGGGGATGTTGGCCTTGATGGTGCCGGTGATGACGTTGGTGGTGGGGCGCTGGGTGGCGATGATGAGGTGGAGACCGGCGGCGCGGGCCTTCTGGGTGAGGGAGGTGATGGGGGGCTCGATGTCGGACTTCACGTCGAGCATCAGGTCGGCGAGCTCGTCGATGATGATAACGATGTAGGGGAGGCACTGGGTGGGGTTCTCGCGGTCGGGGAGCGGGGCCTCGGCGCGGCGGTTGTAGTCGGAGATGTTGCGCACGCCGTAGCGCTGGAGGAGCTTGTAGCGGCGGTTCATCTCCATCACCGCCCAGCGCAGGACGAAGACGACCTTCTTGGGCTCGACGACGACGGGGTTGAGCAGGTGCGGCAGGTCGTCGTAGGCGGTGAACTCCACGCGCTTGGGGTCAACCATAATCAGGCGCAGCTGGTCCGGCCGCCGGCACATCAAGAGCCCCACGAGCATATCGTTGACGGCCACGGACTTGCCCGAGCCGGTGCCGCCGGCGACGAGGAGGTGGGGCATCTCGGCCAGGTCCACGATGAGGTCGCCGCCGGTGGCGAGCTTGCCCAGGGCCAGCGGCAGAGCCATCTTGCGCTCGGCCTGGCGCCAGGCGTCGCCCTCGAGGACTTCGCGCAGGGTGACGGACTGGCGGACGGTGTTGGGGACTTCGATGCCCACCACGTCGCGCCCCGGGATGGGGGCCTGGATACGGATGCTCTCGGCGCGCAGGGCCATCAGCAGGTTGCTCTCGTAGGTCTTGAAGCGCTCGAGCTTGACGCCGGGGGCGGGCATCACCTCAAAGAGGGTCAGCACCGGGCCGCGGATTTGGCCGACCACCTGCGCGGCGATGCCGAACTGCTGGAAGACGCTCTCGATGGCGGCGATGGCCATCTGCAGGTCGTCGGCATCCTTGGCGCGCGGCGGGATGGGGTCGAGCAGCTCGGTCGAGGGCATCGTGTAGTCGGGCACCTCGGGCTCGGGGGGGAGGTCATTGTCGTTGGCGGCGATGGCCGGGCCGGTGACGGCCTTGAGCGGGGAGACGGGCTTGAGGGCGGAGGGGCTGTCGCCACTGAGGGCGAAGGGGGGCTCGGGGGCCGGCGCAGGCACGGGAGTTGGGGCGCTCGGAGGCGGCGGTGCGGGCTGCGGCTCGGGGGCATTGGGGCGCTCGCCGAGGGAGAGCTGGGCCTCCACCTCTTGGCGCGGGGCGTAGGCACTGGCGCTCCAGTCGGCCCCGCCATCGGGCTCGGGGGCGGCGCGGCGGGAGAGGAGGTCGCGCGGGTCGAGCGTTTCGGCGGCGGCCTCAGCCTTGCGGCGGAAGAGGGCGGTGACGAAGCCGCGGAGGGTCTTGGGCTCATCCGACCCGGGTTCGGGAGCGGCCCGGCCCGAGTTGCGGGCGAGCAAGGCCCGGGTGGCCTCGTCCTCCGCCCCGGGTTCGCTCTGCGGCTCGCGCGGCATCGTCAGGCGCACGAGCAGGAGGAGGGTGTTGCGCACGCCGACGATGAGGAGGGTGAAGACGAGCGTCAGCGCCCACAGGAGCAGTTGCAGACCAAAGGTGCCCAGGAGCGGGCGCAGGTGGGTGGTGACGATCCATTGGCCCAGGGCGCCGCCGGCGTTGGGGCGCAGGTTGAGGTCGGCCAAGAGGGGGATGGTGGCGCCGGTGTCGCCGCCGCAGACTTGGAAGAGGCAGGCGAGGGTGACGTAGAGCCCGGCCATCCAGAGCACGCGCAGGCGGAAGAAGCGGACGCGGCCGTGGAGGAGGAAGCCGGTGAGGAGGGCGAGGAGGGGGAAGGCGGCGTAGCGGTAGGCCAGGCCGGCGAGGCCGTAGCCGTAGAAGGTGAGCCAGGCGCCGAGCTTGCCCACGCGGTTCATCACCAGACCATCGGGCGGCGAAGGGGGGTTGCAGAGCCAGGAGATGTCGCGCCAATCGTAGGTGAGCAGCGCCACGAGCGCCACCACCCAGTAGAGCGCGCAGAGCACGCCGAGCACGCGCCGCTGCGAGACCACCCGCTCGGAGACCACCCCTGGCTCTTCCAACGGCTCGACCGGCCGCACCTGCTGCCCTCTCTTGGCCATCTACTCGCTCTCCGTGACCAGCGAAAACTTGTTCAGGCGCGCCCGGCGGAGCACCTTGATAACATCCATAATCCGCCCGTAGGCCTGCGTTTCGTCGCCGCGGATGTGGGCGGCCACCTTCGGATTCTTCTCGACGGCGGCGGTGGCGGCCTGGTAGAGCTCCTCGTCGGTGACCTCTTGCTGGCCCAGGAAGAAGTGGCCGTCGGCGCGGATGGTAATGTTGAGCGGCTCGTCGGCGGGGAGGGGGTCGCCCGCGGCGGTGGGGAGCTTGACGGTGATGCCGTTCTGCAGGGCGGGGAAGGTGATGATAAAGGCAATCAGCAGCAAGAAGGTCATGTCCAGGATCGGCGTCATGTTAATCTCGCTGTTGATCTTGCGTTTACCCCGCGCCCGGGCTCTGGTGAAGCGCCGCTTTAGCATAGGCCTCCCTGCTTGGGGGCGGCGTAGCTCAGCACGAGCTTGCCGATGAGCTCTTCGCTAAAGCCTTCGAGCTGCACGGAGAAGGCCTCGAGCTTGGCTTGCAGGATGTTGTAGGCGATGGTCGAGGGGATGGCGACCATCAGCCCGACCACCGTGGTGAGCAGGGCCGAGGAGATGCCCGGCGCGAGCTCGGCGATGTTCGCGCTCCCGCTCGCGGCCATCGCCTGGAAGGCCAACATCACGCCCCAGACGGTGCCGAAGAGCCCCAGCAGCGGCGCCGAGCTGGTGACCACCGCCAGCGCGGTCAGCCCGCGGTTGAGGGTGACGGTTTCTTCATCGGTGGCGTGGGCGCAGGTGCTCGAGACCAACTCCATCTGCGGGGGGGTGAGGGTGGGGCGCGCGGTGGGGTCTTGCTGCAAGAGGAGCAGCTGCTGGCGCGGAATGAGGGTGACGAAGCGCTCGGCTGTCCGCCGGTAGACCGACTCCAGGGGCGAGGCCTCGAAGGCGTAGGACTTGTCGCAGTAGAGCGCGAGGGGGTCGTCGTGGCTGGCAAAGTGGTCGGCAAAGCGGCGCGAGCGGGCGTTGATAGCCTTCAAGGTGCTGAACTTGCCCAGGAAGACGGCCCACGAGCCCACGCTCATCACGATTTGCGTAATGACGATAAGCTGGCCGCAGAAGTCCGAGTCGGCGAAGGCCTGGATGGGCCCGCCGACCATCGCGAAGAAGGCGCACGCTCCGATCATCGCCTCAGATCCTCTCGGGGGTGGGAATGCCCAGGAGCGTCAGGCCGCCGCGCAGGACCTTCGAGACGGCGCTGCACAGGCGGATGCGGCTGTCGCGCACGGACTCGCTCTCGGCCTTGAGAACGGGCGAGCTTTGGTAGAAGCTGCTGTAGAGCTGGCTGAGCTGGTAGAGATAGTCGGCCAGGACGCTGGGCTTGCAGAGGTCGCCCGCGCGCTGGACGGCGTTGGGGAACTGCAAGAGGTGCAGGGCCAGGGCCTTCTCGGCCTCCGTGCCCAGCGCCAACGGCTGCGCGTCGGGCTCTTTGCCCACGGCGGCGCGATACTTCTCCAAGAGCGAGTTCAAGCGCGCGTTGGCGTATTGCAGGTAGGGGCCGCTGTTGCCCTCCAGGGCGAGGGCCTTATCCCAGGTGAAGACGATCATCGTGGTCGGGTCGTGCGAGAGATCGGCATACTTGATGGCGCCAATACCGATAGCTTCAGCCAGGGCGGCGCGCTCGGCCTCGGGCCAATCGGGGTGGCTCTCGTCGACAATCTTGCGGGCGCGGGCGGCCGCCTCGTCCAAGAGCGTCTCGAGCTTGATAACGTTGCCCTGGCGCGTGGAGAAGGTGCCCTCGGGTAGACGCATCAGGCCGAACCAGACGTGCTGCAGGAGCGTCTTGCCGCAGAGCCCGAGCTTGCCGCAGATGTGGAAGAACTGCTTGAAGTGCAGCTGCTGGCGCTCGTCGGTGACGTAGATGATGCGCGCGGGGGCGAACTCTTCCACGCGGCTCTTGACGGTGGCGATATCGGTGGTGGTGTAGTTGAAGCCGCCGTCGCGCTTCTGCACGATGGCCACCTCCAGCCCCTCGTCCTTGAGGTCAACGATCCAGGCCCCTTCGCTCTGCGTGGCGAGGCCTTGGGCGCGGAGGGCCTCAACGGTCGGGCCGAGGGTCGGCTGATAGTAGCTCTCGCCGCGATAGAGGTCGAACTTCACCCCGAGCCGCGCGTAGATGCGGCCAAACTCCTTGAGGGAGATCTCGATGAAGCGCTCCCAGACCGCGCGGTTCTCCGCATCGCCGGCCTGCAGCTTCACCAATTCCTCGCGGCAGCGGTCGAGCCACGCCGGGTCGTCCTTCGTGCGGCCGTAGCTCTGCACATAGACCTTCTCGAGGAGCTCGACGGTGAGGTTGGCGCGCTCTTCGTCGGTCAAAAAGGCGCGGTAGCCCATAATGAGGATGCCGAACTGCGTGCCCCAGTCGCCGAGGTGGTTATCGGCAATGACCTCGTAGCCCAGCGCGCGGAGGATACGGTCGATGGCGTTGCCGATGACCGTCGAGCGGATGTGGCCGATGTGCATAGGCTTGGCCACGTTGGGCGAAGAGTAGTCGATCACCACCTTCTCGCCCGCGCCGCGCTGCGCCACGCCCAGCTTGGGGTCGGCCGCCAACGCCTCAACGCCGGCTGCCACGGCCTTGCGCGAGAGCGTCAGGTTGATAAAGCCCGGCCCGGCGACCTCGGCCTTCTCCAAGATCTCCGGCAAGGGCAGCGCCTGCACCACGGTCTGGGCCACCTCGCGCGGGTTCTTCCCGGCGCGCTTGGCAATGCCCATCGCGTCGTTGCACTGCCAATCGCCAAAGCGGCTATCCTTCGAGGGCACCACCTTGCCGCCGCCGCACCCGGGCACCACGGCCTCAAAGGCCGCCGCCAACCACGCCTTCGCCAAACCTTCGCAATCCATTGGCTCTCTCCCGCTTTCCTTACTTCTTGAACGAATCCTTGAGCGTGACCGTGCGGTTGAAGACCGGCGCGCCGGACTTGGAGGCGTGCACGTCGGGCGTAAAGTAGCCCGTGCGCTCAAACTGGTAGTGCTCGCCGGGGACGGCCTGCTCCAGGAGCGGCTCGCCGTAGGCCTGCACGGTGCGCATACTCTCGGGGTTGAGCGCGTCGAGGAAGTTCCCGCTCGGGCAGGCCATCGGGTCTTCCATCGCGAAGAGGCGGTCGTAGAGCCGCACCTCGAAGGGCTTGCCGTGCTTCACGCTCACCCAGTGGATGGTGCCCTTGACCTTGCGGCCGTCGGCCGGGTTCCCCCCGCGGCTCTCGGGATCGTAAGTGCCGTGGATCTCCACCACCTCGCCGGCGGCGTCCTTGACAATCGACGTGCAGGTGAAGAGGCAGAGGCCGCGCAGGCGCACCTCGTTGCCCACCGTCACGCGGAAGAACTTCTTGACGGGCACCTCCATAAAGTCATCGCGGTCAATCCACAGCTCGCGCGTGGCGACAATCCGGCGCTTGCCGGCGCTCTCGTCCTCGGGGTTGTTCGGCACCTCGGCGGTGAGCTCCTCACCCTCGGGGAGGTTGTCGATAATCACCTTCACCGGGTTGAGCACGGCCATTCGGCGCGTGGCGATGCGGTTGAGATCGTCGCGCACGCACCACTCCAACAGCGCCAGGTCGGTCAAGGACTTATACTTCGAGATGCCCGTGCGCTCGCACAAGTCGCGGATGGCCGCAGCCGTATAGCCGCGCCGGCGCATCCCCGCCACCGTCGGCATCCGCGGGTCGTCCCAACCATCGACCACGCCCTCCTCCACCAACTGGCGCAACAAGCGCTTGCTCATCACCGTGTAGGTGAGGTTCAGCCGAGCGAACTCGCGCTGCTGCGGGCGGATAGTCTTGCCCGAGCGCACCACCAAGCGCCCCTGCTCGGCCAGTCGGTCAATCACCCAATCGTAGAGCGGACGGTGCACCTCGAACTCCAGCGTGCACATCGAGTGCGTCACCCCCTCGAGGGCATCCTCGATCGGGTGGGCAAAGTCGTACATCGGGTAGCAGTGCCACTGGGTGCCGGTGCGATAGTGCGGCAGGTCGACAATGCGGTAGATGACCGGGTCGCGGAAATGGATGTTGGGGGACGCCATATCAATCTTCGCACGCAGACAGTGCGACCCCTCGGCGAAGGCCCCCTCGCGCATCTTGCGGAAGAGCACCAAGTTCTCCTCCGGCGAACGGTCGCGGTAGGGCGAGAACTTGCCCGGCTCGGTCGGCACCCCGCGATAGGCCTTCCACTCCTCCTGCGAAAGCTCGCAGACATAGGCCTGGCCGCGCTGGATCAGCTCCTCGGCAATCGCCCACATCGTCTCGAACATATCGCACGCGTAGTAGAAGCTGTCCCACTGATAGCCCAACCAGGTGATGTCCCGCTTCAGCTGCTCCACGAAGTCCTCGCTCTCCTTGGAGGGGTTCGTGTCGTCCATCCGCAGGTGACAACGCCCGCCAAAGAGCTGCGCCATCCCAAAGTCCACCCACACCGCCTTCGCGTGGCCAATATGAATCCACCCATTCGGCTCGGGCGGAAAACGCGTCACCACCGTGCCGTCATTCTTCCCCTGCGCCAAATCCTCTTCAATCCACTGCCGCAAAAAGTGACGCGCGGTGTCCAACTCCGTCTCCGCCGTCGCCGTCTCGTGCTTCTCTGCCATACGATAAACCATCCTTCGTAGAAACAAACGCTCACACTATACCACATTTCCACGCGCCGCGCGCGTAGTATGGCTTCGTCCGCCACCGTAATGGAGCGGGCCTACGGGCCGAGAAAAAGGCCAGGCCACCACGCGGCCTGGCCACCTTGACGCGCCACAGACATCCCGAGCCGGGGGCAAAACACCCCGGCTCGGGCGGAAGTTAGAGGTCTAGGAGCGAGTCGTCGTCGAGGTCGTCGAGGTCATCATCACCGTCATTCTGCCCCGGCGCACCACCCTGCTGGGCGGCCATCAAATTCTGGACCAGACCAGCCAGCCCCTCCGGGGAGAACGACAGCGAATAGACCAAGGACTGCAACCCTGCGATATTCGTTATCTGCCCCGCCGGAATCGTGAGGCCAAGAGCCGCCAAGTTGGGGGCAATTTGCGTAATCATCGCCTGCATCGCCTGAGCCTGCGCAACATCCTTGAAGCCTGTCGCAAGGACGAGGTTCACATTGTTTGCATCGTATGGCAGCAACAGTGTCAGCGCTTTCACCTCCTTAAACCAAGGAAAATTCACAAAATCGGCCTCGACCTCCGCCTCAGACTTATCCTTGCACATCGCCTTCTTCATAGGCGCATATCCCTTGATGCCAATGGCCACATAGTCCGGATGATCGATGAATGCCGCCGCAAGCGGATGATTCTCCTTCGCCATCCGGATCTCGCCTTTAAGCAACTGCTTAAACCGGCTCCGATCAAATGCAACCATTAGAGACAATCCTCCCGGAGCCGGCGAGATGGCAAACCCCATGAATTGGCCATCCTTCGTGCCGTATAGATAGATCCATCCATTCTTCTTTCCGATCTTGAGATCCTCCTCCGGCTTCTTCAGTTGGTTAAGAAGCGCCTGCACCTCAGCACAAACCTGCTGACCATTCATCGTAGGCGATTCAATCTTAAGGGAGAACAGCATCCCTGTAAGTTTGGGATCTTTCGGATCATTCGGGAGAATCACTCCGAAGGTCAACGATTGGATGTCGTAGTCGGTGAAGCCACGAATGCCCATCGTTCGCAGCAGAGACTGTGCTTCCGGCGGCATCTGCCCCCAAAGTGCGGCCGCTTGTGGCGAGTTGGAACTGATGCCAAACTGCGCCAGCACGCGTTCCAAAGTCGCACGCGACTGCGGGTTGTGACTGTCGCGAACAACCACAACGAAATCTGACCGAGACGGAATGTCGGTAATCTGGGGCTTCGCCCACAATGCGCCGCACAGCGCAGCGCAGCATAATAACAGCATACGTTTCATACGAATAACTCCTTTGTTAGTGAATGAAGGGTGATAAGACCATCACAGCATAGAGACTTACTGCTCAACAATGCGATGAAATGACGGGACATGCGGGCAGGAGGGACACTCGGTTCCACCGCGCGGGATATAGGACGAGCCTCCAGATGAAACGATTTCCCGAGGTTCTCCGTGAGGGCGCCCATTAATGCGCCACCTCGTGGCAGACAGTTTATTATCCTCTCGCCTACACCCGCAGATATTGCAGTAGATGACAACCCGGGTCTTCCGGTCTTGTTCTTGCTGGCGATTATACGCCTCTTCTCTGGCCTTTCTCTGCGCCTCCTTCTGGGCAAATTCCTGCTGCAATTGCTGCTTTTCCTGATTGAGCGCATCGGTCTCTGCCTTTGCGAAGTCTGCCCGCTGTTGATGCGTTGCTACACGCTTGAGCCAAACCCATATATAAAGACGATCGAACGCTATATTCTTCTTTCTAAAAGGTTCAAGATCCTTAAGCAGTTGAAGCACCTCACTCTTGGGCATACTGTTTAAGGCCTTTTTCTGAGCGTCTGACACCGAACGAATATAGGTTTTGTACTCAGGCTCCTTCCGGTCCAACACATAAATCGTATTCCGGCTGAATGAATTGAGAAGGACTAAGGCAGCATACTTCTGCTCATACGTTGGCTGTTTAATCTTGTCATAGATTTCACTCAGCCGCGAGATGTTAAAGGACTCACAATAGCGACGTTCTTGAAGAGCCTCAATACGCCACTTAGTCACCCTGTCAAACAAGGCGCTCCATTGTGCCTGAGAGGGGCACGCCTCAAAGACCGCCACCCAGTCGGAACTTAACGGGGAAAACGCCTCCGATGAGCCGTGGTAATGGTTCGAAGCACTTTCGTAAACAGGGGTTGTCGTAGGTGTCCAATCCTTCTCGTCCGATACATCATATAATCTACCGTTTGAGATGAGCATCGGGTACATCTCGGGCGTGTCAAAGACGCTTAGGATCTCCCGCTTCATCGCGTCTGTCGCGGTTCGGTTATAGGTGTAGACAAGCGCAGCACGGATGCCTTCCGCCGGTGCTTTCTCTTCCCATCCAGACGGCGTGGTCGCTTCCGGCGTTTTGGCGTATTCAATCAGTTGCCGAAGCGCTTCCAGTCGTGTCTGTTCGGGATAATCGCCTGAGCCAGATCCCCACAAGGCCTCATTGTTTATAACACTGACGAGATTTCGGACCCCGAAGCGCAGATACGTATTACTATTTATTGGTACATAATTGTTTGCGCCGTCTGAGCCTAAGAGCCCACGAAACCGGGAAGACGCATTCGTCTCATTTAGCATCGCGCTTAACTCTTCACGGACCTCCTCCGGCGTTCCGGATCTAAGCGAGGCCTCATTAAAGGCAATACACCCTGACAACAGACAAAGCCCCAAGGCGATGGCGCTTCTTGTGATACGGACAGACATACTGGCTCTCCTTCCTGTGCATCACGGGGATGCACTGTTGATTGTTCACCCCTGTTCGACAATCACGGAGAGAAGAAAACGGCCTCTCTCCGTCTTCAGTAGAGGCTGTAGGAGGCCTAGCATAGATACAGAGAGAGGCACGCATATATGCGCGTCTTTCGCAAGGTATCGTCTATGCCCGAAACTTCCTACATTTCTACTGACGATCGCTTTGCAGCGGTTTTTAAGCGCTTGGGGGTGGAAGGGACCACTTGCGCGGAAACTTCAGTTCCCAAGCTATGCCTGCCTCTCAAGATACAACCGTATCCCGAAAGACAGCGTGATTATAGGACACGCCACCTGGCTTTGTCAAATACATTCTGCCGGACCCACTCCGCACAGGGGGTATGCCGGCGGCATACCAAGGGGCAGATAGGCCGCCTCGATGGGCACCTCTGCAAGCCCGCGGTGGCACACCCCTTGCCCCCACCCCCGTTTAAGCCCGCCGATACCCCCAAAAAAGGTAGGGCCTACCTCACCTCGAGGTAGGCCCTAGGTCGAGGCGAGGTAGGCCCTAGGTCGATTTGAGCTAGGCGCGGGGGGAGAGCGTTGGCGGTTGGGGCGGGGCTGTTGCGGGGGACAAAAAAGCCCCGCCGGAGGGCGGGGCGAAGGTGGCGCGCCTGGAGGGGTTCGAACCCCCGACCCGCGGCTTAGAAGGCCGCTGCTCTATCCAACTGAGCTACAGGCGCAAAAGCGTGGTGAGTTAGTAGGTTTGGAGCATATTGTGGTTGGAGAGGTTGCCCCAAGACATCCAGTCGGGCTCCTCCTTGTTGGGGAAGGCGCGGAGCCAAACGTCGAAGGAGATGCGGAAGTCGGGACTGTGTTTGCGGCCATCGAGGGAGGTGTAGACGGGGTCATACTCGGTGGAGACGCGCAGACTGATACAGTCGAGGTTGTACTGAAGGTAGCCGCCGATCTCTTCGAGGTCGTTGTATTCGGGGTTGTAGCGGGCGTAGGCGGACCAGTCAATCGTGTCGCAGAGGTGGTGGATGAAGCCGCCGTAGACAACGCGATCGCGGATCACGTCGCCCCAGTAGTAGTCGTAGATGTCGTGGTTGCGCAGGAGGTAGCCGGCGTAGAGGGTGACGGAGGAGATGCGGTATTTGCCGTTGATGTCCCAGAAGGCGAGGCGGGTGTCCTCGGGGTCGTATTGGATGTCCGAGGAGATGAGCATATTTTTGACTGGGGCAGCGGAGGTGTCGAGACCGAGGAGGCGCCAGCCGGTCTCTTCGGTGGCACGCCGGGCGGGGGCGCGATAGTTGTTGCGGCCGGGCTGACGGCGGCCACGCCAGCGGACCCAGTGGTCTTGGGTTTGGAAGACGTAGACGGTGTAGAGGTCAGCCGCGAGGAAGTCGCTAAGCCCCTTGGGGGAGCGCTTTTGGAGGAGGTTGCGCAAGCCAAGGCGCAGGCCGGTGTAACGGTGGGAGGGGGTGAGGCCGTCGGAGGCAAAGCGGTCGCGCCACTCTGTTTCTTGGTCAAGGCGGTCGAAGACGTAGGGCACTTCGTCGGCATCGGCCTGGGAGCCGGGAACGCAGGTGAAATCGAGGTAGGGGATAACTGTGTGGCGGACCGTCTCAAAGTCGCGCCAGGCGCGGGCTTGAAGGGTGAGGCCGAGTTCGAAGAGCGAACGGAAGAGGCCGTCGCCGTCCATCGAGTCCGAATAGTATGTGCCGCGCCAGCCGAGGCGAGGGGTGAGGGTGACGCCGTCGAGGAGGGAGATGGGACGGCGGAGGATGTGGCGAGTGTCGAGGCGCCAGGCGTCGAGATAGGCCCAGTTGCCGGGCTTCCAGGTGTAGCGATAGCCCCAAGAGCAGTCGTGTTTCTCTGGCTGGCGGTCGAAGTAGCCGATGGAGGTCTGCGATTCGTAGTAAAGGCCCTGAATGCCGAAGGGGTTGCGCGGAAGGTAATCAAGGCGCCATTCGGGAAGGCGGCGAACGCCGGCGTAGAAGGTGTCCAGCGGGCCCATCACCGCAATGGAGGTGGTCCAGTCGCTCTCGCGGTGTTCGTAGTTGGCGATGCCGACGGGCTGGGAGGCGGAGTAGAGGGCGGTCTCCTTGTAGTCCATGCGGAACTCAGGGTCACTGACCTTCTCGCCGACGATGGAGAGGAAGTCGCGCGGAGAGAAGTCGAGGCGCTCTTCGAGGCCGATGGACCAGCGGTCGCGGTCCCAACCATTGGGGTCGGGCCAATCTTCGGTATCAAGCTCGCCTTCGCCGTGGAAGTTGGCATAGTAGAGGGAGAGGCGGCCAGCCTGACGAGTCTCTTCGCCAAAGAGACCCTCGGTCTTCCACGTGAGCTCTTGGCCAATGCCGGCACCATAGCGACTGCGGAGGTCGAGCATCGTCTTGCCGTAGAGGAAGCGCTCGGTCTCGGTGCTGCCGGCGATGGGATAGACGTAGCCAGCGCGGAGGTAGGCGCCCCACTTGTCCGTGTAGCCAGGCATAAAGCGCCAACCGTAGTTGGTGTTGAGGTCGCGGTAGTAGTAGGGGGCCCAAAGGAGGGGAATGCCGTAGAGGCGGACAACGGCGTTGCGCATCTCGACGAACTCACGGTCCTTATAGCGAGCATCGCCGGTGGCAGACCAGTGCCAGTGGTCAACATCGTTCGAGCAGGTGGTGACGGTGGCATCGTGAGCGTAGAAGATGCCCTCTTCGTCGCGCACCACGTCCTCGCCCGCTTTGACGGCGAAGGTGCCGTGGCGGATGATACCCGCGCCAATGAGCCCGGCTCCGGTGCGGTGGTTGAAGTCCAGCCGCTCGCCCTGCCAACTCCCGCCGGAGGTGGAGATAATCGAGATATTACCCTCTGCGTGGACATCGCCGGTGGAGGCATCGTAGGTCGCCCGGTCGCAGCGGACGGTAATGTCGGAGAAGCGGATGACCACCTCCTCATCGAGGGTGACGCGGTTGTTCTCGCGGTCGGCGCCCATGTGGTTGGCCGTCACCTGAATATCGGAGGCTCCATCAAGCGTGGGCATCATCGAGCCGAGGCGCGAACGCACGTCTTCAGCCCCGGCGGCGGCCAATGGCGCAGGGATTGCAGCCACCAGCCCCAGGAGAGCCAGGCCAAAGGCCAGGCGCCATCCCAAAAGATTACTTACTGTCATAGGGGGAAACTTTCCCAAGGCGCGCTTAGACGGCGTGGCTTTCGGAGACGGCGTAGAGGACCTTGCCGCTCTTGTCGAGGATGGCGAAGGATTCCGGGTGGCGCGCCACTTCGCTCTTGAAGGTCAATCGCCCGGCGTAGCGCTTCTGCATCTCCACGAGCATCTGCTCATCCTCGTTGCGCAGGCGCTCCATCACGGCCGGGGCCACGAGGATCTGCAGGTCCGTCTCGCCGTGGCCCATCCCCTGCTGCGTGCGCATCACTGCGGCAATCTGCCGCTGGATATCCACCGAGAGCGCCAGCGGGCTCTTGATGACGCCGTGGCCCTTGCAGTAGGGGCAATCGATATACATCTGCGAGAGGAGGCTCTCCTCCTGGCGCTGGCGCGTCATCTCCATCAGCCCGAGCTCGGAGATGGGCAGGACGTTGGTGCGCGCGCGGTCGCGCCGGACCGCCGCCTTCATCGCCTTGTAGATCTGGTTCTGGTGCTTGCGGCTCTTCATATCAATGAGGTCGATGACCACGAGCCCGCCGATGTTGCGCAAGCGCATCTGCCGGGCCACCTCCTCCACGGCCTCCAGGTTCACCTCCAAGATGGCCTCCTCCTGCGAGCCCTTACCGCGATGGCGCCCGGTGTTCACGTCCACGGCGATGAGCGCCTCGGTCTCGTCGATGACCAGATAGCCGCCGCTCTTGAGGTTCACCTTGCGCCGGAAGGCCTCCTCCATCTGCGTCTCCACGCCATAGTGGTCGAAGATCGGCAGATGGCCCTTGTAGAGCTCGATAACGCGGCGAGCACGGCGTGAGATGCGCCCGGCCACCTCGCGAATGCGGTTGTAGGCCTCCTCGTCGTCAATCGTCACCCGGTCGATATCCTCGGTCAGCCAATCGCGCACCACGCGCTCGACCAAGTCCGGCTCGGAGTAGACGCACGCCGGGGCGCGCAGGGTCTTGATGTTGTTCTGCAGCTGGCCCCACACGTCCAGGATGTTGCGCAGGTCGCGGCAGAAGGCGCGCTGATTTGCGCCGGCACCGACCGTCCGCACGATAATCCCCACGCCGGGCGGCAACGGCAGACGGTCCAGAATCTTCTTCAAGCGCAGCCGCTCCTTGGCATCGGCAATCTTGCGCGAGACGCCGCGGGTGGACTTGGCCGAGGGCATCATCACCAGGTAGCGCCCCGGCAGCGAGAGGTTTGCCGTCACGCGCGGCCCCTTGGTGCCAATCGGCCCCTTCGTCACCTGCACCACAATCTCGCTGCCCGGAGGGAAGCGCTTGGCGATGTCTTCGTTGGAGATGCGGCGGCGGCGCGAGGTCTGGCGACCTTCGTCCTCCTCGTCGGCCAGACCGGCCTCTTCGTCGGGGATCATATCCCAATAGTGAAGGAAGGCGTTCTTCTTGAGGCCGATATCCACGAAGGCGGCTTGCAGGTCGTGCTCGAGGTTCTGAATGCGGCCCTTAAAGATACACCCCACCAACCGCTCCTCCATCGGGTGCTCCACCTGAAACTCCTCGACGCGCCCGTTCTCCACCACCGCCACGCGCGTCTCAAGCTTCTCGACATTAACGACAATCTCGCGCTTCTTGCTCTTGCGCTTGAAAAGCCAGCCAAACATACCTTAATCCTATCGCAAAAGGGTTCTCTCAGTGCCGGAACACCGCCTCGGAGATCCGCCCGTGGATCGCCACGCTCTGCAAAACTCCCATCGACGCCATCATCACGAGCATAAACGTTCCGCCCTGGCTGATAAACGGCAGCGGGAGCCCTGTAATAGGCACTATTCGCACTGTCATTCCTATATTAATAAAAACGTGACAGAAAAGCAAGGTTAAGACCCCCACGCACAGCAACCGTCCCAGATCATCCCGGCAGCGCAGCGCGATGATGCTCCCCGGCACCAGGATCCCGAAGAGATAGAGCCCCAGGAGCGCCGCCGACCCGGCAAACCCCGTCTCCTCGGCCACCACCGGGAAGATGAAGTCATTCATACTCACCACTGGCGGCAAATACCCCAGCCGATGCTGCACCCCGCGCCCATAGCCCTTCCCCGTCATCCCCCCGCTGCCCACGGCAATCTCGCTTTGGTAGGCGTTATAGCCGTTGGCGTGCAAGTCGCGCATCGGATAGAGGAAGGTCTCCACCCGGCGCACCTGGTGCTCGCGCAGCCCCGTCCAGCGAATCAAGCGCTCGGCGCGCGCCGGATCGACCCCCTCCGCCTTCGCCACCTTCACCAAAGTCAACTCATACCCCACCGCCAGCGCCACCAACAACACCCCCAGCCCCAATACCTTCGGGCACACCCGCGCGGCAAACAACATCGCCAGCACCGTCGGCCCCAACACCAACGCCGTCCCCAAGTCCGGCTCGGCCAGGATCAACACCGCTGGCACCCCGGCTAACACCCCGCACACCAAGAGCCCCCGCGCCCCGCGTATCGCCTCGCCCCACCGGCTCAGCACCCACGAGAGCATCAGAATCACCGCCAACTTCGCCGGCTCGCTCGGTTGCAACCCGAAGAGCCACCGCCGCGCCCCCATCCGCGCCACTCCAAGCCCCGGCACCAACACCAACACCAACGCCGCCAACACCCCCACATACACCCACCCCGACGCCCGCGCCCACCGCCGGTAGTCCCAATACGCCAGCGCCACCATCAGGAGCGCCCCCCACCCCACGAACTCCAACTGCCCCACCCACAACTGCCGCAACGCCTCCGTCGCCCGCGACGAACAGGCCGAGCGCACGAACATCACCCCCGCCCCCCCCAACACCCACCACGCCCCCCGCCCCGCCCCATTCAGCCGGCACGTCTTCTGCCAAAACGCCTCTATCACGCCCTTCATCGCTTACTTCGCTTAACCTTCCTGTGTGGCCGGACGGAGCAGGCCACTGCAAAACCTTCTACGCTTCCCTTTAGGCTTCTTTTCCTTTGTGTATGCTTTGAGGCTACCAATCCTGCGTGCCATAAAGCCCTCCATTGGTGCGCAGTATACCACAAGCGCGCACAGGACGCGCGGGGCGGCCTGGCGGAGCAGGCCGCGGCACCACGCTTACCCTCCCTGCGGCGCACGCACCGCGCCACAGCCCCCAGCACCGACCATCAACCGAAGCGCCGGAACATATAAAACAACGCGCAGGGACCGCGAAGGGCCCCTGCGCAGTGGTAAGCAACGGCTCGCCGCGTTTACGCCTTGCGCCGCAAGGCCAAGCCCGCAACCCCCAACGCCAGCAACGCCAACACCGTCGGCTCAGGAACGAGTGTGCCCGAGAAGGTCAGATTATCGATAGGCGAAAACGAAGGATTGCCCTCAGCGCCGCCCACAGAATCTAGCCACGCATTCGTTGCAGTTGCAGCGTCAATCACGGCATATGCGTAGGAACCTTTGCTCTCATCAAAGAGGACCAAGACGTAAGTACCCGTATTTTCTTTACCCGTTGTAGCCACATACAGCGAATCGTTCACTTCGCTAGGAGTCCAGAGAGACTCTTCTGTGGTGTCAACCACACTCTTAAAGTCCGATGTAATACCACCCGTCTCGCCCTTCGCAACCGAGATAATCCCAGGCAAAGTCGTATCCGAGACAGTTCCTGTTGCAGAGTACAGCAAGCTGCCACTCTTAACCGAGTCCATCCAGGCCGCATCCGGCGAATTCCAATAAAGCATAACCGCCTGAGAGACAGACGCAAATGCTAATGCAACCAACAAGAAAAAGGCTTTTCTCATAGCACAATCCTTTTACAATTAAACAATCTTACGACGCAGGGCAACACCCGCAATCCCCAATGACAACAGGGCCAATACCGTTGGCTCTGGCGTCTTTGCCGCCGTCCAAGTGCCACCAAGGAAGGGCCCGATGTCGACATAGTCGGTGCCGATAGGAGCGCCACTAGGTCCTGAGACATCCGTATCATACACGCCCGTAGTGGATTCGCTCCCTTTAGCATACTGCTTACCGCCGAGAACAGCATAATTGCTGGAATCCGACTTGCTCTTAAACACAGCATAATAGTATCCGCTATTTTCTGAAGTATAGCCTTCAAGCGTAATGGTGACACCATCGTAAACAGTCTGTCCAGCTACGGTATCGGTCATAATAGTCCCCGAACCAATCGAGGTCGCATCCTTGGCAGCACTAT
>JBJFFT010000164.1:0-4329 GCA_051891975.1 Candidatus Spyradenecus sp. | reverse complement strand
TGCAACGGAACTTAAGTACCTTGAATATCGCTTCCATACGCTTGCAACGCAGGTCGTAGGACAAGCGGTTCTCAATGGTCAGCGGCCCTCTCCGGGAAATCCCTCGCCCAAGCAACAACAAATGTTGGAGGCGTTTATTAGGCGCGTTCGCTTGATTCTCTCGATGCTGGGGCATTCGATCTTCGATTCGGTGACGGATAGTGCTGTTGCTTCTGCGCAACATTCTACCTCGGAGGTGCCGGCTATGGCCGAATTTTGGAGGACGTATAAGGATGCGACGGCCTATGCTCGGCGTTCTATAAATGGCCAGTTTGTGGTATTGGCGGATAGTTGCATTGTGCAGGAGACAACTCCTTCGTGTCCCCCAAAGGTATTGGTGCAACGTGAAGATGCCGAACGCGAAGGTGCCCTGCAAGATGGGTGCCTGATTAAAGATCTCGCGTTCAGGAGTCCCTCTGCAGCGGCCGAGTTCGTTTGTGGCACATCGATGAGTGGCCCCCTGTTCTGGCGAGATCTTCGGACGAACGAGCTGCTTGGTGCTTGCTCGCGCTAACTTTAGGTGTTGCAACGGCCTGAGTGTTTCGGTTGTTTTGCCGTCATTGTTAGGGCTGGGCCATTCTCGTTGAGGAGTGGGCTGGCCATATTGAGTAAGCCAAAGATGGAGCAGACGGGCGGCGATTAGAAGGGGATGTCGTTGTCTTCTGCCAAGTTGATCTTGGTGATGGGCTCGACCGGCGGCAAGGGATCGAGGCGACGCTTCTTGTGCGGCTTGCCGTCGGGATTGTCGAAGGCCTCGAGGAAGGCCTCGGCCTTGGTCCGGGAGAAGCGTCGGGCACGCATCAGAAAGCGCACCTCCAGGGCGTGTAGACGTTCGTCTTCGTGGGATTTGGGTATAGTGACTTCATCTGGGGCTGTGACTGCAGGCAAATGATAACGAACGTCTGGCAAATGTAAACCAACTAACGCTCCTGCCGGAGTGCGTCGAGGCGTCGGCGGACGATTTCGGCCTCTTGCTCGCCGGATTCCCGCGCCTGGCGCAGCAACTCCTGGCGGTGGGCCGAGCCGGGGGTGATGGCGTACATCTTCGCGGCCAGATAGGCGTCCTGAAGCTGACGGTAGAGGCGGTCGTGCGCGGCCTTAAGTTCCTGGCGGGTCTCGAGCAGGGCGCGGTAATCGGGCGAGGCCCCGGGGCTGCGCCCGAAGGCCAGCAACTCGGCGCTCAGCCGCTCCAGGTGCTCATCAAGCGATGCAATCTCGCCACGGAGCGCCTGCACCGTCTGCCAGACGTTCGGCATCTCTTTGAGGGCGAAGGGGCGAACCAAGCGGTCGCGCACCTGGAGCTCCTCGGACGAGATCTCGGGCAACGCGGTTGGAGCCGGGGCTTGGGTTGGAGCCTGGTCGGGGAGCGGCCGGGCGGGAGTTGAGCACCCGCCCGTGACGCAAATGCCGAGCCCGAAGACCGCCGCCAGCAGAGCCTTATTCAGCCATAATGGCTTCAAAGGTGTCATGGATCGCCTCGGTCGCAATCGGTTGCAGCATCTCCTTGAGCTCCGGCTCCTCGAAGTCTTCGCCCAGGGAAGCCATCGAGTCGTTGATGGCGTTGAGGGCATCGACAATGCTCTCTTCGCCGTCGATGACCTCCCGGATGTTCAGGTTGTCAAGCGTGGCTTGCACATTCTCGCGGATCTTTACCAGGCGCTCCTGTTCGCGCGAGATGCGTTCGGCCTTCTTTTCCAGGAGGACGCCCTGGTTTTGCAGCTGGAGGATCTCCTTTGCCAGGACGGGCCTCTTGGCGGCCGCCTCGACAATACGCCGCTGCGCCACCTCCTTGCTGACCTTGAAGCCGCCGAGGGTCATCGGGAAGGCGTTGGCGGCCTCGGCCTCGCGATAGGCCTGCTTGGCCGTGGCGAGGAAGGTCTCGGTCTGACGCTGTTCGCCCTGCTTGCTCTCAATGGTTCGGGCGACCTTGCTGCGCGCCATCGCGATCTTGTGCGCGGAGACCGCCAAGGTGTCGGCATATGTGCGCAACTGCTCCAGCTGCGCTTGGCAGTATTCCTTGGGGTGGAGCCGCTGATTTTCTGGCGTCCACTGTGTATCCTGGCGGAACTGTTCGCGCTTCTGCTGCTCGGCAACAATCTTGGGTAGACGCTCGCCCTGGGCGGTGTCGTCGCCGCGTAAGGCCTCGACGGCATTACTCACGCGCCCTTGCGCCTCCTCTGCCGAACACCCCTTCATACTCACGATGCCGGCCACAAACGCCGCAACAATGATAACCAATAACCACTTCATAGCCTGTCCTCCATGCGTTTATTGCGCAGGCACACCTTGTGCCCGCGAACCTTGAAAAGCTCTCTGCGCCTCTTCGGCCCGGCGTTCCCCCTCCTCCAACGCCCGCTGTCGCAACCGCTCGTATCCCCGCCGGCCAATGGCCGCGGCCGCCTTCCGCTCTGCCAGCAGCGCCTCCACCAACTTCTCATAGAGCCCATCGCGCCGCCGCTCGGTCTCGGCCAACTGCGCCTGCAGCTGCTGCACATTCTCGTCGGTACTCACCTGCAGCCCAAAGATCCGCATATCGGCCTTGAACGCCTCCAGCTGCTCGCGCTGCGTCTGCGCCTCGGCGCGCAAGGTCTGCAACGTCCGCCACGCTGCCGGCGCGTGCTGAAGCGTAAAGTCCTTCAGCAACTCTTCGCGCAACCGCGGCTGCGCCTGCTCTCGCGCTTCGGCCTGCGCCTGCCGCTTTGCCTCCTCCGCCGCGCGTCGGGCCCGGATTTCCAGCGCCTGGGCCATAATCACCTTGTCCCGGCGCGCCTGGATGCCATAGTGCAGACGCCAGTTGGAGGCCACGCACCACAGCACAAAGGTGAGGACGATCAAGCCGATCACGATATGCGGCTTCGTTAGCCAATCTGGCAAATCATCCAACATTCCGCCCTCGCTCACTTCGCTAGGCGCATGGCACGATAGGTCCTGGCCGCCTGGATGGCCTCGGCCTCGCTCTCGGCCAACGCCTGCTGATAGGCCGCGCGCAACTTCGCCTCATTCGGCAACGCCTCGTGACGCAGCGAGGCAAAGTAGGCATCCTCCGACTTCCGCGTCACACGCGCAATGAGCTTGCGCAACTGCTCCTGCTCGCCGAGGATTGCCTGCATATCCGCATCCATCCCCTTGCCATAGAGCCCGGCGACCTCGCGCAAGGTCTCCACCGCCTCGGCCTGGACCTGCTCGGCCGAGCGCAAATCCTGCACCGTCTGCCACAATTCTGGCATCACCCGAAGGGCAAACGTGCGCAGCTTATCCTCATTCACCCGCGCCCGTTCGACCTCCGCCGCCACGCGCGCGGCCTCCGCCTCCTGACGCTCCTGCGCTTCGCGCGCCTGGCGAATCTCCTCGCACGCCGCCTCGACCTCCTCAGCACCATACGGCGAGCGCGACTCCCGAAAGTGTTGGCACCCCGCGATAAAGACAAAGAGCCAAAGGAGATAAAGCAGCGCCATCAATAGCTCCTATCCGCTTACGCCTGGTACTCAAACTGCGTGGCGATCAACTCCCACACCAACTGCTCCGGCAAGGGATCCGAAGCCGCAGGCTGCAACCGATAGACCCCCTGAAAGCGCCAAGCCTTTTGCCAGTTGTTGTCAGGATCATTGTTGTAGACGAAAGCTACTCGCACGACCTCCACCCCGGCGGTAGCCTTGTTCAGCGCATCCCTCCACTCTCTCGCAATTGTTGGATGGGCATAGATGAGGTTAGCACCATCAGTGGCGCGCTCAATAATTATATTGTCTTGAATCGTGTTTGTAATGTCTGGTGCCTCCCTCACTTGGTTCATAAACCATACCGACATCTCGCGCTGATTGTCCTGTCCCAACGACACCCGCCCACGACGGCTCTGTCGGTACTGCTCCCCCTGTCGCGTCCGAATCCCCAGGGTATTTAGCACGTCAACTATCGTCCGAAAGGCCTCGTGATTGTTCACATCGAGATGGACGGGTTGCCCCCTCGTTTCGTTAGCCGGTGCCGCAGGCTCCTCAATGGGTGTCATAGCTATCCTCCTTTTATGCCCTTGGAACATATCACGCGGGAGGCGTAAGGGCTGCCCCTCCCGCGCCAAAATAATGATTAGTGCCGATAGTCCTTCACTAACTTATTGTGCTAATTTTACCTAATCACGGTGATTGGCAAACTGTGGTTGGGCGTCTAACAATCGCTCCCAATCGTCGTCATCCAGTTTATCCCAATCACAGTGCTTAGCGAACTGGGGCTGTTTGCATAGCAGAGTCGCCCAATTGTGCCCGCTTAGTTCGTCCCAATCACAATACTTAGCGAACT
>JBJFFT010000163.1:0-18344 GCA_051891975.1 Candidatus Spyradenecus sp. | reverse complement strand
ACGAACTCACCTCCACCCAGTGGATCGAAGGTGCGGCCGAGGCCCTGCGCCGGGCGCGACAGCAGGCGGAGGAGGTCGTTCTCTTCGGCCACTCGATGGGCGGGGCGCTCTCCTTGGCCGTGGCGGCGCGCGAACGCCCCGACGCGCTCGTGTTGTGGGCCCCCTTCTTTGAGCCCTACCTCGGCCCGCGCGCAGTGCCCGTGCTCTACGCGCTCCACCGCTTCCTCTTCCGTTGGCCGCGCACCCTCACCTTCTTCCCGGCCCTACGCGTGGCCAAGGGGCAGCCCTCCGCCACCTATGCCGTGGCCCGCTCACTCCCGGTGCGCTCCTTCGCCTCGGCCCTCGCCGTGCCGCGCCTGGCCCGTGCCGCCCTCGACCAAGTCCGCGCCCTGCCCACCGTGGTCCTTCTGCCGCACCGCGACACCGTGGTCCGCCCCGAGCCCACGCGCCACGCCCTGCCCTGGGCCACCTTCTTAATGGCCGCCAATCCCCGCACCGGCCACGCGCTCACCAATGCCGCCGACTGGCGCGAGAACCTAGAGGCCTCCCTGGCGGCCCTCTTCGGTGCCCCGACCCGCCGCCGCGCCATCCTCTTTGACATCGATGGCACGCTCCTCTACGCCCGGGGCCTCGGCCGCCCGGCCTTTGCCGATGCCTTCGCGGTGGCCTACGGTCAGCGCGTCGATCTCGAGCACATCTCCTTCGTCGGCGCCACCGACACGGCCGTCATCCGCGAGCTCGCCGCCCAGCTCGGCATCGCCTCCACCCCGGCCCGCGAGGAGCGCTTCTTCATCGAGCTCACCAAGCGCCTCGACCCGCGCCTCGAAGCCGGTCCGCTGGAGATCTATCCCGGCGTGGCCGACTTCCTCGCTGCCCTCCGCCGCGCTGGCTACCTCCTGGGTGTCGTCACCGGCAACATCCGCGAGACCGCCTGGAGCAAGCTCATCCACGCCAAGCTGGCCGACTACTTCGACTTCGGCGCCTACGCCACCGACCACGCCGACCGCGACCGCCTCGCCGCCATCGCCCGCGACCGCGCCCGGGCCCTCGGTGCCGAGCCCTGCCTGCTCATTGGCGACACGCCCAAGGACATCCAGGCCGCCCACGCCATTGGCCTCCCCTGCCTCGCCGTCACCACCGGCTGGGTCGACGAACCCACCCTCCAAGCCGCCGGAGCCGATGCCACCATCGCCGGCTTCGCCCGCCTCCCCGAAGCGATGGCCGCCGTGGCGCGTCTGGCCGGGGTCTGCCCGGTGCGCGTGCTAGCCTGGGAGGTGACGCGCCGCTGTCCGATGGCCTGCAAGCACTGCCGCGGGGCTTCGCGCGACGAAGCTTACGCCGGCGAACTCACCACCGCGCAGGCCAAGGCGGTCCTCGACTCCCTGGATGCCGATGCCGCCCACCCAATGCTCATCTTCACCGGGGGCGAGCCGATGTTCCGCGAAGATTTGCCCGAGTTGGTCCGCCACGCCACCGCCCGCGGCTTCCGCTGCGTCCTGGCCCCCTGCGGGCGCTTCGCCACCGAAGAGCGCCTGGCCGAACTCAAGGCCGCCGGTATCCGCGCGCTCTCGCTGAGCGTCGACGGTCCGGACGCAGCCACGCACGATGCCTTCCGCGGCGTGCCCGGCGCCTTCGAGATGGCCCTGCGGGCGATGGCCGCCGCGCGCGCCGTCGGCCTCCCCTTCCAGGTCAACCACACCCTCACCCGCGCCAACCGCCATGACCTGCGGGCAATGCGCGACTTTGCCCTCGCCCAAGGAGCCACCCGCCTCGACGTCTTCTTCCTGGTCCCCGTGGGCCGCGGCTCGGCCATTGCCGAGCTCTGCCTGAGCGATGGCGAGACCGAGGCCGCCCTCGACGAGCTCCTCGCGCTCGATGCCGAGGGTTCGCTCCCCCTGCACGTCACCTGCGAGCCGCGCATCCTCTCGCGCGCCGCTGCGGTCCCCACCCCGCCCAAGAGCCGCTTCAATGGCTGCATAGCCGGCGCGGGCTTCTGCTTCCTCTCGCACACCGGCGAACTGCGCCCCTGCGGCTTCTTCCCCGAGGCCGGCGCGAATGTGCGCGACTTCGCCTTCAACCTCCCCGCGGCCTACCGCGCCTCGCCCCTCTTTGCGCGCCTGCACGGCGGCCCCACCTGCCTGGCACGCGCCCTTGCCCAACGCCATGGATAACCCCGCCCTCGCCCCCCGCCGCTTCAAGATCGTCTGCGCCTACGACGGCACAGCCTACTACGGTTGGCAGACGCAGCCAGGCTACACCAGCCTCCAGGAGACCATCGAGGGCGTGCTCGCGGGCATCGTCAAGCACCCCGTGGAGATCCACGCCAGCGGCCGCACCGACCACGGCGTCCACGCCCGCGGCCAAGTCTTCCACTGCGACCTCTCCACCCGGATGACCGAGCGCTCGCTCAAGATGGCCCTCAACGCCAATGGCCGCCTGCCGCCGGATATCCGCGTCACCTCCTGCCGCGAAGTCAGCCCCGCCTTCCACGCTCGCTTCAGCGTGCTCAAGAAGGAGTACCGCTACTACGTCTGGAACACCCGCCTCCTGCCGCCGACCAAGCGCCTCTACAACGCCCACATCGTCCGCCCCCTCGACCTGGAGGCCATGCGCGCGGCCACCCGCCTGATGCTCGGCACCCACGACTTCGCCGCCTTCGCCGCCAACCCCAATCGCCCCATCCCCTCCACCGTCCGCACCCTCTACGCCTTCGAGATCACCAAGCGCGGCTCGCAGATCTGCTTCCGCGTCCAGGGCAACGGCTTCCTCTACAAGATGGTCCGCAGCCTGGTGGGCTTCCTCCTGCGCGTCGGCGCCGGCCAAGAGCCGCCCGAGAGCGTCCTCGCGCTCCTCGAGCCAGGCACGCCACGCACCGCGCGCGTCCCCTCCGCCCCAGCCTGCGGCCTCTTCCTCTGGCACGTGTGGTATGGCCCCGTCGCCCCCGGAGCGCGCGATGGCCGAGCCTAACGCCGAGAGCGAGCTTTTCACCCTGCTTGTGCCCGGCGGCGTCAGCGAACGGCGGCTCGACCAGTGGCTCGCCGCGCAGTTGCCCGAGCTCACCCGCTCGCGCATTCAGGCCCTGGCCAAGCAAGGCTGCCTCACCGATGGCGAGGGCCGCCCCATCACCAAGCTCTCCGCCGCGCCCCAGCCCGGCACCACCCTCCTCCTCGCCCTGCCCCCCGCCGAGCCCACCGACCTCCTCCCCGAGGAGATCCCCCTCTCCATTCTCTACGAGGACGACCACCTCCTGGCCCTCGACAAGCCCGCCGGCCTCGTGGTCCACCCCGCCTGCGGCCACAGCCACGGCACCCTCGTCAACGCCCTCCTCTTCCACTGCCCCAACCTCCAAGGCATCGGCGGCGAGAAGCGCCCGGGCATCGTCCACCGCCTGGATATGGACACCTCGGGCGTGATGGTGGTGGCCAAGACCGAGCGCGCCCACCGCGCCTTGGTTGAAGCCTTCGCCACGCACACGCTCACCAAGCGCTACCTCGCCATCACCCACGGCGAGCCCACCCCGCCCCAAGGCACCCTCGATACCCTCCTCGGCCGCTCCCCCACCAACCGCCAAAAGATGGCTATTCTCCGCGAGGGCGGCCGCCGCGCCATCACCCACTGGCAGACGCTCCGGCCCCTCCCCGGCGGCCTCTACGCCCTCCAGTGCCTCATCGACACCGGGCGCACCCACCAGATCCGCGTCCACCTCGCCTCCCTCGGCACCCCCATCGCCGGCGACGCCCTCTATGGCAAGCCCGGCCTCGACCGCCGTCTCCCCCACCCGCCCGCGCGCCAACTCCTCCACGCCCGCGAGCTCGCCCTCGCCCACCCCATCACCGGCGAGCCTCTCCACTTCGAGGCCCCCCTTCCGGCCGACTTCCTCGCCGCCGGCCTCACCGAAGACCCCGCCGAGCGCTAAACAAAACAACGCGGGCGCGGCAAGGACCACGCCCGCAAACTTCTTCCGAAGGCAAAAAGGCTCGCGCTTTCCTTACGCCCGGCGACGAAGCGCCAAGCCCGCCACTCCAACTGCCAACAACGCCAACACCGTCGGCTCGGGAACCGGAGTCGCCTCCAGGGTCATCCCCGTGACAGTAATTCCGGAGCCAGAGTCGATCTGCGTCCAGGTGATTGCGTCAAGACCGAAGCCGACGGCACCGCCATCAAAGGTGTTCGTGCTGACATCACCATTCGCGAAGGTAATGGTGTAGCCAATGGCGCTCGTGTAGGTCTTGTTCTCAGCATTCCAACCCGAGAATGTAAAGGTGATTTCGTTCTCACCAGTACCACCCGTCAGACGCGCCGTCGAGAAGTCACCACCGGAGTTCTTCCAAATGGCGTTATTCGCAGCATTATACGTCCCCATATTCGTCTTGTTAGAACTGAGACCGTTGCCGTTCCAGCGCAACTCACCAGCTTTATCCTTGCCATCGGCGGTCATAATCTGGAAGAAGGTTGCCGGAACAGACGAATAGGAGGCCGTGAAACTCACCGTCAGCGAGAAGTTGCCGGAGAAGGTGACCACGTTACCATTGGTATCCTTGAAACCCGCGAACGTGCCGTCCGAGGAGTTCCAAGTGTATGACACGGCACTAGCAATGCCGGCCATGGCCGCGAAGGCCAGAGTTAAGAGAGCTTTCTTCATAGCGTTAATCCTTTTATTATGCCTTCTCCTTGCGGAAGAAGATGATTATATGCTACACCCCCCCCCTACGCCCCCGTCAAGAACTATTTTCTTCCGGGGCTAAAAAAGAGGGCAATCCGGGCGAGTGGCCTGGCGGAGCAGGCCACGGCAAAACGCTTAATGCCCCCCCCCAACCGCTCTCCCGCCCCGGGTCCAAAACGAACCCGGCCTGGGTCCGAGGCGAACCCGGGGCGGATAAGAATGTAAAGCGCCCCGGGGCGAACTCATAAGACCCCGTCTTATTGGTAATAAGGCCCCGTCTTATTGCCAACAAGGCCCCGTCTTATTGCCAACAAGGCCCCGTCTTATTGCCAATAAGGCCCCGTCTTATTAATTCATCCCCGCCCGAGGTGAACTATTAAGTGCACCACTTATTGGAATTAAGAGGCCCTCTTAATAATTCCGCAGCCCAGGGCGAAAGGGGAAGGGCGCGGCCATTGGAGTGGCTGGGGGTGCCGGGCGAGCGCGGCAGGGAGTGGAGCCGGGGTTTCTTGGAGGGCGGGGGCGTTGCCCCCCGCGCATGCCTGGCAGCCCCCGTGCGTGCCTATAGCCGAAGTGCCCGCAGGGCGCTTCGGCCGGGGTGGAGCGCACTGCGCTCCCGAGGGGTGTGGGGGCGAGCAGCCCCCACACCCAGCTAACAGCTAACCGCTAGCGGCTAACGGCTGCGAGCGTAGCGAGCCCAGTGCAAGCGCGGGGGCGCGGGATATGGTATACTGAGGGGCATGAATATCGAAGAACAAGCGATTAGGTATCTGTTTCAGAGTGAGCCGGAGACGGTTTTCTGCGTGCCGGCGATTATCAAGACGTTGGGGCTGCGCGGGAAGGCGGCCAAGCGGCTGAATGGGCTCTTGCGCGAGATGGTGCGCTCGGGGGAGATTGTGGAGAAGCGGCGGGGCTACTACCGCGCGGGGCAAGGGACCGGGTTGTTGACCGGGACGGTGCGGATGACGCGCAGTGGCGCGGCGATTGTCACCGATGAAGAGACCGGCAAGCAGGTCTTTGTGGAGAGCCAGGATGTGGGGAAGGCGATCCAGGGCGACCGCGTGACGGTGGCCTATCGGCCGGGGACGCGGTCGGACCCCGTGGGGGTGGTGCGGACGATTGAGGAGCAGTCGGTGCGCGACGTGGTGGGGACGGTGCGCAAGGCGGGAGAGCGGTGGAGCGTTGAGCCGCTGAACCCGGTCTACCGCAGCGACTTTGCGTTGGCCGAAGCGAAGGGGGCGAAGCCGGGCGACCGCGTGGTGGTGCGCGTGCAGCGTGCCGGGGAGGGGCGGAGCGATCGCTTGGTGGCGGAACTGCTGGAGGTGATTGGGCCGGCGGACAAGCCCTCGCTCGATACGGTGGCGATTTTGCGGCAGTATGAGCTGCCCGAGGCCTTTGGCCAGGCGGTGGTGGCCGAAGCCGAGCAGGTGGCCACGCTCTTGCACGAGCCGGGCAAGCGCCTGGACCTGCGCGACCGCTTTATCCTCACGATTGACCCGGCCACCGCGCGCGACTTTGACGATGCCATCAGCCTGGAGCACGACGCGCAGGGGCGGCGGGTGCTCGGCGTGCATATCGCCGACGTGAGCCACTTTGTGCGCCCGGGCTCCGAGCTCGACAAGGAGGCCTATCGCCGCGGCACGAGCATCTACCTGATTGACAAGGTGGTGCCGATGCTCCCCGAGCAACTCTCCAATAGCGTCTGCTCGCTGATGCCCGGTGAGGACCGCCTGACCTTCTCGGTCTTCCTGACCTATGACGAGCGCGGGCAGGTGGTGGGGACGCAGTTTGCCAAGAGTATCATCCGATCGGCCCAGCGCTTGGCCTATGAGGAGGCGATTGCCCTCTTGGAAGACCGCCCGGTGACGATTGCCTGCGGTCCGCTCGACCCGCGCACGCAGCCGATGCTTAAGGAGACGCTGGCGCTCACGCGGCAACTCAAGCAGATTCGCGAGCGGAATGCGGCGCTGGAGATGGCCTCGCAGGAGGTCGAGATTACCCTTGATAGCGAGGGGCGGATGACGGGCATCCACGCGGCCTCGAACGACGAATCGCATCAGCTTATCGAGTGCTGTATGGTGGCGGCCAACGAGGCCGTGGCGCGTGAGCTGCTCACCCACCAAGTGCCGATTATCAGCCGTCTGCACGAGCCGCCGGAGGATGAGAAGATTGCCAAGCTCGAGCTCGAGCTGCGCAAACTCGGAATTCGCCCGCGCGACCTGCGCGAGCCCAAGGCCCTGGCCGCGCTCTTGCGCGAGACGGCCGATCATCCCCTTAAGTATCACATCCACGCGCTGGTGCTGCGCTCGATGAAGCGCGCGCTCTACTCGGCCGAACAGCACGGCCACTTTGGGTTGGCGCTCACCTACTACTCCCACTTCACCTCGCCCATCCGGCGCTATCCCGACCTGGTACTCCACCGGCAGTTGGCCGCCTACCTGGAGGGGAACACGCGCGCGCAGCCCGGGAAGGCCTGGTTGGAGCGTGCCGCCAACCGCGCCACCGAGCGCGAGCAGTTGGCCGATGAAGCCGAGCGGGCCCTGACGGAGATCAAGAAGTATCGCTTCCTCCAAGAGCAACTCGACGCGCGCAAGCCGCAGGTCTACGACGCGGTGGTCGTGGCCGTCAAGCCCTTCGGCTTCTTCGTGGAGGTTATCGATCTGCAGATCTCCGGGATGGTCCACGTGGCGGGCATCTCCCGGCAGTATGTCACCTTCAACGCCACCAGCGAGACGCTCGGCGTGGGCAAGCTGACCATCCGCGCGGGGATGAACCTGAAGGTCTATGTGGCGAAGGTCGACTTCCCGAACCGCCGGCTGGACTTCGCCTACGTGCAGGGCTCGGCCGTGGATGTGTGGAATGGCGGGCGCCACGGGGAGGAGACGCGCCTGGCGGCCATCGCCAAGACGCGCGGACGCGACCGCGGTCGCGGCAAGGGGCCGCGCCATGGCGGTAAAGGTCCACGCCCGGCCGGCAAGGGGAGGCACCACGGATGAAAAAGGCCTCCTATCACAACCACACCTCCTTCAGCGACGGGGCGGAGAACCCCGAGGAGTTCTACTGGATTGCCCTCGACCAAGGGGTCGAGATTCTCGGTTTTGCCGACCACTACTACCGCGACGCGCCAAAGGTCGAGAAGGTGCCTGAGTGGGCCATGCAGCCGCACTTGGAGCAGCGCTACTTCGACGTGCTCGCCTCGCTGGCTCGGCGCGGCCGGATAGAGATCCGCACCGGGATGGAGTTCGACTGGCTCGACGGTTCGGCCGAGTGGCTCGCGCCAATGGCGAGCGACCCGCGGCTGGACTACGCCATCGGCTCGGTCCACTACCTCGGCTGCGAGAGCTTTGACTCCTCGCGCGCCTACTGGGAGAAGCTCTCGGAGGAAGAGGTCAACGCCGCCAACCGCCGCTACTGGATTACCGTCCGCGAGATGGCCGAGAGTGGCCTCTTTAACATCGCCGGCCACCTCGACCTCATCAAGAAGTTCGACTTCTATCCCACCGAGGATGTCACCCCCCTCATTCGCGATGCCCTCGATGCCATCAAGGCTGCGGATATGACCGTGGAACTTAACACCTCGGGTTGGGCCAAGGACTGCAAGGAGTGCTACCCCAGCGAGGCCATCCTCCGCGCCTGCCTCCACCGCGAAATCCCCGTCACCGTCTCGGCCGATGCCCACCGCGCCCGCTTTGTCTGCGCCAACTTCACCCGCGCTTACGAGTTGCTCGCCCGCGTGGGCTACACCCATATTGCCCGCTTCCGCAACCGCGAGCGCTTCCTTGAAGCGCTGGAAGCCTGATTCCGAAAGGTCCCTATGCCCGCTTATCTCCTCTGGCCGATCTCGATTGTGCTGGCGCTTGTGCTCTTTAGTCTGGCCGTCTTTATCCACGAGCTGGGCCACTTCGTCGTGGCGCGGCTGTTGGGTCTGCGTGCCGATGTCTTCTCCATTGGCTTTGGGCCGGCGCTCTGGAAGCGGCAGCTGGGCAGCACCGAGGTGCGCCTCTCGGCAATTCCCTTCGGCGGCTACGTCTCCCTGCCGCAGCTCGACCCCGAGGGAATGGAGAAGCTGCAGGGCGGCGGGGAGCACCTGCCCCCGGCCGCGCCCTGGAAGCGTATCCTCGTGGCCGTGGCTGGGCCGATGGGCAACGTGGTCTTGGCCCTGATTTGCGCCTGCGCCATTGCCTGGTTCGCCCCGCCCGAAGCGACCGGCGCCTCCACGGAGATTGGCTATGTGGAGCCCAAGAGTAACGCCTGGGCGGCAGGGCTGCGCGTGAAGGACCGCATCGTGACGGTTGAGGGGCGCGCGGTGCAGTCGTGGTCGGACGTTCTGACCGAGTGTATGCTGGCCGGGGGGAGCAACGAGACGGTCCGCCTGACGATTGAGCGCGCCGGCGAACGCCGGGAAATCGCCACCGTGCTCGATACGCCCCTGGGCGATGCCGAGAGCGGGATGTGGACGATTGGCGGGGTGATGCGCGGCCCGCTCGAGCTGGGCATCTCCGAGGTCTCCCCCGACACCCCTGCCGCGCAGGCCGGGCTCCAGGCCGGCGAGGTCATCCTCACGGTCAATGGCGAACCCTTCACTCACTTTGCCCAAATCCAAGAGCGCGCCGACCCACTGGCCCCGGTGGTGCTGCAGGTCCGCCCCTTCGTCCAGCCCGAGGCACCGAGCCGAACCGTCACGGTTCAGCCGGCGGTGCTCGAGGCGATTGCGGGCGAGACGACGGACGCTAAGCCGCGTCTGGGCGTGGTGTTGGGCTTCTTCACGCAGCGGCACTTCCAGTGGATGACCGAGCGGAGCGTCGGGGCGCAGTTGCGCTCGGATGCCGCCGGGGTTTGGCGCGTGCTGAGCGCGCTCACGGCCCCCAAGCACGCTGGCGAGCGCGGCCGCGTGGCCAAGAGTCTGGGCGGACCGCTGGCGATCTTCACCATCCTCGTGCAGGTCATCCAGGTGGGGCTGTGGGTGAGCCTGGGCTTCTTGCGCCTGATCTGCATCAACCTGGCCATCCTCAACCTCCTGCCCCTGCCGGTGCTCGATGGTGGGCACATCCTCTTTGCCCTCTTTGCCACGGTCGCGCGCCGCGAGGTGCCGGCCAAAGTGGTGGGCTACCTCACCAACGCCTTCGCGGTCCTGCTCATCGGCGTGATGCTGTGGTTCCTGTACAGCGACGCGATGCGCCTCTTCTAGAAAGGAGTCCGGTATGACGCTGCGCACCCAAACCCGCCGCCTCCACATCGGCCCTGTGGCCATCGGGGGCGGCGCGCCTATCTCCGTCCAGACGATGGCCAACGTCCCGACGGCCGACACCGCCGCCGTCCTCCGCCAAATCGACCGCGCGGCCGACTTGGGGTGCGACCTCTTCCGCGTGGCCGTCCCCGACGCCGAGGCCGCCGCCGCGCTCAAGCCCCTCTGCGCCAAGAGCCGTCTGCCTCTCATTGCCGATATTCACTTCGACTATCGCCTCGCCCTCGCCGCCATCGCGGCCGGTATCGACGCGCTGCGCATCAACCCCGGTAACATCGGCGGTGCCGACCGCGTCCGGGCCGTGGTGGAGGCCGCCAGGGCCCGCCGTATTCCCATCCGTATTGGCGTCAACGGCGGATCGCTCGGCAAACAGCTCCTGGCCAAGTATGGTACGGCCACCCCCGAGGCCCTCGTCGAGAGCGCCCTCGACCACGTCCGGCTCCTGGAAGAACTCGACTTCCGCGACATCAAGATCTCCGTCAAGGCCTCCGACATTCCCCGCACCCTCGCGGCCTACCGCCTGCTGGCCACCAAGGTCGATTACCCGCTGCACCTGGGCCTCACCGAGGCCGGCACCGCCCTGCGCGGCACCGTCACCTCCTGCGTCGCACTCTCGCGTCTGTTGGAAGAAGGGCTGGGCGACACCTTGCGCATCTCGCTCACCGCCCCCATCGAGGAGGAGGTCCGCGTGGGCGTTGAACTCCTGCGCGCCTGCGGTCTGCGTGCGCCCGGGGCGTGGGTCACCTCCTGCCCAACCTGCGGCCGCACCCAGGTCGATGTCCGCATGGCCGCTGACCGCGTCTCCGACGAGCTCGAGCGCTTTTACCGCCTTCACCCCCAGGCCAAGCGCCTGCACGTGGCCGTGATGGGCTGCGTGGTCAACGGCCCGGGCGAAGCGCGTGAGGCCGACCTCGCCCTCTGCGGCGGCAAGGGCACCTTCGCCCTCTACCGGCGCGGCGAACACCTCGCCACCCTCCCGGCCACCGAAGCCGTCGACCGCCTCCTTGCCCTCCTCGCCGAACTCTCCTGCTAGCGCGCCTATGCCCTCCGCCTCCTGCCGTCCGCTTGTCATCGTCCCCACCTACAACGAACGCGAGAACCTCGCCCCCTTCCTCGCCGCCGTCCGCACCGCGCTGCCGATTGCCGACATTCTCATTGCCGACGATGCCTCCCCCGATGGCACCGGCCGCCTGGCCGAGGAACTGCTCCGCCGCGATGCCCAGCTCCACCTCATCCATCGCCGGCGCAAGGAGGGCCTCGGCCGCGCCTATGTCTGCGGCTTTCGTTGGGCCCTCGCGCGCCCCTACACCCACATCCTGCAGATGGATGCCGACTTCTCGCACGACCCCAAGGACCTCCCCCGCCTCCTCGCCGCTGCCGCCCAGGCCGACCTCGTCATCGGCTCGCGCTACAACGGTGGTGTGCGTGTTCTCAACTGGCCCCTGCGCCGGCTCTTCCTGAGTTATGGCGCAGGAATCTATGTCCGTCTGCTCACGCGCTTGCCGGTGATGGACCCCACCGGCGGCTTCAAGTGTTTCCGCCGCGAGACCCTCGCCGCCATTCCCCTCGACCGCATCGCCGCCCAGGGCTACGGCTTTCAGATCGAGACGACCCACGCCGCTTGGCGGCGCGGCTTCACTATCCGCGAAATCCCCATCGTCTTCGCCGACCGCACGGCCGGCACCAGCAAGATGTCCTTGGCCATTGCCCAAGAGGCCATTGTCTTGGTCCTTAAGCTGGCCCTTAAAAGACTTACGCGCGCCGATCGGCGCGCGTAAGGGGGAAATGTTAAGCAATTCGTAGGCGCGATTACTTGCGCTGGGGCTCGGCGAGCAGCTCCCGGGCGCGGGCAAGGGCGTCGAGCACGTGGCTATGGACGTTGGCCTGGCCGATGCGGTCGAGGAAGCCCGAGCGCACCATCAACATCAGCGGCTGGGCCGTCACGCCCGAGAGCACGAGGGTGACGCCACGAGCCTGCGTATGGGCGAAGACCTCTTCCAGGGAGTGCAGGGCGGTGGCATCGAGCATCAGCACGTGACGCATCCGCAGGATGAGGACGCGCGGGAGCTTGTGGGCGTGCGAGAGGAGGGTGTCCTTGAACTTGTCGGCCGCGCCGAAGAAGAGCGCACCATAGACCTCGAAGACTTCCACGCCGGGGGGCACCACCACGCCGGGCTGGCCGAGGTCGTCGGCGCGCTTCTCCTCCTCGCGCTCGACCAAGAGGCGGGTAATGTCGCGCGCCTCGGTCGATTCGCCCATGCGGCGGATGAAGAGGAAGGCGGCCAAGAGCACACCGGCCTGAATGGCTACGGTGAGGTCCACAAAGACCGTCAGCAGGAAGCTCGTGAGCATCACCAGGACATCCGAGCGCGTGCTCTTGAGCAGGCTCTTGACCAGGTGCCACTCGCTCATATTGTAGGCCACGATGGCGACTACGCCGCCGAGGGTGGCCATCGGCACAAGGGCCGCGTAGCGCCCGAGGAAGAGCATTACCAGCAGCAGGAAGAGGGCGTGAAGGATGCCGGCCACGGGCGTCTGGCCGCCGTTCTTGATGTTGGTGGCGGTGCGAGCAATGGCACCTGTGGCGGGGATGCCGCCGAAGAGGGGGGAGAGGATGTTGGCAATGCCCTGGCCGATGAGCTCGGTGTTGGAGTTGTGGCGCTTGCCGATCATACCGTCGGCCACCACGGCCGAGAGGAGCGACTCAATCCCCGCAAGCAACGCAATGGAGATGGCCGGGGAGAAGAGCGCGCGGATGTCCAGCTGGCTCCAGTCGAGCTTCGGGAAGGTGAAGCTCATCCCGCCGGAGACCTCGGGGAACTTGCTGCCGATGGTGGCCACTTCCAGGCCGTAGTGCTTGAGCACCAGAGCGATGATGGTGGTCAGGACAATGGCGACGATCGAGCCGGGTACGCGCTTGGTCACCTTCTTCCAATAGATGCAGATGGCCAGGGTGACGGCGGAGATCGCCACGGCCGCCCAGTTGACGGTGGCGATGGACTTGGCGTAGATGGCGAGCTTGCCGACGAAGTCGCCGGGCATCTTGGCCCCTGCGAGCGCAGCCGTGCAGTCTAGCCCGAGGAGCGCCTCAATCTGCCCGGCAAAGATGATGAGCGCAATGCCTGAGGTGAAGCCCACTGTCACGGGATAGGGAATGTATTTGATGATGGAGCCCAGACCGCAAAGCCCCAGCAGCACCAGGATAATCCCGGCCATCACCGTGGCGGCCAAGAGCCCCGTGGCCCCGAACTGCGAGTAGACGCCATAGATAATCACGATGAAGGCGCCCGTCGGCCCGCCGATCTGTACCCGGCAGCCGCCGAAGAGCGAGATGGCCACCCCGGCCACCACCGCCGTCACCATCCCCGCCTGGGGCGGCAACCCGGCCGCGATGGAGAAGGCGATCGCCAGCGGCAAAGCCACCGCCGCCACAATCAACCCCGCTACGAGGTCCGCGGCAAAGGTCTTCCAGGAGTAGCCCTCGCGCAGACAGGTCCACAGCGCCGGGCGAAAGCGCTCCAACCCGGCACCCATCAGTTGCTTCCATTGAACGTGAATCATACGTCTCTCTTCCTGATTAAAGCACAACGCGGCAGACCTCTCCGCCGCGTTGTGCTTGCTACGCTCTGCGCCGCGATTACTCCGCAGCGGCAAAGTCGGACTTGCCGACGCCGCAGGTCGGGCACACCCAGTCTTCGGGCAGCTGCTCGAGGGGGATCCCGTCATTCTCGGCCGGGTCGTAGACGTACCCGCAAACTTGGCAAACGTACTTCATGTCAGTCTCCTTTCAAGGTTGAATAGACGCGGCTATGATACCACAATGGGGTCGACTCTGTCACCCCTTTCCGGCTCAAAAAGATGAGCGTGGCGGAAGTCTATCGAAAGCGCGCACCGCTCTCCGTGGCGCACCGACGCATCGCTCGGCAAGCGCGCAATCAGCCGGCTGCCCCCCACGGCAAAGTGAACGAAGGCTTCCGATCCCATCTGCTCGACAATCTCGACCGTGCCGGAGAGCTGCCCGGGCGGCACAGCGGCCCCCTCGGCCAAGCGCTCGGCCCGCAACCGCTCGGGGCGCACCCCAAAGAGCAGCGCACGCCCCATCGCCACCGACCCAGGCACGAAGCCCGCCGGCGGCTGCAACACGCCCCCCTCGGCGCGCAGGCTTCCCCCCTCGGCCACGCACACGAGCAGAAAGTTCATCGGCGGGGTGCCGATAAAGCCGGCAGCGAAACGGTTGCGCGGCTCGTTGTAGAGGCGCACGGGGTCGTCCACCTGGCGGATGTGTCCCCCTTCCATCACCACAATCCGGTCGCCCAGGGTCATCGCCTCGGTCTGATCGTGCGTGACGTAGAGGATGGTGGCATCGAGCCGATGGTGGAGGTGATGAATCTCCTCGCGCATCTCCACGCGCATCTTCGCGTCGAGGTTCGAGAGCGGCTCATCGAAGAGGAAGACCTTCGGCTGGCGGACGATGGCCCGCCCCAACGCCACGCGCTGCCGCTGCCCGCCGGAGAGATTCTTGGGCAGACGCTCCAAGAGCTGCTCCAGCCCCAACGCCTCGGCCGCCTCGGCAATTCGCCGGGCAATCTCCGCGCGCGGGGTTCGGCGCAACTTGAGCCCGAAGGCCATATTCTCGCGCACGGTCATGTGCGGATAGAGCGCGTAGTTCTGGAAGACCATCGCGATGTCGCGGTCCTTCGGCGGCAGGGTGTTGACCACGCGCCCATCGATTGCCACCGTGCCGCCGGAGATCTCCTCGAGCCCGGCGACCATCCGCAAAGTCGTGCTCTTCCCGCACCCCGAGGGGCCGACCAGCACCAAAAACTCGCGGTCGGCCACCTCCAGGTCAAAATCCTCCACGGCCACCACGCCTCCGGCGTAGACCTTCCGTAGATGATGAAGTGAGACGCGGCTCAAGGCAGGTTCGCCCTGCGAGCGAGAGCTTACGAGCCGGGATGGACGAAGGGCTCGCCCGCCTTGCACATCGGGCAGTCGGCCGGCTCCCAAACCTGCGGCTCGATGTGAAGGAGCGCAAAGGTGGGATAGTCGAACTTCGCCTTGCCGCCGGAGCGATCGACCAACACCAGCACCGCAGCCACTTCGCCGCCGGCCGCCTTCACGATGTCAATCGTCTCCTGAACGCGCCCGCCGCGCGTAATCACATCCTCGGCCACCACATAACGCTGACCGGGAACGATCTTGAAGCGGCGCATCGTGAGCATCCCCTCGGCATTCTTCTCGGCGAAGATGCACTGCGTGCCGAGGGCCTTGGCCACCTCGTGACCCACCAGAATGCCGCCCAGCGCCGGCGAAATCACGCCGTCCACCGGCCCGATGTCCGCCTCGCCCTTCATCCGGCGCACCAACTCGGCGCAGAGCGTCTGAGCGTGATGCGGCCAACGCAGCACCTCGGCGCACTGGAAATAGCGGTTGGAATGGAGCTTGGAACGCAACTCAAAGTGGCCCTCCAGGAGCGCCTTGGTCTCCTTGAAGATTGCCAACACATCATCGTCAGTCATCGTTTTCCCTTTCTGATGGGCTCTGAATAACGCGAGCAGTATAGCACAACTCGCCCCCCGCGTCAGCAACAGTTCAGCCGCCGAGGCTCCCCCAGCGGCTGAACTGTGCTCCTGGTTCCAACCATTAGGCCATCGCGCCCAGCTGCTGGGCAATGTCCTTCTGCGTATCGGTCTCGGAGGAGAGGATGGCGACCACCTGCTGGAAGCCGGCCTGGATCTGCTCGAGGATGGCCTGCAGCTCCTCCTGACTCTCTTCGAGCTGGCGGCGCATCTGGGCCAAGAACTTCTCGGTCTCCGAGAGGTCGGCCGAAGCCATACCGGATTCGTAGTTGGCATAGACGCCATAGGCGTTCACACCGGTGGAGGCCACGCCCAGCCCGGTGTTGAGCAGCTGCGTGGCGGTCTGCACAATGCGCATCGTCGAGCTGATGGCCGCGTTGGCCGCCGTGCCGATCGAGACGAAGCTGCAAGCCAACCCGGCGGCCATAATCGCCAGCGAGTAGGCCACCGAGGCAATCATCTTAGCGGCGTCTTCGCTGATGTCTCCGCCGAAGGCCTTGACGAGCGCCGTGATGCCCTTGGCCAGTCCCTCGATAATCTTATCGGCCGCGCCGGTTTCGCTCAGGACCATTGAGCCGACAGCAATTGCCGCGCCGATACCGGCGGCAATGCACGGGGCCGCCGCGCCGGCCGTCGCCACGCAGGTGACCACCGCTGCCACGACCGCCAGGGCCGCCAACAGCCAGCCGAAGATCTTGGAGATCTTGCTCGCCTTGGCCGCCTTGTCCATCTCGTCGAGGGACTTCTGGAGTTTCTCCATCTGGTCCTTGTGCTGCGTTTCGAGATTGTTCTTCTGCACCTCGATGCGCTCGCGCGCCATCTCGGCCTGCTGCTCGTCGTTCTCCAACTGGAGATAGGCAATCAGCTTCTCGAGGTCGGCCTCCTTGGCCTTCGCGTCATCGGGGTTGTCCAACGTGGGCACGCCGGTGGCGCCGGTGGGGGTGCCCACCTCAGCAGTCTGCGTGGCTGAGGCGTTGCTCACGCGCACCGACCGTTCGCTCCCGAGCAGCCCGGTCACCTCCTTGACGAGGGTCTGGGCCTTCTCGGTGATACCCAGCCCCTTGGCCATCTCGGCGGCCTGGTTGACGTAGACCGGCCGCTGACGGGCCTGTTCGTTAATTCCGGGGATCTCAGCCATTGCTTCTGCGCTCCTCTCTCATCCGAAGGGGTTGACTTACTGCTGTTCAATCTTGGCCTTGAGCTCGGCGGCCTTGGTGCGATACTCTCGCCCGAGCTCAACATTCGCGGGGGCGAACTCCTCCAACGCGGCCAACGCGGAGAGGGCGTTGGTGCGGTCGCCCTTCGCCCAAAAGCACTCGGCGGCGTGGAACTGCGGCCGCGGGTCGGTCAAATCCAGGAAGGAGGCATAGCCGTAGGCCGCGAGCGCCTGGTCGAACTCCTTCTTCACCTGATAGATGGCCCCGAGGCCCATCCAGAACTTCGGCGAGAGGTGGTTGAACATCACCAGGAAGGAGAAAATCTTCTGGGCGTCCTCCAGGCGGCCGGTCTGATAGAAGTTGAAGCCCACCGAGTAAACGGCTTCGAGTTCATTCTCCGAGATGCCCTTGACGGCACCGAGGGTGTAGCCCTCCATCAACTTCTTGGCGGCGGCCTCAATCTCTTCTTTGGTGATCTCTGCCATAATCTGTATCCTTTCGTAAAGGGGTGTTGGGGGAAGTGAATAACCTTAAACCATCGTCTCGCGCTTCGCGTCAATGCTATCCTGCAAGCGCTTCTCGTAGTTCTCGAGGGCCTTGAAGATCGCCTTGGCAGGGGCCTCGCGCTGGGCGAGCTTCTCGGCGCGCTCGTCATCGCTCTCCAAGGGCTCCTTGTCGAGGATGGACTGCACATCGGCCGCGCTCAACTTCATCGCGTCGAGGAGCGCGCGCACCTCTTCATCGTTGAGCTTGCCCCACTGCTCGTCAATCTGCCCCGCCAGCTCGTTCAACCGCGCCTGGAGGGCGCTCTTCTCGCTCTCCATCTGCGCCTTGGAGGCCTGGGCGGCGGAGAGATTATCCTGGGCGGCGGAGAGGGCGGCGGAGGCCTGCCCGGCGGAAGCCTGGGTATTGGCGAGAGCCTGCTGGGCCTGGGCCAGGTCCGCTTCGGCCTGGGCCTGGCGGGCAGCAAAGTCGGCATCGCTCTCACCGGGGCGCTGGGTGAGGCCATCGAGGGTGGCCTGGGCGCTATCGACGGCGCGCTGGGCGTTAGCCACCTCGCGCTGAGCCCGGTCGACATTTTTCTGGGCGCTGTTCACCTCGCGCTGGGCCTGCCGAATGGCGGTGTCCTGCCCGGAGATCTCCGACTCCTTGGCGGCAATCTGCGCCTCCACGCTCTCCATCTCGCGGGCATACTGGTCAATCTTGTTATAGGCTTCGGAGTGCTCGGCCTCGCGCTGAGCGTTCATCGCGTCAATCAAATCGAGCGCAGCAGCCAGCCGTTCGCGCGCCAGCTTCAGGCGCTTATCCTCTTCCTCCAGCTGCATCTGAGCGACGAGCTTATCGAGCTTGCTCCCGCTCATCGAGACCGTCAGCCCCGCGCCCCCCAGAATCGGGGTGGTGGCCTGCGAGCCGCTCATCTCGGCCGCTTTTTCCGTGGCGGACGCCAGGTTGATCGCCGAGACGTTCGCGTTGACATTCGTGGCATTGACATTCAGTTCCATAAGCATGTCCTCCGTTTGCGTGGTTTACGCACGAGCCATCGAAGAGGTTACAGAAAAAGTTTCACCCCGCGCAACTTTTTTGGCGCGGCCGCCCCTCACTCGGGCATCACGAACTCGAGGAGCTGCCCGAAGACGGCCCCGACCACGCCCGGCTCGCTACGCTTTTCCACCTGTCCGCGCCTCTGGCGGAAGAGCCAG
>JBJFFT010000162.1:0-18442 GCA_051891975.1 Candidatus Spyradenecus sp. | reverse complement strand
CGGCCCGCAGTTTTATGTTGACTTTTTGCGCGGATAAGCCGTATACTACGCCGATGTTTTCATCCTCAGTACAGGATTGGACAGTAAGGAACTCACTATGGCTAAGATTAAATTCGCCGATGTTACCGAAGACATCACCACCCGCAAGGAATTCCCCTTGAAGAAGGCCCAGACGACGCTGAAGAACGAGGTTGTTGCCGTTCTCGGTTATGGCGTGCAGGGTCCGGCGCAGTCGCTGAATATGCGCGACAACGGGATTAACGTGATTATCGGCCAGCGCAAGAGCGACAAGAAGAACAGCTCCTGGCAGCGCGCCATCAAGGATGGTTGGGTGCCGGGTAAGACCCTCTTCGAGATCGAGGAAGCCGCCGAGAAGGGCACCATCGTGATGATGCTCACCTCCGATGCGTCCATCAAGCCTGTCTTCAAGCAGATTCGCAAGCACTTGACCCCCGGCAAGGCGCTCTACTTCTCGCACGGCTTCGGCTGGGAGTATCGCGAGCTCACCGGCGTGGACGCCCCCGAGGGCGTGGATGTGATTATGGTCGCCCCGAAGGGCTCGGGCACCTCGGTGCGCCGCAACTTCCTCGAGGGCGTGGGCATTAACTCCTCCTACGCCGTTGAGATTGACGCCACCGGCAAGGCCCTCGATCGCACCCTGGCCCTAGGCATCGCCGTCGGCTCGGGCTACCTCTTCCCCACCACCTTCAAGCGCGAAGTGACCTCCGACCTCGTTGGCGAGCGCGGCACGCTGATGGGCTGCCTCCAGGGCATCCTCTCGGCGCAGTTCCAGACCCTGCGCAAGCACGGCCACAGCCCCTCCGAGGCCTTCAACGAGACCGTCGAGGAGCTCACGCAGTCCCTCATCCGCCTGGTTGACGAGAAGGGCATGGACTGGATGTACTCGAACTGCTCGGCCACCGCCCAGCACGGCGCACTCAAGTGGGCCCCGCGCTTCGAGAAGGCCACCCGCCCGGTCTTCGAGGAGCTCTACAAGTCCGTCGCCGACCTCACCGAGGCCAAGGCCGTTATCCGCGATTGCGGCCGCAAGGACTACAAGGAGCGCCTGGAGGCCAAACTCGAGAAGATCCGCAACAGCGAGCTCTGGCGCGCCGGCGCGGCCGTCCGCGCGCTGCGTCCGCACGAAGCGGCCAAGGCCAATGCGGCCACGGCTGCCGGCGTTGGTGGTCGTGCTTCCAACTAATCGTCTGGAACCAGACGCGACACGAAAGGCGGAGCAGCCGGTTGGCCGCTCCGCCTTTCTTTGCCCTGCGTTGGCGAGGGGGACGCCAGAGAACAAGAAGCCCCGCGGGGGATGAGGCCCGCGGGGTGATGTATATTTTGTTCGGATGAGATTCTGTCACCCCACGAAGGAGTGAATACGGCGCATACTATAACACCCCCCGCCAGCCTTTGTCAACTGCCCATTTCGCAATCGTGCGAGCAGCGCGGGGGGATTTTCGGTATAATGCGCGGCGTTATGCACTCGGAGTTGTTTTCACTGTTTGGTTTGCAGATTCAGATGTATGGCGTGATGCTCGCGCTGGGCTTCTTGGCCTGTTATCTCTTGGCCTTGCGTCTGGCAAAGTTGAGCGGACGCAATCCGCGGGATGTTGACACGCTGGTGATGGTGGCGGCGGTGTGCGGGGTGCTGGGGGCCCGGACGGTCTACGTGTGGCAGAATTGGCGGACGGAGTTCGCGGGCGCGCCGCTGGAAATGTTTGCCGTGTGGCGGGGGGGATTGGTCTTCTACGGGGGCTTTGGCGCGGCGGTGGCCGGGCTGATTGTCTATGCGCTCTTGAAGGGGGAGAAGCCGTTGGGGCTGCTGGGGTTTGCGGCGGTCTTTGTGCCCCTGGGGCACGCCTTTGGGCGCGTGGGGTGCTTCTTCCACGGGTGTTGCTTTGGGGGGCTTTGCCAAAACATCCTGGGCGTGCGCTATCCGGCGCAGACCCCGCCGTGGAAACACCAGGTGGCCCTGCGGCAGATTAGCCAATACGCCCCCGAAACCTTGCCCACTTGGCCGACGCAGCTCATCGAGGCGGCCGGCTGCCTGGTGCTCTTTGGGGGGCTGTGGCTGCTCTACCGGCGCCTGCCGGCAGGCGTGCGCGAGAAGGCGGTGGGCGGGGTCTACTTGACGGCCTACGCGCTCTTGCGTTTTGGGGTGGAGTGCCTGCGCGATGATCCGCGCGGGGCGACCTACTTTGGGCTTTCGTTCAGTCAAACCATCTCCGTAGCGCTGCTGGCGCTGGGAGTGCTCTTTCTCATCCTTGCTTATCGGGAGGCGAACCATGGAACAATCCACCGTCAATGACATGCTCTCTTGGCTTTCGGCCACGCGCCTGGAGGCCGTTGCCCAAAAGCTCCGCGCCCGCGGCTTTATGGTTGAAGTCTGCGCCACGCGCGAAGTCGCGCGCGAAAAGATCCTCGCCCTGGCCGAGCCGGCCCGGAGCGTCGGCTTTGGCGGCTCGCTCTCGGTCGCTTGCCTGAACCTGACGCGCGAGCTGCGCGATGCGGGCAAGGAGATCCTCAATCACGGCTTCCCCAACCTTTCGCCCGAAGAGAAGCTCGAGATTATGCGCCGCCAGCTGACCTGCGACCTCTTCCTCTCCTCGGTCAACGCCCTCACCGAAGAGGGGATCATCGTCAATATCGACGGCAACGGCAACCGTGTGGCCGCGATGACCTTCGGTCCCCGTCAGGTGGTCCTGCTCATCGGGCGCAACAAGCTCGTGCGCGGGGGCGTTCACGCGGCCCTGGACCGCATCGCCGAAGTGGCCGGCCCGGTCAACGCCTACCGCCTGGGTCGCAAGACCCCCTGCGCGGTCACCGGCACCTGCGCGCAGTGCGCGGGCAGCTGCCCCGAGAGCATCTGCCGCGTCACCTCCATTATTAAGCAGCGCCCGGGCTGCACCCCCACCACAGTCCTGCTGGTGAACGACGACCTGGGGCTGTAAGATGCGCGTCAAGACCATTGGCATTATCTCGCTGGGCTGCTCGAAGAACCTGGCCGACAGCGAGGCGATGGCCGGTTTCCTGCTCAAGTCCGGTTATCAGCTGGCCCCGAGCCCGGAGGCGGCCGACATCATCCTCATCAACACCTGCGCCTTCATCGAGAGTGCCCGCGAGGAGGGGGCCGAGAACATCCTCGCCGCCTGCGCCCACAAGGCCGAGGGCCACTGCAAGGCCGTCATCGTCGCCGGCTGTATGCCCCAGCGCTACCGCGCCCAGATGCTCGACGCCTTCCCCGAGGTCGATGCCTTCCTCGGCGTGGACGAGCTCGACCGCCTCCCCGAACTCGTCAAGCAGCTCGAGCACCGACGCAAGCAGGACCGCGAGGCGCTGCTGGCCGTAGCCCCCGGGTTGCCCACGCGCACCTTCGCTAAACCCATCCCCGCCCTCCGTCTCTCCGGGCAAATCGTGGCCTACACCAAGATTGCCGAGGGCTGCAACCACGCCTGCGCCTTCTGTGCCATCCCGCAATTCCGCGGCCACCTGCGCTCGCGCCCGATGGAGGCCATCGAGGCCGAAGTGCGCGAACTCATCGCCACCGGCACCCGCGAAATCAACCTCATCGCCCAGGATGTCACCGCCTACGGCAAGGACCTGCGCAACGGCTCGAACCTCGCCGAACTCCTCCGCCGCCTCGATGCCCTCGAGAGCGACTTCTGGCTCCGCTGGCTCTACGGCTTCCACAACCACGTCACCGACGAACTCCTCGAGGTGATGGCCGGCGCCAAGCACATCGTCCCCTACTTCGACCTCCCCATCCAGCACGCGCACCCCGACATCCTCCGCGCGATGCGCCGCGCCGACACCATCGCCGCCATCGACACCTTCCCCGAGCGCCTCCGCGCCGCCGTCCCCGGTGCCACCCTCCGAACCACCTGTATGGTCGGCTTCCCGGGCGAAACCGAGGAGCACTTCCAGGCCCTGCTCGACTACGTCAAGCGCGTCCGCTTCGACGCCCTAGGCACCTTCATCTTCTCGCCCGAGGAAGGCACCGCCGCCACCGAGCTCCCCGGCCTGCCCCCGCCCGAGGTCGCCCGCGATCGCCTGGCCCGCCTGATGTCCGCCCAGCGCGCCATCGCCAAGGAGCGCAACCGCGAGCGCGTCGGCACCACCGCCCGTGCCCTCCTCCTCGAGCGCGCCGCCGACGGCTCCGGCCGCGCCCGCCTCCCCCACCAAGCCCCCGAGGTCGACGGCCTCGTCCGCCTCGCGCACCTCCCCGAGGGCGCCCGCCCCGGCGACTTCCTCCTCGTCACCCTCACCGGCACCCGCGGCTACGACCTCACCGCCCGCGCCCTCAACCCATAATCCGCCCACCCCTCAGGAGAGCGCCTATGCCCCTGCCGAGACTCCTCCCGGGCGCGTTGGTTGCCGTGCTGGCCGCCGCGCCCCTGTTTGCCTTCACCCCCGCCGAAGAGAAAGCCATCGCCTTCGTCAAAGCGCGCCTCTCGGAGGCCGAAGCCGCCAGCACCGTCTTCTCCTTCGACTCCAGCCCCTGCCCGCACAATGTCAGCGCCTACTCCCTGGAGAACAAGCCCTTTGAGGTCAACGCGCGCTCCGAACTCGTCTGGCAGGGCCCCGTCGGCCCCCTCCCCACCGGGCCATTCACGCCGCGCGGCACCCTCTTCGCAACCCTTGAAGCGGAGGGCCGCTGCGACCTCTACACGCTCACCCTCTCCGACACCGAGGCCGCCCTCTCCTACCTGCAGCTTCCCAGCGCTTGCTTCCTCTACCGCATCACGCCCAAGGCCAAGGTGTGGAGCCTCCCGGTGGCCGAAGCCGAGGAAATCCTCCTGACCGTTGACGCCTTGATGCGTCTGCACGCCCCCTACCGGGAAGACGAAGGCTGCGTCCTCTGCGGCGTTCCCGGCCGATTGAGTTTCTCCTTCACCGAGGCCGCCCACCTCACCCCGCGCTTCGATTTCCGCAACTGCGCCTACATCACCGCAATCTGGCGTATGCCCGAGGTGGGCGAATGCCTGCCCCTGGGCTTGAAGAGCTTCCGCAGCCGCCTCCTCTCGCTCTACTTCAAGCACGTGCTCACGCCCCCAGACGACGCCCGCGCCGTCCCCTTTGAGGACTTCGCCAACGCCCAGCTCGAGCAGGCCTGCGCGCGCCCCGGTTCCGTGCCCGACCCAGTACTGAAGCTCTGCGCGCAACATCTGGCCAAGGCGGCGCGGCACGCAAACGCCCGCTTCGCCCAACTTCTCGAACAGCGCTTGGGCCTGCCGGCACCCGAGGCGCTGCAACTCATCGCCACATCGCAACCCCTTCGCGATACCGAGCGCGCGGAATGCGACCGTGCCCTGGCCGAAGGATGGATCGCCACCCTGCCCAGGCCCTCGCCCGAACAGTGGCTCGCCTTGCTCCGGCTGGCCCCCGCGAATGACGCGCTCATCTTGGAGGCCGCCGCGCAGTTGAACCTCGCGGCCCCTGACCGCCTGGAGGCCGAACTTATCGCCGCCTTCAGCCGCCCCGGCGCCAATTGTAAAGCCCTCTGGATGGCGATGGAAACCTTTACGCCGCACGCGGCCCTCACCCTCCTCAACCACCCCCTCCCCCAAGGCGAGGCCCCCCTCTACTGGACGCTCACCTACCTCGAATACTTCATCCAGGCCGACAAGCCCGAGGGGGTCCTCTCCCCGCACCGGCTAAACGCCTTGACCGACTTCCTCTGCAACGCGCTCTTGCAGGACGCCGTCCCCAGCTTCAGCATCCCCAACCTCATCAATGTGCTTGACGCGCTCGACCGCCTCCCCGACGAGGCCACTCGCCTGCAGGCCCTCGAGGTGATGCTCGCCCCCTCAAGCGACCACCTGCGCAATGCCACCGCCCGCTACGATGCCGCCATTGCCCTAGCCCAAGCGATGCTCAAGCGCGGCTCGCGCGCCGAATGGGAACGCGTCAAGCCCATCATCAAGCAGAACCTGCTGGGCGACAACCGGAGATCTACCTTGCTTGCGGGTCCGCCCTCGTTCGACCTCATAGACCTGTTGCCGGCGGACGAGGCGCACGCCCTCTGCCGTAAACTCTGCCAGAACGCCCTCACCGGGGGCCCAACCACCCTCTCGTTGGGCGATGTGCTCGTCATCATCGTGCGCTACCGTCTAGCCGACTGCCTCCCACTCTTGCACCCCTACGCCACGGCCGAGGGCGAGCCGGATCCCCTAGCGCTGACCACCGCTTGGCATCCCGCCCAACCGCTCAACTGCCCGCCCTCGGTCATCGTCCGCGACTTCCTGCAAGCCTTCCCTGACGAGGCCGCTTTTGAGGCCTTCCTAACCGCAAACCGCGACCCCTATGGGCACCTAGACTTCCGCTTCCAAGAGCTCTACCAGTGGCTTCAACAGCGGAGCTCCGCCCAATGAGTCATCCGTTGCTGGTGCACGAGGCGGCCTTTTGGGCCGAACACCCCGGGGCGGTGCTCGCGGGGGTGGATGAGGCCGGGCGCGGATGTCTGGCCGGGCCGGTCGTGGCCGGGGCTGTCTCCATCGCGGCCGAGGATCTGCCGCGCCTCGCGGCCGAGGAACTCGCGGCGGTGAATGACTCCAAGCAGCTGACTGAGCGCAAACGCGAGGCGCTCTACGACCTCATCACCGCCCACCCGGCCATTCGCTGGGCAGCTGGGCAGGCCTCGGCGCGCGAGATTGACGAACTGAACATCCTGCGCGCCACCCACCTGGCGATGCGCCGCGCCCTCGAAGGGCTCACCCCCTTGCCCAACCACGCCCTGGTCGACGGCCTCCCGGTCAAAGGGCTGCCAATTCCCCACACCGCCATCGTCAAGGGCGATGCCACGAGCCTACTCATCGCCTGTGCCTCTATCATCGCCAAGGTGACGCGCGACCGTCTTTGCCGCGAGCTCGACCGCCTCTACCCCGCCTACGGCTTTGCCAAGAACAAAACCTACGGCACCGCCCCCCACCTCGCCGCCCTGCGCCAATTAGGTCCCTGCCCGGAGCACCGCCGCTCCTTCGCCCCGGTCAGTTGCATTCAGGGCGAGCTGGAGCTTTTTTGAGGCTCGCTACGCGAGTCAGTCGACAGTCGACTCACTCCGGTGTCCACCGGCGGGCGGCTTTTTTGGCGGCGTGTTTGGCCTTGTCGTCGAGCATTCTGGCCTTTTGACGGCGGGAGCGGCGGCGCTTTTGGCGGCGGATCTTTTCGCGCTCCTGCTGGCGCTTGGAGGCTTCGCCATCGCGAATTTCCAGGAGCTTCTCGGCGAGGGCGCGGCGGGCGAGCCAGCGGTTATCCTCGCGCGACCGGGAGGCCTGCACCTTGACCCAGAGGCCGCTGGGCTCGTGAGTCAGGCGGACGGCACTGGAAGTCTTATTGATCTTCTGCCCGCCGCTGCCGCTGCCAAGGACAAACTGTTCGCGCAGGTCGGCCTCGGAAATGCCGGCCCGCGCCATCAAGGCGCCGATCGCGTCGATGGTCGCGGGCGTGAGCATTGCGTTGGGCGGCCCTTAGGCCTTCACCTTCAGGAGGAAGTAGTTCTTCTTCCCCTGGCGCAGGAGGAGGACCTTGCCCTCAACCGGCGCGGCGGGGTCGACCACCGCCGCGGGGTCCGCCACCTTCACGTTGTTGAGCGAAAGGCCGCCGCCCTGGATGAGGCGGCGCGCCTCGCCCTTGCTCTTGAGGAAGCCGGCGGCGACGGCCACGTCGATGACGCTCTTGCCGAGGACCTCGCCGGCGGGCAGCTCGGCCGAGGGGACATCGGCGGCGATGGCTTCGAGTTCGGCGGCCGTGAGCCCGTCGAGGGTGCCGCCGAAGAGGACGGCCGAGGCCTTGCGGGCGGTCTCGAGGCCGGCTTCGCCGTGGACAGCGCGGGTGAGCTCCTCGGCCAGGGCCTTCTGGGGGGCGCGCTGTTCGGGGTGGGCCTGCAACTCGGCAGCGAGCTCGGCAATGCGCGCGTCATCGAGGAAGGTAAAGATCTTCAGATAGCGGATGGCATCGGCATCGAGGGTGCGCAGGAAGAACTGGTAGAAGGCGTAGACGCTGGTCTTAGCGGCATTGAGGAAGATGGCGTTGCCGGCGGATTTGCCGAACTTCTGCCCGTTCGCGTCGCAGACCAAGGGGATGGTCAAGCCGTTGACCTCGGCCTCGGGCTCGAGGCGGCGGATGAGGTCGGTGCCGGCGGTGATGTTGCCCCACTGGTCGGCCCCGCCCACCTGGAGGGTGCAGCCGTAGTGCTTATAGAGGTAGTAGAAGTCGTAGCCCTGGAGGATCTGGTAGCAGAACTCGGTGAAGGTCATCGAGTTGGTCTCGGCATTCAGGCGCTTCTGGACCGAATCCTTGGCGAGCATCGGCTTCATCCGGAAGAGGGTCCCCACCTCGCGCAGGAAGGGCAGGATGGTGTAGTCCTTGTACCAATCGTAGTTGTTGACCAGGATGGCGGGATTGGTGGGGTGGTTGAAGTCGAGGAAGCGCGAGAGGTTCTCCTTGATGCCCTCGAGGTTAATCTTCAGCTGCTCCTCGGAGAGGAAGTTGCGCTCGGTGGAGCGGCCGGAGGGGTCGCCAATCATCCCCGTGGCCCCGCCCACCAGGGCGATGACGCGATGGCCGGCGCGCTGGAACTGCGCCAGGGTCTGAATGGCGGCATAGTTGCCGGCCTGGAGCGACGAGGCCGTGGGGTCGAACCCCACATAGAGCGTCAGCGGCTTCTCCAGCAACTCGACCATCTTGGCCTCCTCGCAGGTGCACGCTTCCACCAGGTGGCGCGACTTGAGAAAATCGTAGAACTTCATCTCTTCCGCCTCCCCTTACGAGAAGTCGAGCGCGAGCGTGCCATTGACAATCGCGATATCCTTGAGCTTGCCGCCCAGGGTAATCTGCCGCAGCTGCGCCAGCACCGCCAGGTCCACCGTCAGCGTGTTGCCATTGACCGCGAGCCCGGGCTTGCCCGCCACCGCCGTGGCCAGCTGCCCCATCAGCGCCGAAGCGCCCGCCGCCCCGCCCATCATCGCCATCGACACCTTCTCGAGCGTGACATCGAGCGCAGCGCCATCCTTCGCCGGCGTCAAACGAATCTGCGCCTCCACCGGCATCGGGATGAAGCCCATCGAGGCCTTGCACTTAAAGATCACCAACCCATCCTTGAGCACCACCTGCGGATCCTTCACCTTCTTGAGCAACTCCTTGCCCTGCGCTTCGCCCATCTTCTCGAGCGCAGCCGCCAGGCCACCGTTGATCTCCGCCTCGGTAAACATAAACGCCAACTTGCTAATCTGCATAACGCTTTACTCCAATCAAATCAAAAAACGGCGCGCAGTATACCACAATCCGCGCGCCGCTGCGCACGCGCCAGCGTGAACGGTGAACAGTGAACGGTGAACGGAGAACCTCCATCCACCCTTGGGTGAACTTTCGCCAGGGGCGAGGGAAACTAATAAGACTGAGTGTTAATTGAATTAAGACTGACTGTTAATTCAATTAAGACTAACTGTTATTTACAATAAGACTGACTGTTAATAGTACCACCCGCCCCGGGCCCGAGGTCAATCCGGGGCGGATGGCCTGGCGGAGCAGGCCAAGGCACAACGCGGACCGCCCTGGCCGCCGGGACGGCGGCCAGCAAAACCTGCAACGCGGGGACTTGGGGGAACTCCCCCAACGGCCCTGGCAGGGAGGCGCGGAGCGCATCCCTGCTGCGCAGCCTGGTGTGCCACAGCCGTGCCATTAGCCGACGTGCCCAAAGGGCGCGCCGGCCGGGGTGGAGCGCACCGCGCTCCCGAGGTGCAGGGCGAGCAAGTCCGCAGGAGCTATGTCATCGTCCTGCCGGGGGGTGTGGGGGCGAGAAGTCCCCACCCCACGCTACATCTTGGGGGTGGAGAGGGCGGAGAAGCGGCCGCGGGTGGCGAGGAGGTAGGCCTGCCAAGGCTTGCAGCCGCCAGAGATGAGGCGGCGATGAATATCAAAGGGCGCATCCTTGACCGGGCGCAACTGGCGACCAACACTCATCGCCTCGGTATATCCTGCCGCGCGAACGGCCGCTTCCAGTGCCTCGGGCTGGGTGCCCTGCGGATAGGCGAAGACGCGCGGCAACAGGCCGACCACGCCGGCAATCCAGTGGCGATTCTGCGCGATGGCCTCCTGCCAGGCCTCCTGCGGGGCGTCGAGAGGCAGGGGGTCGACCGTGCCGCCGATTTCAATCAGTCCCGAGCGAACAAGCTCCTGGATTTCTAGCGGCTTGAGGCTGCTAGCCTCGTGCTCGCCGGCCTTCGTGACGAAGAGCGTGGCCTTGACCTTATAGCGCTGCAGAAGCGGCAGGAGCGAGCCGAGCGTCTCGCGCGCGCCGCCATCAAAGGTCATCGCCACCGACTTGCGCGCTGGGGCGACGATGGCCTCGGTGACGGTCTGGAAACGATAGCCGGCGGCCAAGAGGTTGCGGATAAGCACCTCGAGATCTGCCAAGGAGGGGCAAGCAACGTCGGTCCCCGCCTCGCTACGACGGCCCAGGAGCAGGAAGATCGGCACCTCGCGCTCGGAGCGCGGCCGCCACCAGGCAAAGCGCAGCGAGAGCACCACCGTGATAATCACCCACAGTAGAGCCCCGACCACGCGCACCTTCCAATTCGTATCGGCAAAGCACCAGCCGGTCAGAATGACGGCCCAAATGGCCGCCACCCAGCGGAAGCGCGTCTCATAGGAAGCAAATCCCCAGTTCATAAGGCAAAACTCCTTGTTTGATGGGCCGCCCGCGCTTAGGGGGCCACGCCCTCGGCCTCGGCCGGGCGGACGGTGAGCGCGCGCTTGGCGGCGGCGGTTGCCGCCTCGGCCTCGGCACAGGTGGCGGTGATATTGGCAAACTTGATGCGGTCGGCCGCCGTCAGGAAGTCGGCCAACGCGCTCCGATCGTCCGGCGAGAAGCGTGCATCGGCGGCAAGGTTGGCCAAGAACTCGCTGGTGGTCTGGCGCGTGGCGCGCAGGGCGTAGGCCCGTTCGTAGTAGCGGCGGACTACGCCAGTGAGTTCGGCATAAAAGCGCTTGAAGAGGCCGCGAGCGGGCAGATTTTGCAGGAGCAGGCGCTCGAGTTCCGCTTGAGCGCGCAACGCAGGGGAGAGTTTGCGCTCGTGCAACGTCCGGCGCAGGCGTTTACCCCCCAACCATAGACCGACCCCTAGCGCACCCGCGCCGAGGGCATAGAGAAACCAAAGCCCGAAGGTGCGCCAACCGGGGGCGACCCACTCAGGCGCAAGGTCGCACTCGGGCGAACCGCTTGCCCCGGGCAATGGCAAGGGCTCGGGAAAAAGAACGGCTTGCGTCAGGAACTCGGAGGCCTTTCCCGTCCGGCGATCCTGCACACTCAGCACAAAGGGCATTAGGCGCCAGGGGCCTTCTCCGCCGGGCGTCAACCGCAGGCGCCAGCGTGTCCGCGCCAAGTTGCCCGCCTCCGTGCGCCCGGCCGGGAAGTCCTCCACCACGGCAAAGCCACGCAAGCGCCGCCGCAGATCGGGCACCTCCACCTGCATATGCGCCGGGGCTGTCACCTCCAAGGTGGCCACCACGGGCTCCTCGCGCACCAACCGCTCGGCACTCGCGGTCAACTCCGCGCGCACCCCGGCTTGTTCGAGAAGCGTGAGGGTGAAGGCCAAGGCCCGCGCCCCCGGCCATCCCGCGGCGAGGGTGAGCAAGAGAAGCGTGAACGCAGTGCGGCGCATTGGCGCAAAAGCCTTCCCGAAAACGCGTTAGGCCAGCCCCAGCTGGCGCTTGGTCTTGGCCTCGAGCTTGGCGAGCTTGGCCTCGATCGGCGCGCGGTCGGCCACGTTGTCGATGAAGACCCCGCCCTTGAGGTGCTCGAGTTCGTGCTGAACGGCGCGGGCGAGCAGGCCGTAGGCGGTGTGGGTCTGGCGAAAGCCGTTGATGTCCAAGAAGGTGAAGGAGACCTTGTTGGCGCGGGTGACGGGCGCGTGGATGGAGGGGAAGGAGAGGCAGCCCTCTTCATCGGTCTGCTCGCCCTCGGCGGTCAGGATTTCGGGGTTGAAGAGCACGAGCGGCATCGGGATGGCCGCATTGAGCTCCACGCACTCCTCCTTCTCGGCATCCTCGGGCACATCGATAACGCAGAGGCTCTCGTTTCGGCCAATCTGCGGGGCGGCTAGGCCCACGCCATTGGCGCTATACATCGTCTCGATCATATCGATGGCCAAACGCTTGAGCGCCTCGGTCACCACCGGCACTGGCTGGCACGGCTGACGCAGCACCGGGTTGCCCCAGTGGCACATCGTCAGCGGCCCAATCTTCTTGGCCATACTCGCCCCTTCCTGCCGTTACTTCACCGGCACCAAGCGATCCCCGCCAAAGTAGGGGCGAATCGCCTCGGGCAGCAACACCGAGCCATCGGCCTGCTGGCACTGCTCCAAGATGGCAATCATCAAGCGCGGCAACGCCACGCCCGAACCATTGAGGGTGTGCACAAACTGCAGCTTGCCGTCGGCCCCGCGGAAACGAATGTTCGCCCGGCGCGCCTGGAAGCTCTCGAAGTTCGAGCAGCTGGAGACCTCCAACCACCCCTTCTGCCCCGGCGCCCAGAGCTCCAGGTCGTAGCACTTGGCCGCCGAGAAGGAGATGTCGCCCGAGCAGAGCTCGAGCACGCGGAAGTAAAGGCCCAGACCGGTGAGCACATCCTCGGCATCCTTCACCAGGCTCTCAAGCTCGTCGTAGGAGGTCGAGGGCTCAACGAACTTCACCATCTCCACCTTATCGAACTGGTGGACGCGCAGAATGCCGCGGGTGTCCTTGCCCGCGCTTCCCGCCTCGCGCCGGAAGCAAGGGGTGTAGGCCGTCAACTTGATCGGCAGCTTCGCGGCCTCGAGCACATCATCGCGGTAGTAGTTCGTCACCGGGACCTCGGCGGTGGGAATCAGCCAAAAGTCGTCGACCTCGCAGTGGTACATATCGTCCTGCATCTTCGGCAGCTGGCCGGTGCCAATCATCGAGGCGGTGTTCACCACGAAGGGCGGCAACATCTCGGTGTAGCCCTGCTTCTGGGTGTGCAAATCCAGCATATACTGAATGAGCGCGCGCTGCAGCTTGGCCCCCTGCCCCAGCAAAATCGGGAAGCCCGTGCCCGTGAGCTTCACGCCGCGCGGAAAGTCAAAAATCCCCAACTTCTCGCCCAGAGTAATGTGGTCCAGCGGCTCAAAGTCGAAGGTCGGCTCCACGCCCACATGGCGCACATCGCGGTTCGCCGAAGAATCCGGCCCGGTGACAATATCCTTGTTCGGCACATTCGGAATGCGCAGCATCGCCGTGCGAAGCGCCTCCTCCACCGACCGAATCTCGCTATCCTTTGCGGCAATCTCATCGCCCAACTGGCGCATCTCTTCCTTGACCGCCGTCACATCTTCGCCCGCCTTCACGCGCGCGCCGATAGACTTCGAGACCCCGTTGCGCTTGGCCTTGAGCGCGTCGACCTCCGTCACCAGCGTCCGGCGACGACCGTCCAATTCCAACACCGTATCCACAAGCGCCGTATCCATGCACCGGCGCACCAAACCTTCCCGAACCTCGTCGGGCGTTTCACGAATCCGCTTAATATCAAGCATCGCGAGTCCTTTTCTCTTAAACCGCCCCTATTAAACCACAATCCCGCCCCCCGCGCAACGCACACCGAAAACCTCTTAGGAGCCAACTCTCCCAATACAAGACTGCGCGCGCCTCACGCGCGTACGCGCACGCGATAGGCCCTACCTCGCCTCGACCTAGGCCCTACCTCGAGGTCACCTAGGCCCTACCTCACCCCGAGGTAGGGCCTCCCTTTTTGAGAGTATCGCCGGGCGTTTTTCTGCGAAGCGCCTGTAAGCGTTGTGCATAGGCCTGCTCCGCCAGGCCTCCCGCCCCGGAGTCCAAGCACACCCGGGGCCAGATGCGCCAGAGGCCGGCCGCGGGCCTCCCCTCCCCCACCCCCTCCGTCGCGGTACGCGCGCTAACCGCTAACAGCTAGCAACTAGCCGCTGCTTGCCGGCTCGCGCACGAGCCGGCAGGCAAGCACTTGTGCATTCTTGGCGGGAATATGCTATACTGCGCGGCATGAAAGAGACCACTGCGGTTTACCCAGGAACCTTTGACCCGATGACGATGGGCCACTTCGACTTGATTTGTCGGAGTGCATCGCTCTTCGACCACCTGATTGTGGCCGTGGCAGGCATCTCGCCCAAGCCGACGCGGCTCTTTGGCATTGAGGAGCGTCTGGCGATGGTGCACGAGTGCCTGCGCGAGGGGAATATCACCAATGCCACGGTGCTGCCGCTCGATTGCCTGTTGGTAGAGTTCTGCCGGCGGAACAATGTGCGCGCGGTGGTGCGCGGACTGCGCGCGTATAGCGACTTTGAGTACGAGTTCCAGATGGCGCTCACAAACCGTCAGCTGGCCCCGGAGATCGAGACACTCTTCCTCATGCCCAACGAGGAACATAGCTATATCACTGCCTCGACCGTGCGCGAGGTGGCGCGGTATGGCGGGAAGACCGAGCATTTTGTTCCCGCGTGCGTGGAGCGGCACCTGCGCGACTACTTGGCCGCGCACCCTGAACAGCGTATCCAAGGAGGTTCCGGTGGAAACGCCGGCGCGTTTGATCGTTGACCTCGGCCGGCTGGACGATGGCCGCTACGAGCACCTAAAAGGGGTGCTCGCGCGTGAGCTCTTGGAGTTGGAGGATCTTGCGCAGGTTCGCCCGGCCGATGGGCTGGCGTATGACTTGGCGTGCGAGTTGCTCCCTGAGAACGAACTCCTCGTCCGCGGCACCCTCACCCTGCCGTGCGCCTGTATTTGCGGGCGTTGCGGGGGAGATTTCGAAGCGACTTTCGCCGAGCAGGACTACTGCGAGGCATTCAATGTGGCGGGCCTTGAGCGGCTCGACTTGACGGAAAGCGCGCGAGAAGGTATTATTCTCGCCCTTCCTTCGTATCCGATTTGCAAGGAATCGTGCAAGGGCCTCTGCCCCCATTGCGGTAAAAACCTCAATGAAGGCGCCTGCGCCTGCGCGGAAGGTGGAGGTGCCTCCCCCTTCGCCGCGCTGGATCAGCTCGAGCCCCTGGCATAACCCGGCAAAGTCTTAGAGAAAGAAAGAGAGACAACATGGCAGTTCCTAAACGTAAGAAGTCCAAAATGCGTGTCCGTCAGCGTCGCGCCCAGATCAAGGCCGCCGTCCCCGGGACCGTGACCTGCGAATGCGGTGCCACCCGCCTGGCCCATCGCGCGTGCCCCGCGTGCGGCAAGTACGACGGCCGTCAGGTCCTCGACGTCGCCGAGGCCTAATCCCAAGAGCCGCCGGATGGAATCTGGCTTAAGCAAGGAGCGGAAATCATGAGGATTGCATTGGATGCGATGGGCGGAGACAACGCCCCCTTCGAGATTGTTTGGGGAGGCGTTTTGGCCGCCGCACAGACCGAAGATAGCATCATCCTCGTGGGTGATGAGAAGGCTATTCGCAAGTCCCTCAAGCACCGCCACCCCAAGATTCGCCCGATTCCCGACGTTGAGGCACTGCTCAAAAGCGGCCGGCTCACCATCGTCCATACCGATGAAGCCATCGCGATGGATGATGCGCCGGCCGCCGCAGTTCGCCGCAAGAAGAACTGCTCCATCAACGTCTGTATGCGGATGGTGAAGGAAGGGCAGGCCGATGCCGCCGTCTCCGCCGGCAACTCCGGCGCGATGGCCGCTTCCGCCCTCTTCATCCTCGGCCGCATCAAGGGGGTTGCACGCCCGGCCATCGCCACGGTGATGCCCACGTCCAACGCCTCGCGCCCGCTTCTGCTCTTGGATGCCGGCGCAAACACCGATTGTCACCACGAGTGGCTGCGCGAGTTCGCCGTGATGGGCGATATTTACAGCCGCCTGGTCCTCGGCCGCGAAGAGCCCTCCATCGGCTTGATGAGCATCGGCACCGAAGATTGCAAGGGCAACGAGCTCACCAAGCACGCCTTCCCCCTCCTGCGCTCCTACACCCCGAGCATCTGCTTCAAGGGCAATGTCGAAGGGCACGATGTCTTTGAGGGCGAAACCGATGTCATCGTCTGCGATGGCTTCATCGGCAATGTCATCCTCAAAACCTCCGAGAGCGCGGCCCACGCGATGGGCGGTTGGCTCAAGCGCATCATCAAGTCGAGCATCTGGTACAAGCTCGCCGCCATCCCCCTAATCCCCGCGCTCAAGACCTTTAAGCAGCACATGGATCCGGAAATCTACGGCGGTGCGCCGCTCCTGGGCGTGCCCGGGGCTGTCATCATCACCCACGGCTCCTCCACCCACAAGGCCATCTTCTACGCCTGCCGCGCCGGCTCGCGCGCGGCCAAGCACAACGTCTCCCAGGCCATCGCCGAACGCATCGCCGCCCTCCCCGAAGCCCCCCTGGATGAGGAGCTCGACGCCCTCCTCCACAATGCTTCGCAGCCCACCGCGCAAAATCCTGTTGAAAATGACGCGGAAAAGCGCTAGACTATAGCCAAACCTACGAAAGGAAGACCGCATTATGCTGAACGTTTTCTTCGCCGGACAAGGCGCCCAGTTCCCCGGGATGGGCAAGGATCTCGCCGAGAGCGATCCTGAGATTATGGCCCTCTTCGACCGGGCCAACGAAGTGCTCGGCTTCGACCTCAAGACCCTTTGCTTCGAAGGGCCCGCCGAGGCGCTCACCAAGTCCGACATCTGCCAGCCGGCCATCTTCACCGTCTCGATGGCTTGCTACACCGCCTTCAAGAAGCAGTGCCCCAACGCCAAGCCCGATGCCGTCGCCGGTCTCTCCCTCGGTGAGTGGACCGCCCTCTGCGCCGCCGGCGTGCTCGACTTCGAGACCACCCTGCGCATCCTCCAGGCTCGCGGCAAGTACATGCAGGAAGCCTGCGAAGCCAAGCCCTCGGGGATGATCTCCATTATGGGCGCCACGCCCGAGCAGCTCGCCGCCATCTGCGAAGGCTCCGGCTGCACCGTCTCCAATATCAACTCCGATTCTCAGCAGGTCATCTCCGGCACCCACGAAGCCGTAGCCAAGGCCGCCGAACTCGCCACCGCCGCCGGCGTCAAGAACGTCGTCCTCCAAGTGGCCGGCGCCTTCCACTCGCCCTTTATGACCCCCGCCCGCGAGCGCCTCACCGAGTTCGTTAAGGACATTCCCTTCGCCGCACCGCAGTTCCCCGTCCTCTCCAACGCCACTGGCACCTTCCACGCCAACGATGGCGAGGCGATCAAGGCCGCGATGATGGCCCAGGTCGATAGCCCCGTGCACTTCTCCGACTGCGTCAAGGCTGTCCAGAAGCCCGGCGCCCTCTTCGCCGAGTTCGGTCCCGGCAAGGTCCTCTCCGGCCTCATCCGCCGCATCGACCGCGCCAACGCCGTCACCAACGTGCAGGACACCGCCACCCTGGCCGCCACCGCCGCCAAGGTCAACGCGTAAACCCCCCCTGGACCAAAGGAACCACTATGTACGATTTCTCCGGTAAAGTCGCCCTCGTCACCGGCTCTGGTGGCGGAATTGGTCTGGCCACCGCCAAGGCCTTCGCCGAGTGCGGCGCCGATGTCGCCATCCTCGACTTCAACCCCGCCCTCCTCGAGAGCGCCAAGGAAGTCGTTGCCGCCTACGGCCACCGCGTCATCACCATCCAGTGCGATGTCTCCAAGGCCGACCAGGTTGAAGCCGCCGTCAAGACCACCGTCGAGCAGCTCGGCCGCCTCGACATCCTCGTCAACAACGCCGGCATCACCCGCGACAACCTCCTCCTCCGGATGGACGAAGCCGAGTGGGATGCCGTCCTGGCCACCAACCTCAAGTCCGTCTTCCTCTTCTCCAAGGCCGTCATCCGCCCGATGGGCAAGAACAAGGGCCCCGATGGCAAGCCCTGCGGTGGCGTGATCATCAACACCGCCTCTGTCATCGGCCTCTTCGGCAATGTCGGTCAGGCCAACTATGGTGCGGCCAAGGCTGGCGTCATCAACTTCACCAAGACCTTCTCCAAGGAATATGGCAAGAAGAAGATCCGCTGCAACGCCGTCGCCCCTGGCTTCATCAAGACCAAGATGACCGAGGTTCTCTCCCAGGAAGCCAAGGACGCTATGGCCAAGATGATTCCCCTCCAGGAACTCGGCGAGCCCGAAGACGTCGCCAAGGCTATCCGCTTCCTCGCCTCCGACGAAGCCTCCTACATCACCGGCCAGACCCTCGCCGTCAGTGGCGGTATGGCATTCTAATCACCCTTTCACCCACTCTCCGGCTGCGGCCGGGAATCTAAACAACCCAAGGAGTACAGAACATGTCCCTCGAACAGAAAGTCAAAGACATCATCGTTGATCAGCTTGGCGTGGATGCCGCTCAGGTGGTTCCCGAAGCCTCCTTCATCGACGACCTCTCTGCCGATTCCCTCGATCAGGTCGAACTCATTATGGCCTTCGAAGAAGAATTCGGCGCCGAGATCCCCGACGAGGATGCCGAGAAGCTCACCAC
>JBJFFT010000161.1:0-18604 GCA_051891975.1 Candidatus Spyradenecus sp. | reverse complement strand
CGCGCGATGAAGAGGGCATCACCCTCCAGGACTTCCTCTCGGCCCGGCTGAAGGTGACCAAGCGCGCGGCCAAGGCGATGATCGACGCGCGCGTGGTGTGGGTGAACCGCAAGCTGGTCTGGATTGCCCGCCACACCCTCGCGCCCGGGGATAAGGTGGCCTTCGTGGTGCAGAAGAGCACCGGCGCCAAGCAGGACAAGAGCGCCGAGGAGCGGCCGCACATCCGCATCCTCTGGCAGGATGAGTGGTACCTGGCCGTCGACAAGCCCGCCGGCGTGCTCACCCAGGGGCGCAACTCCGCCGAGGAACTCCTGCGCGAGCAGGAGCACAATCGCGCCATCGCCGCCGTCCACCGCCTGGACCGCGAGACCTCCGGGGTGATGCTCTTTGCCAAGAGCGCCGAGGCGTTGGACGCGGCCATCGAGATGTTCAAGACCCACCGGGTGGTCAAGTTCTACGCCGCGCTCGCCGCCGGGGGCATCGAGCGCCAGGCCTCCACCCTCACCGAGACGCTCGACGGCGAGCGCGCGGTCACGCACGTCAAGAAGATGCAGTCCAATGCCGAGGCCTCCTTCCTTTCCCTGCGCATTGAGACGGGCCGCACCCATCAAATCCGCCGCCACCTCGCCGGCATCCGCCACCCGATTATCGGCGACCGCCAGTACGGCGTCAAGCAGGCCAACGACCCGCGGCTGCTCTCGGTGACCCGGCAGATGCTCCACGCCTCGGAGCTCGAGCTGCCGCACCCGATGATCCTCGGCCAGCACATCAAGGCCCACGCTCCCCTCCCCGCCGACTTCCGCTCGGCCCTCAAGCTCTTTGGGCTGGGGAAGCGGTAGCCCTTCGCCGGCGAAGCCTGTGGGGACCGGTGGGGGTGGATGGACGGAGAACTTGGCAAGCGGACAGCCGACAGCCGACAGCGGACAGCCGCTAACGCGACGGGCAAACACCGAGACTAATCAATAAACTTTCCACGGCTCAGACGGGCTAGGCACATCGAGCGCCAGCGCTGTCCGCTGTCGGCTGTCCGCTGTCGGCTTCCACCGAAGCGCCCTACGCTTCGGAGGGCGGGACCACCACATTGAAGCCCAGGATTTCCAGCTTGCGGAGGAGGGTGGGGGAGGGGTGAGAGAGGACGAGGGTGGTGCCGCTGAAGAGGCGGCGGAGGGGGTAGTTCTTGCGTTGGAAGTCGAAGGCTTCGCGGCGGCCGGCGGGGGTGTCGGAGAAGGCCGCGCGGAAGCGGGCGCTGTCGCCCTCGATGTCGCAGGTGGCCTTGACGGCCTCGCGGAGGATGGCCTGGTCGGAGAAGTCCTCGCAGTTGAGGCGGAGGGAGGAGACGGGGGCGTCGGGGTAGGCGGGCAGGCGGCCGACGGGCTTGTCGAGGAAGTCGCAGGCGGCCTTGTAGACGGCCCAGGTGCCGTTGGCCTTACCCTCGAAGGCGTGGCCGGCGATGTGCGGGGTGGTGAAGGTGGCGAGCATCGCCAGGCCGGGCTGGTAGTCCGGCTCGCCCTCCCAACAGTCGATGGCCGCGTCGGAGAGTTGCCCGGTGGTGAGCATCGCGGTGAGCAGGGCGTTGTCGCAGACGGGGCCGCGGGCGAAGTTGAGCAGCACGGCGCCGAGCTTGACTTGGCGGACGATGGGGCCGGCGAAGAGGCCGCGCGTCTTGTAGGGGCCCTCGTTGGTGAGTGGGGTGTGGAAGGTGATAACGTCGGCCTGGCGCAGGAGCTCCTTGTAGGAGACGAAGTCGCGCGCCTGCCAATCACCGGCGTCCTTGCGCGGCGGGTCGCAGCAGAGGGTGCGCATCCCCAGGACCTCCTCGGCGAAACGCTTGACGATGGAGCCGACGTGGCCCACGCCGACGATGCCCAAGGTGCGCTTCTCCCAGGAGATCTGCTGGCGCTCGGCAATGGCGAGGAGGGCGGCGACCACGTAGTCGGCCACGCTCTCGGCGTTGCACCCGGGGGCGGTGGCGACGGTCACGCCCAAGCGCGAGAGGGCCTCGAAGTCGAGATGGTCGGTGCCGGCCACGCCGCTGCCGACGAAGCGGACGGGGGTGCCCTCGAGGAGCGCGCCGTCGATGCGGCAGGTGGAGCGGACGAAGAGGAGGTCGCAGGCGGCGAGGTCTTCGCGCCGGATGTTGCGGCCATCGATGGCGCGGGCGCGGCCGAGGCGGCGAAAGAGCTTGTCGCCCAGGAGGAGGTTGCGGTCGTAGAGGATCCGCGGCTTGGGGGAGGAGGTTTCAGCCATAGTCAGAACCTTGAGGAGCGGCGGGTTCAACCGAGCGCCGCGACTTGTTCGGGGGTAATCGAGTAGCACTTGCCGCACATATGGCAGTAGATGTCGGTGGGCTTGCCGGCGGCGACCATCGCGGCACGCTCCTGCGCGGGCAGCGAACGGAGCATCGCCAGGACGCGCTCGGCCGAGCAGCGGCAGCGGAAGCAGACGGTGTGGGTCTCGGGCTCGCCCACGGGGTTCAGGCCCAAGCGCTTGATGAGCTCGGGGAGCGAGGCGCCGGTGTAGAGCCAATCCTGCATCAGGCGCCAATCGAAGCACTTGGCCAGGCGCTCGTAGGCCTCGTCGGTCGCCTCGGGCGCGAAGTCGCACAAGACGGCGTGGGCGCCGGCCACATAGCCCTGGTCGCTCGAAGCCTCCAGCTGGCAGAGCGCGCGGCGCTGGAGGGAGGTGTTGAAGTATTCCTCGACGATGTCGGTGATGGTCAGGCGATCGGGGTAATCGAGGTTGAACTGCGCCACGGAGTCCTCCTCGCCGGGGGCGGAGCGGATGATGGCGCAGGTGGCCTTGCGGCCGAGGGCGCGGTCGAAGAGCACCTCGCTGCTCTCGGGCGAATCGTCGAGCTGGGGCAGGACCTTCTGGCGGGTGTAGCCGCGGATTTCGTAGTTCGCGGTGCACTCGAGCGTGGCTCCGCCCAGTTGGCCTTCGGGCAGGAGCACGCGCAGGGAGACCTTCTGCCCGGGCGCGTCGAGCAAGGTGCCCAGCAGCGCCATCGCGCCGACCAGCTCGGCCTGGACCACGCCGGCGATGGGCCCGCAGAGGTGGCCGCGCTCCAGCGCGCGGGCGGTATCGGTGACATTCGCGAAGGTCAGGCGGACCCCCACCTCGGGGTCATAGACCGACGCAATCGAGTCGAGAGAGTTAAGGATCATAGGCTAGGCGCGGGTTATCGATAGACCTCTTCGGCCCATTCGTAGGGCTCGGAGTAGGGCTGCTCGAAGAGGGTCTCGAGCATAAAGCGCAGGATGCGCTCGCCGCTGAAGAGGGCGTGGTAGCGGCGGCGGCCGGCGGCGGCGAGGGCGCGGCGGCGCGCGTCGTCCTGCTGCACGGCCAGGAGCTGCTCCACGAGGTCGGGCACATCGTGGAAGAAGAGGGCCTCCTCGGGCGAGAAGAAGCGCTGCATCTGGTCGCCATCGTAGAGCGCGGTGCAGATGCCCGAGCCCATCAGGTGGGCAATACGGTCGGAGGAATACCACTTCATCCCGAAGTAGCGGTTGATGTTCAGGCTCATCTTGGCGCTGGCGAGCAGGTCGTCGTAGTCGGCTCCGCCCATTACCGGCGCGCGGCCATACATCCCCACAATGTCAAACCGCAACGGCGTGCCCTCCAAGACCTCTTTCAGGCGGCGGATAAAGTCCAGCCGCGGATCGCCCTTGCGCGGCTGGCCGGCGTAAAAGAGGTCGCAAGCGAAGTCCTCGGCCGGGCGGATGCTATTGTCGAGCGTCTCGAGGGCGGTATCGGCGGGGTTAGGCATATAGGCCACCACGTTGCGCCCGGTGACGAAGGGCCGCAGGTATTCGGCCCCGGCGGTGGTGGCGAAGAGCGCGTCGCAACTCTCCATCCGCGCGCGCATTTGCGCCTGGGGGTGCGCGTCGCACATCGGGTCGACGTTGAAGTGGGCCATCCGCACACCGGGCAGCGCGCGGCGAATGGCCTCAAGCGTCTCATTCTCCACATAGTCGCAGTGGCCGATCAGGACGGCCTCGGGGCGGAAGTTCTTGGCGCACTCCAAGAGCTTCTGGTTCATCTGCCGCTTGCCGAAGGGCTGAATGCCCAGGCAAAGCATCCGCGCCATATCGCGGTCGGAGAACTCGCAGAGGCGGTGATTGCCGCGCACCGCGCCGCACGCCAGCGCCCGCCCCGGCCCCATTCGCAACTTCCCGTAGCGCCGAATCAACAAGTTGTCTAGCAGTAGAATACGCATCTCATCCGCTCCTTACGCTTAGCCCACTTCTCCTGCCGCCTTCGCGCCCTCTGGCGTCCAACGCGGCGAAACCAACAGATTATCCAACAACGTCCGCGAGCGCTTCGGCTCGGCCCAATCCCGCCCCGTCGCCCGCACCGTCGCGCTGCCCCAATCCATCTTGCACGCTTGCATTGCCGGGTCCAGCGAAGTTGCCTGCACCGGGATCCCCTCGCGCGAAAAGGCCACATAGGTTTTCCAACGCGCGTGCTCGGTCGCCCGCCACAGGCTCGGGTAGCGGCGGAAGAAGTCCGGCACCTCCGCCATCGGCGGCAACACCGTCGCCCACGCCACCGGGCGCGAGGCGATGTAGGCGGCGATGTCAAAGTAGCCCTTCCGCCGCTGCTGGGCAAAGGCCTCGCACGGATCCACGCCATAGAGGTTCGCGCCATTCCAGACCCCGTGCTGCGGGTCGATCAGGTAGTAGTAGCGGTTCATCATCACCCCAATCTCGAAGTGCAGATGAGCCCGCGCCAGCGGAAAGTCCGGCGTGTGCCCCATCACCCCCAACGGCGTCCCCGCCGCCACCTGCTGCCCGGCCCTCAGCCCCTCGTCAAAGCGCCGCAAGTGCGCGTAGAGCGTGTAGACCACCCCAAAGCCCGCCACCGGGTGCGTCAGCACCACGTAGTTCCCATAGAGCGACTCGTTCAGCTCCTGGCGGTTCACATAGACCACTAGCCCCGCCGCCGCCGACCGCACCACATCCGTGGGGTTCCGGTCCCGCCGCCACGGCTGCACCGGCGCAATATCAATCCCCTCGTGAAAGCGCGGCGACCCATCGGCGTACTTGCGCGTATTCCCGAACATCCCGCTCTCCGGCCGCCCCGTCCCCGTGTCCATAAAGACCCCCTGGCGCACCGAACCATCCAGCACCAACTGCCCCGTCGGCGGCTGCAACACCAATCGCCCCGACGGCACACCGCCCCCTCGCGCCGCGCTTCCCAACGCCGCCGCGCCCAACGCCGCCGCGCCCAACGCCGCCAAAAACTGCCGCCGCCGAATTAAACTCATACGGCGCACTATACCACAATTTCGCTCCGTGTGCTCGCTTTTACTGCAAGTCGCCCGCGTGCTGCAAGAGGCAGACTGTCTACAGGAAGGCCGGCTTCAGGGGCGCTAAGGCCGCCGGGGTGGGCGGCCTGCAAAACCTGCAGCGCTCGGTGGCCCGGGGCGTTTCTCAAAAAGGCAGGGCCTACCTCACCTCGAGGTAGGCCCTAGGTCGACTCGAGGTAGGGCCTAGGTCGAGGCGAGGTAGGGCCTATCGCGCGCGCGTACGCGCGCAGGGGTGTTAGAAGGTGGGGCGAAACTTCGGTGTGCCCTCGGCCCGGCGGGGTTAGCCGCTGCGCGGCACAGGCCGTGGCGGCGGGCGTGCACGGTGTGCACGGTGGCGGAGGCCTGGATTGGCGGGGGCGTGCACTTTTTTTGCACAAAAGCGTGCACGATGCGCGCAAGGGTGCGTTCGGGCGAGGAACCCCGGTCCGGACGCCCCTTGACAGGCGGAGCGGTTTTCGCCGGAGGGTCACACTTCAGGGACAAGAAAGGTATGGTCAGAAATGGCTGATGTGATGATTGAAACGACTCCCGCAATCGAGAGCGTGAACTACCGCGTGATTGAAAATCCCGTGGCAACGAAGTCTGCCGGCAAGCCGGTCTACACCGGCGTGGTGCAGATTAAGGAGACCTACAACACCTCCGACGTGGCCAAGCGTATGGTTGCCGAGGGCTGCCCGGTGAAGGGCTCGACGGTGCTGCTGGTGCTCAACGAGTTCGCAGAGATGCTCGCGAAGCTGACGGCCGAAGGGCGTGCGGTGAACATTAATGGGCTGGTGCGCTTTGCTCCGGCAATCCGCGGCACCTTCGCTTCGCTGGATGCCCCGTGGAGCGCGGCCTCGAACTCCCTGGTGGTCAACGCCTTCGCCGGAGCGCGCCTGCGCAATGCCGCCGTGACGAGCTCGGTGGCCCGCACGGATCGTGCCCTGCCGCTGCCGAAGCTCGAGCGCGTGGTCGATATGACAACCGTCCGCGATGGCGTCATCTCCAGCGAAGGGGCCTTCTTCGTGATGGGCTCGGGGCTGACGTGGAACCAGGATGCCGAGGATGAGGGCTTCTTCCTCAACGCCGGCACGGGCGAGATGCGCTGCCTTGGCGTTGAGAGCGTCCAGGACCCGACTTGCGCCGCGCTGCGTACCGACCTGGTCTTCGAGAACTCCGGCGAGCCGCTCACCCTCGTCTTCCGCACGCGCCAGGGCGGCACCACCCTCCGCCAGGTGGACTTCACCAAGGAGCTGGTGACGGCCTAAGCGCTGGACGTCCACGAGAAAGGAGGTGATGCGGATGGATGAAACGCTGATTGCGGTGCTGCTCAAGGCCCTCAAGAGCCTGATCAATGGCCTGCTGAGGCTGATTGAATAGAAAACACACTGGCGGGGGCGCCCGGAGACGGGCGCCCCCGCTTTTTGTTGTTGGGGGACAAAAAGGCCGGCCTCCGGGGGTCCGGGGGCCGGCGTTGGGGGAAGGGGTTGTTGCTAACCGCTAGCAGCTAACGGCTAACGGCTCCCTTACTTCTGCTTGCGGTAGCCGCACTTGGGGCAGACGCCATCCTTGAGCTCCACGCCACAGAGGGGGCAGCGGTCGAGGGTGCGCGCGGGGGTGAAGTCCATCGTGGCGGCGTTGACGCCGCTGGTGAAGGTGATCTTGGCGATGTTGAGCTTGTCCTTGAGGAGCTCGTAGACCATCTTGATCATCCCTTCAACGGTCATCGTCTCCTTGGTGACGACGAGGCGGCACTCGGGGTAGGCGGTGCAGAGGTCGGTCTTGAAGGCGGGGCCCTTCATCGTGTTGCGGGGCGAGCCGTTGCGGATGCCCTGCTTCTCGTAGACGGCGAGGATGGCGGGCAGGAGGGGATCGTCTTCGCGCAGGATGAGGGCGTGGTCGAAGTTCTTGAGGACTTCCCAGGCCACCTTTTGGATTTCGTTGCAGGGATAGACCATATTGACGCCGGGCTCGATGGTGTCCTCGACCTCGATGGTGAGGCCGCCGGTGTGGCCGTGGAGGTACTGGGCTTCGCCCTGGAAGCCGTAGAAGCGGTGGGCGTATTGAAGGTCGAGATGAGTAATCGAACGCATGGGTTGACTCCTTGTGTTGTGTTGGTTTTGGATGGCGGCAGAGGGGCGGCGGAGGGCCGCGTTCTGCAACCATTACAAAATCAAGTATAGCGCCTTCTTTTGCGAAAAGCAAGCGCTTTTCGTGGTTTGGGGCGGAGAAAATGTGGTAGACTGTGGGTCCGAAAGGAAGGCATTATGCTGAAGGATATGACGACGCTTTCGTGGGAGGAGTTCGAGGCGCTCCCGTTGCGCGAGAAGGCACCCTACTTGATGCAGGACGATGGGATGCCCTTTCACACGCTCTTTGCCCAACAGTTCAACCGCGCGCTGCTCGAGCGGCTCTGCAACCTGGCCACGGAGATCCGGCGCCTGAGCAAGCGGCGGGAGGGGGCGCTCTTCCTGAGTTCGCTCCTCTCGCACCGTCGGGCGATGCTCTACTTCTCCCAGCCGAGCTCGCGCACCTTCCTCTCGCACCTCTCGGCCTGCGAAATCCTGGGGATGCGCACCGGCTCAGTGCGCGACGCGGCCACCTCCTCGGAATTGAAGGGCGAGAGCAAGGAGGATTCGGTGCGGACCTTCTCTTCCTACTTCGACCTGGTGATTATGCGCTCGCCCTCGCGCGGGTTGGCCGAGCGGATGGCGTGGGTGCTGGGCAACTCCGAGCGCAATGTGCCGATCATTAACGCCGGCTCGGGGAAGGACCAGCACCCCACCCAGGCGTTGCTCGACGTCTACACCCTCTTCCGCTCCTTCGAGACGCAGGGGGGCATCGACGGCAAGACGGTGCTCTTTGTGGGCGATTTGCTGCGCGGGCGGACCGTGCGCTCGCTCTCCTACCTGCTCACGCGCTTTGAGAATGTGCGCCAGATCTTCGTGGCCCCGCCCGAGTTGCAGATTAAGGAGGACATCCTCCAGATGCTCGAGAAGCGCGGCGTGCGTTACGAGGTCTCCAACGATATGCGCAAGTATCTGCCCGAGGCCGACGCGGTCTATATGACGCGCATTCAGGATGAGTGGGACAGCGCCAGCGGCGAGTCGGCCAAGATCGACACCTCGGCCTTCAAGCTCACCCCCATCGAGGCGGCCTTGATGAAGCCCGGCGCCGCCATCCTCCACCCCCTGCCGCGGCGCGACGAGATCTCCCCGCTGCTCGACAACGACCCGCGCGCCAAGTACTGGCGCCAGATGCGCAACGGCATGTGGATCCGCGCCGCGCTCATCGCCGCCACCTTCGGCTGCGAAGAGGCTATTCACGCGTACTACGCCGAGCACCCCGTTCCGCCCAAGCAGGGGAAGTGACGTGGCTGGAAGCGAAGCGCCCAAGAAGAACCTCTTTACCTTCCAGCTGACCGCCGAGCAGGCGGCCGACTTGGAGGCCGTCACCGCCGGGATGAGCGCCCTCGAGCGCGTCCAGGTGCCGTATACTACCCTCGCGCTCAAGAGCCGGGGGCTGACCATCAACCTCTACACCTCCGGCAAGCTGGTGGTGCAGGGGCGCGAGGCGGAGGAGTTTGTTCTCTTCACCTTGGAGCCGTTGGTGCTCAAGGCTGCGACCGTGGGCTACGAGGCCGAGCTCGACCCCAAGATGTTCGCCCCGCACATGGGCTCCGACGAGAGCGGCAAGGGCGACATCTTCGGGCCGTTGGTCACGGTGGCGGCCTTTATCGACGAGCAGACTGGCAAGCGCCTGGCCGACCTGGGCATCCGCGACAGTAAGACCCTCTCGGCCACGAGCATCACCAAGCTCGCCACCGAGGCGCGCAAGGTCATCGGCCGGCAGAACTGCGCCGTCGTCCTCCTCCGCCCGCCCACCTACAACACCCTTTACGGCAAGATCGCCAACCTCAACCGCCTGCTGGCCTGGTGCCACGCGCGCGCCATTGAAACCCTGGCCGAACAGCGGCCGGACTGCACCCGCGCGGTCATCGACCAGTTCGCCCGGACCGAGAGCGTCATCAACCGCGCGCTAATGGCCCGCGGCAAGCGGTTGACCATCGAGCAGATGCACAAGGCCGAGCGCGACATTGCTGTGGCCACCGCCTCGGTCTTGGCGCGCGACCTCTTTGTGCGCGAGCTCAAGAAGTTGGAGGAGGCCGCCGGAATGCCGCTGCCCAAGGGCGCCGGGCCGCAGGTCCCCAAGACCCTCTCCGCCCTCATTGCCAAGCACGGGCCGGACTTCCTGCCGCAGGTGGCCAAGTGCCACTTCAAGACGGTCAAGCAGGCCCTGGGGCTCCCCTTTGATGACGACGAAGCATAGAAAGATTCTGCGATGCTCTCCTCCTATAACCGCCAACTTCGCCATTTCCGCCCCGCCGCGCCCTTCGTGGGCGAGTACGCGCCCTTGGGCGACAAGTCTCTCTCGCACCGCGCGCTCCTCTTTGCGGCCCTGGCCGAAGGGGAGAGCGAGATCCGCAACTTCCCGGCCAGCGGCGTCATCTTTGCGATGATGCGCTGCCTGCGCGCGCTTGGCGTGGAGTGCACGCTGGATGAGACAACGCACGTCCTGCGCGTCAAGGGCGTGGGGTTGCGCGGTTTCAAGGACCCCGAAGCGCCGCTCGACTGCGGGAACTCCGCCACCACCCTGCGGCTCCTGGCCGGCGTGCTCGCCGGCGCCGGCGTCACCTGCACCCTCACCGGCACGGCCGGGCTCTGCAAGCGCCCGATGAACCGCATCGTTGAGCCCCTGCGCCTGATGGGCGCGGAGATCACCGCCACCAACGGCTGCGCGCCGCTCACCATCCGCCCGGCCAAGCTCACCGGCATCTCCTACACGCTTCCCGTGGCCTCGGCGCAGGTCAAGAGCTGCCTCCTCCTTGCCGGGCTCTACGCCGACGCGCCCACCGCCCTTCTCGAGCCCGGCCCCTCGCGCGACCATACCGAGCGGATGCTCGCGGCGATGGGCGTGCAGGTCCGCAATGTCGATCGCCTGGCCTATGGCGCGGTGATGCTCCCCTTCACCGGCGCCCTCAAGCCGTTGAACCTCGACCTCCCCGGCGACATCTCTTCGGCCGCCTTCCTCCTCGTGCGCGCCATCCTCTTGCCTGGCAGCGACTTCCGCATCCGCAACGTCTGCGTGAACCCCACGCGCACCGGCCTGCTCGAAGCCCTCGGCGACCTTGGGGCCGACCTCGCGCTCGAGCGCGAAGCCACCCTCGCCGGCGAGCCGGTGGCGGACCTCCATATCCGCCACCGCGCCCTCCCCGCGCGCACCGAGCCCGTTGTCTTCGAGGGCGAGCGCATCGTGCGGATGATTGACGAACTGCCCGCGCTCCTCATCGCCGCCACTGCCGCGCCCGCCACCACCCTGTTGCGCGATGCCGCCGAGCTACGCACCAAGGAATCCGACCGCATTCGCCTGATGGTCGACGGTCTGCGCGCCTTTGGGTTGGAGGTTGAAGAACATCCCGACGGCTGCCGCCTGGAGGGGCACCCCGCCCTGCTCCAACCGCCGGCCGACCCCGTGCGTATCCACACCGCCGGCGACCACCGCGTGGCGATGTGCTTCGCCCTCCTCGCCACCCAGACCGAGGCCGCCGTCGAGATCGACGACTTCGATTGCGTCCGCGAGTCTTTCCCCGACTTCTTCGCCCTTTGCGGCCTATGATTGACCTGCACGCCCATTCCACGGCCAGCGATGGCTCGCTCTCGCCCACGGAGCTGGCCGAGACCGCCGTCCGCGCCGGGCTAACCACCCTCGCCCTCACCGACCACGATTGCGCCAAGGGGCTACCCGAGTTTCTCGCCGCGGCCAAGCCGCTCGGCCTGCGCGCCATTCCGGGCATTGAGCTCTCGGCCGAGGTGCCTAGCGGGCAGCTCCATTTGGTGGGTTTGGCCTTTGACTACACCGATCCCACCCTCGTTGCGCGCTTTTCGCGCTTGCTCGGCGGCCGCTCCGAGCGCAATGCCCTCATCCTCGAGGCTCTCAACCAGGGCGGCATCGCGATGACCGAGGCCGAGGTCCGCGCCTTTGCCGGCGATGAGTTGGTCAGCCGCGTGCACTTTGCCCAGGCGCTCATTGCCAAGGGCCACGCCAGCGACGTCAAGGATGCCTTCGCGCGCTTCCTGGCCAAGGGTGCGCCCTTCTATCGCGACCGCTTCCGCTACGCGCCGGCTGAGTGTTTGGAGATGATTCACGCCGCTGGGGGCGTGGTGATGATGGCTCACCCGCTGAGTCTGACGACCGACTGGGCCGAGCTCGACGCTCGTGTGGCCGAGCTTAAGGCCCTGGGCCTTGACGGGATGGAGTGCTACTATTCCACTTACGACCAGGAGACGACGCTGAACCTCCTGCGCCTCGCGCGCCGCCACAACCTGGTGCCTTCGGTGGGCAGCGACTTCCACGGTGCGCCCAAGCCCGACATCTTCCTGGGCCGCCTCCCGGTCCCCCCAGAGACGGAAGCGGCGTTGCTCGCGCTGCTGGCTCGCTGCGCTAACCGCTAGCCCAGCCGCTGGGCCTTCTCTTCCAGTTCGCAGTATTGCTCGAAGGCTTCGTCGAGCTCGGCTTGGCGTGCGGCCAGCGTCTCGGAGAGCGCCGCGTAGTCGGCGCCGGGCTGCAGGAGCGCGGCGTTGAGCTCGGCCACCTCGCCCTCCAGCGCCTCAATGCGCTCGGGGAGGGATTGCAGGAGCCGCTGTTCCTTGTAGGAGAGGCGCTCGGGGCGGTTGGCGCGGCGGGGCTGCGCGGCCGGCTCGGGCGCTTCGGCCTTCTCGGGGGCGGACGCGGTCTGGGCGGCCTGGGCGGCCTGCCGCTCGCGGATGGCCTCGGCCTCGGTGTAACCGCCGGGGTAGGCCGTCACGCGCCCGCCATCGATCACGAGCACGGAGGTGACCACGCGGTCGATGAAGTCGCGGTCGTGCGAGACGAGCAGGAGGGTGCCGGCGTAGTTCGCCAGCTGCTCTTCCAGGAGCTCGAGGGTCTCGATGTCCAGGTCGTTGGTCGGCTCGTCCATCACCAGCACGTTGCCGGGATTGAGGAAGAGGCGCGCCAGGAGGACGCGGGCCCGCTCGCCGCCCGAGAGCGCCTTGACCGGGGTGCGCGCCCGCTCCGGCGTGAAGAGGAAGTCGCCCAAATAGCCATAGAGATGCTTGCGGACCCCGCCGATGGTGACGAACTCCTTGCCCTCGGCCACGTTCTCGGCGACGGTGGCCTCCGGGTCGAGCGCGCCGCGCAGTTGGTCGAAGAAGGCGGGCTGGACGTTCGCGCCGAGGCGCTGTTCGCCGGCTTGGGGCATCAACTGCCCGAGCAGGAGGCGCAGGAGGGTGGTCTTGCCAGCCCCGTTGGCACCGAGGATGCCGATGCGCTCGCCGCGCAGAATCCGGAGCGAGACGTCGCGCAAGATGGGGCGCTCGGGGTCGTAGCCGAAGGTGACGCCCTCGCAGCGGTAGACGAGGTCGCCCGTGCGGCCGCCTTCAGCCGCGAGGGAGAGGGTGGCCTTGCCCACCTGACTGCGGCGCTGGGCGAACTCCTCGCGCAGCTTCATTAGGGCGGCCACGCGCCCTTCGTTGCGGCAGGTGCGGGCCTTCACGCCCCGGCGGAGCCAGGCCTCTTCCTCGGAGAGTTTCTTGGACTTGCGCTCCCAGTAGACGGCTTCGTCGGCGAGGAGCTCGGCCTTGCGGCGGAGGAAGGTGGGATAGTCGCAGTCCCAACCCGAGAGGATGCCACGGTCGAGGTCGAAGACCGTGCGGGCGACGGCGCGGAGGAAGGCGCGGTCGTGAGTGATGAAGAGGCAGGCGAAGGGGGCGGAGGCGAGGAACTTCTCCAGCCAGCGGATGGAGGTGATGTCCAGGTGGTTGGTGGGCTCGTCCAAGAGCAGCAGGTGCGGCTCTTGGGCCAGGGCGCACCCGAGCAGGACGCGGCGGCGCAGTCCGCCGGAGAGGGCGTTGAAGGGCGCTTCGGCCGGGAGCTCCAGGCGGGTGCAGAGGGCGTCCGCGACGTGTTCGCGCGCCGGGTCGGCCAAGGCTGCGCGAAGGTTGTCGCGGACAGTGCCGGGGCGGTCTTCCGGGACATCCTGCGGCAGGTAGGCCACGCGCAGGCCATTTTGGCGAAGCACCTCGCCGCTGTCGGGCTCAAGAATGCCGGCCAGGACCTTGAGGAGGGTGGACTTGCCTTCGCCGTTGCGGCCGGTGACGCAGGCGCGCGCGCCCGGTTCGATGGAGAGGGAGATGTTCTCGAGCACCGGCGCGTTGCCGAAGCCGAGGGTGACGTTGTGCAGGGTGATGAGGGCCATCGCGCGGAGGGGGGAGGACGGTCGTTAGCGGCAGGCGGCGATCATCGCCGGGAGGGTGGTGGTGCCTTCGTAGAGCGCCTTGCCGACAATCGCGCCCCAGAGGTTCGGGCAGCCCAATGCGCAGAGCGCCGTCACGTGCTCGGGCAGCGAGATGCCCCCCGAGGCGGTAATCTTCACGCCGGGGACCGCCTCGGCCATCTGCTGCATTGCCGGGAGGTTGGTGCCGCCGAGCATGCCGTCGGTGGCGGTGTCGGTGTAGATGATGTGCGCCACGCCTAGGTCGGCCACGCGCTTGGCCAGCTCCGTCGCGCGGACGGTCGAGGTCTCTACCCAGCCCTTGGTCTGGACGAAGCCGCCGCGCGCGTCAATCCCCACCGCCACGCGCTCGCCGCCATAGGCCTTCACCCAACGCGCCAACTCGGCGGTATCTTCCAGCGCCCGCGTGCCGATAATCGCCCGCGCCACGCCCGCTTCCAGCAGCGCTTCGAGCGCGGCCTGCGTGCGAATGCCTCCGCCCACCTCCACGGCCAGACCGCTCTCGCGGACAATCTCGGCAATCACTTGCGTGTGGCGCGGCTCGCCGGCAAAGGCGCCATCGAGATCCACCACGTGCAGATCCGCCGCGCCGGCCTCGCGAAAAGCCCGCGCCTGGGCCACCGGGTCGCGCGAATAGATGGTGCAGTCCTCGGCGCGCCCCTGTTTCAGGCGGACGCAGCAACCATTCATCAAGTCAATCGCGGGCAAAATGCGCATGGGCTTCTCCTTTGTAGGGCTCAAAATGCGCGTATTGTAGCACATCCGTGCGGGCTACGCCCGCGCGAGGGGGCGGCTGACGCCGCCGTGAGGAGCCGCCGTTGGCGGCGTGAGGTGCGGGCTGCGCTCGAGTGAAGGTGGCCGCCGGGGACGGCGGCCGTCAGAACGGGCAACGCAAACGTGCCGCAGGCGCACCTCTCGGCCAGCTGCCGCGTAGCAGCCTGGCTCCCTCACGCGCCGGAGGCGCACCTCACGCGGGCGGAGGCCGCCCCCACCCAAAACAAGGGGGCCGCCGTGAGGCGACCCCCTTGTTTTGGTGGGCAGGAAGCCGGCCTTACTTGGCCAGGTCCTGGTACATCTGGAAGGCTTCGTCGGGCTTGAGCCCCTTGTGGATGACGGCGCTGACGGCCTGGATCATCGCGGCGGGGTGCTCGGACTGGAAGACGTTGCGGCCCATATCCACACCGGCGGCGCCATCGTTGATCGCCTTGTAGGCAATCTCGAGGGCCTCGCGCTCGGGGACCTTCTTGCCACCGGCGATAACGATCGGCACGGGGCAGGCGGCGGTCACGGTCTCGAAGCCTTCGGTGTAGTAGGTCTTGACGATGTTGGCGCCATTCTCGGCGCACATGCGTGTGGCCAGGCGGAAGTACTTCGCGTCGCGGGTCATCTGCTTGCCCACGGCCGTCACGCCCATCACCGGGATGCCATACTTCTGGCCGATGTCCACGGTGTGGTAGAGGTTGGCAACGGTCTTGGCCTCGGTGAGCTCATCACCAATGGCGACCATCACGGCCATCGCCGCGGCGTTGACGCGGATGGCGTCCTCGGCCGCAATGACCACGTTGTCGTTGAGGTTGGTGAGGATCGAGGTGCCGGCATCGGAGCGCAGGCAAACCGGGACGGTGTTGGTGGGCGGGATGACCGAGCGCAGCACGCCGCGGGTGCACATCAGGCAGTCGGCGTACTCCAGCAGCGGCACGATGGAGAGGTCGATGCGCTCGACGCCGCCCGTGGGCCCCATAATGAAGCCGTGGTCGCACGCGAGCATCAGCGACTTGCCGTCCGCGCCGAAGATGCGCGAGAGGCGGTTCTTCATACCCCAGTCGAGGTTGCCGCAGCCCTTGAGCGGGAAGCCGGCGGTCGCTTGCGGAGTGCCCACGCCAAAGGCGGAGGCCTCCTTGAAGTTGTCCATATCAGGCATTTGGGAGTTCCTTTACTTAAAGGGAGGTGAGGGGGGCCTTACGCGAAGGCCCCGAAGATGACGGCCATCGAGGCCGAACCAGCGTCAATTGCGCCAATGGAGCGTTCGCCCAGGTTACGGGCGCGGCCGAACTTGGCCTGCATCTTGGCGGTGGCCTCCGAGCCAGCCTTGGCGGCAGCGGCGGCAGCGGCGAACATCGCCGCCTCGCCCTGGACCTTGGCGGCCACGAGGGCTTCGGTGGCCGGCTGGAGGGCGTCCATCATCGTCTTGTCGCCCGCGCGGGCCTTGGTGATGGCGCAGACTTCCTCGAAGCCGCCCTCGAACATCTCGGCGAGCGCCTCGGCATCGAGTTCGGTCTTGCCGGCCTCGACGGCGTCGGCCATGCCTTCGCACCACGCGCCGTAGAGCGAGGAGGTGGAGCCGGAGGCTTCGGTCTCGAGCTTTTCAGCCATATCGGTGATGTAGCTCTTGAAGTCGTCGCCTTCGGCGTGGACGATGGCCTTGAGGGCGGCGACGATGGCCGTGCCGTGGTCGCCGTCGCCACCGGTGGCGGCATCGAGTTCAGAGAAGTGCTTTTCGCCGGCGTTGATGGCCTCTTGGGCCTTCAGCCAGATAGCCTTGAACTGTTCAAGCGTCATGGGGGCTCCTTAACCGTTGACGGTCCAGTAGGGGGTGTTGGCCTTGGCCTTGAGGAGGGCCTCACAGGTGGGGCAGACCTTGGCCAGGATCATCTGGAAGCCGGCCATTTCCTGGACGGTGAGCAACTCGGTGGCTAGGCCGTTGGTGAGGGTGATGCCACGCCCGGCGAGGACCTTGGCGGCCGCGCGGTAGCAGATGAGCATTTCCATCGCGGTGGTGGCGCCCGAGCCGTTGATGATGAGCAGGGCGCGGTCGCCGGACTGCAGCTTGGTGGCATCGATGAGCTTCTCGACCATAATCTTGGCCGTGGCGTCAGCCGTCTGCATCTTCATAATGCCACCGCCGCCTTCGCCGTGCTGGCCCATCCCGATTTCCATCTCGTCATCGGCCAACGCGCCAATCTCGGCGCCGTTCTGCGGGTGGGTGGCCACCTTGAGGGCCACCGAGAGGGTCGCCAGGTGAGCGTGGAAGTTCTGGCCAATCTCAAGGACTTCGTCGATGGTCTTGCCCTGCTCGCACGCAGCACCCATCACCTTCATCAGCGGGATGCAGCCGCCCAGACCGCGACGGTCCTCGGGGTCGGCGTCGATGCCCGGGGCGATGTCTTCCTGGACGATGATTTCCTTGACGGCGATGCCGGCCTTCTCGGCCAGACGCAGCGCCTTGCGCGCGGCCATCCGGTCACCATTGTGGTTGAGGGTGAGCAGGATGATGCCAGCCGGGCGGGCGAACATCTCAATGGCCTCGAAGACCTTGGGGCCGCCGGGGGCGGCAAAGACGTCGCCAGCGACCGCCGCGTCAGCCATACCCTCGCCCACGAAGCCGTGCATCGCCGGCTCGTGACCGGTGCCGCCGAAGCAGATCAGGGCCACCTTGTCCTGGGCCTTGGGGGTTGCGCGCACCACGATGCGCTCATTGACAATCTTGACCTTGTCGGAATAGGCCATCGCGAGGCCTTCGAGCATCTCGGCGGTGAGGTTCGCCGGGTCGTTCATAAACTTCTTCATCGGCATAGCAGCTCTCCTTTACTTGGCCTGGTAGAACTCGACGACGGTGTCGTTATCGTAGACGAAGGCGATGTAGGCGCCACCCACGTCCATCTTGTCCCAGAGGATCGCCTTGCCGGCAATGGCCTCGTCGATATTGTCGACGGCGTAGGCCACGTGGGGCTGCTCCTGAATGGCGGCGGCCATCGGGGAATCGACCTCGAAGTAGAGGAACTCGATCGAGTACTTATCCTTGGAAGCGTCGGTGACCCAGACCTTGAGCGGGGCCATATAGATCATATCAGGCAGCTTTTCGCCGACAATCATGCCGGTGTGCATATACTTCATCGTCATACGCGAGAACCTTTCGGTGGGGGTGGGTTAAAGGGAAGGGTGGGGCGCGGAAGGCCGCGCCCCGCGCCATTAGAAGGCCACGTTCGGGCAGCTGAAGCGCAGACCGTTGCCGTCGTGATAGGTGGCATACTCCGAGACAATCGCGCCCTCGGGGCCGCCCATCATAAAGTGCCAGGTCTCGTCCTTCGGGAGCGGGTGCTCGTAGCCATCGGCCTCCCACTTCTCCACGTGCATGCTGTTGAGGTGGGGCATCTGGCACTTGGCCACCAAGGCCTTCACCTCCGGGAACTGGTCGAGGTTCGGCTCGCCCACTTCGCTAAAGCCATAGACCGAGCCGTAGCGGACCTGCCAGGTCTCGTGCTTGCACTGCAACGGGCCCTTATCGTCGGTGGTGGGCAGGTGACGGTGCTCGGCAATCGCCTGGCCGGGGAGCAGGAAGATCTCGTGCGCGAAGTACTGCTTCTCGCGGTTGTTCGTCCAGAAGACGCCGCCCATCCCGAAGGAGGCGAAGTCGCCCTGCGCGAAGTCCACCGCCCACAGGAAGCCCGGCTCCTCGAGGTAGCGCTTGTAGACCGGGGCGTTGAGCTTCTTCATCAGCTCAATGTAGGCCTGTTTGCCCTTGGCGGCATCGAACTTACCATCCTTGTAAAAGTCCTTGTTATCCACTGTCTTAATCTCCTTTTGCTGGGAACCGCACGCCGCGGTGCCACAACAGCCCGCAGCGAAAACCGTCATCGAAGCGGCCAAAACCGCCATCGCGCCAACGCGCGTAAACATCGTCACATTCATACGCTATCCTTTCTTCTGGAGCGGAAAACCCTCTCCAACATTGCGCCTCTATTATACGGCGCACCGCCGAAATGTGCAAGTGGAAAATCGTGCGCGCAGGCATTCAGTGCCCTTAACGGCGCAAAGAGGGTTTGCACCGCTCTGTGCCGTCAGGTCGGCAGCGCAATTACCATTAACATACCTGCGCGCGGGTTCGCGCGCACGCATACGCGCGCGCGATAGGCCCTACCTCGAGGCGACCTAGGCCCTACCTCGCCTCGACCTAGGGCCTAGGTCACCTCGAGGTAGGGCCTAGG
>JBJFFT010000160.1:0-4493 GCA_051891975.1 Candidatus Spyradenecus sp. | reverse complement strand
TAGATGGGGCACTGCGTCATCCACTCAAAGCGCCGCGCTGCCTTGGCTGACTCCGCCTTCTTCTCCTGCGGCAACATCCACGGCTTGAGCGAATAGGCGACCCGCTCCCCGCGCGCCTCCGCCACCACCTCCACCGGCTCATCCCCCCGTGCGGACTTCGCCGCCACCGGCACAACCGCCACGCCCAGCGCGTCACTCACGCTCTCAGCCTCCGCCACGCGCACCCGCGCCCCGGCAACCGCATCTCCCGTGCGCGTATCGCCCACAAAGAAGCTCAGCGCGGGCTTCTCGCCCCCCGCGACCCCCTCTTGCTCCCGCACCAACGCCACCGAGAAGGTCGCCACCTGCACCGGGAAGGTCTGCGTAACCCGCTCCGCCGAGAGCTTCCCCTCAGCCGAAAAGACCAGCCGGTACTTCCCCGTCTCCAACGCCGGCAGCTCCACCTCCGCCTCGCTCGCGGCGTGGGGTGCCCGCTCCTGCAGCGGATACTCGCGCTCAACCACCCGCTGCCCCGACTCCGAGAGCACCTCCAGCCGCAACTGCGTGAGGTTACGGTAGTGCACGCGCACCCGCCGCCCCTCCGGGGCAATCACCTGCGGCAAGGCAAGCGTCATCTCCGCGTGCCGCATATCCGCCAAATAGTCAAGCGCCACCAGGTGGAGCCTGCGGTCGCGCGCCAACGCCAAGGCCGCCATCAGCGCCTCCACCTGCCGCGCCAACGCCTCCGGATGCGCCTCCCAGTCCACCTGATGCCACACCATAGCCTGCGCAAAGAGAATCTGCGCCTGCGTCTCGCGCGGCCAACGGCGCTCCGCCGCCAACGCCTGCCAGGCCGCAACCGCCGCCTCCGCCTGCTCCCACGCCAAGGCGTCCTCCCTCGCGGCCGACTGCTGCTCGTGCAACTGCCGAATACGAATCAGCCCCTCAAAGCGTTCATCCCCCCGCGCTTGGGCCAAGGCTAGACAACGCGCATCCACCGCCACAGCCTCCGCATCCCGCCGCCACAACACCTCGTGCACATAGGCTAGCTCCAGGGCCGACCCCACAACGACCTCCTCATCCTCTCCCTCGAAGGGCCCCACCGGCCAGGAGGCTAGCCGCTCCACCTCCGCCACCAACGCCTCCCGCTGCCGCTCCAGCCACGCCTCCGCCTCGCGCGCCGGCACCTCCAGCGCTTCCTCCACATCCCACTTGGAAACCCGCGTCAAGAGCAACCGCAGCCGCCGCGCCGTCAACTCCTCGATATCGGCCGCCGCCCCCTGCGCCTCCAGCGCCGCGATTGCCTTCACCTCCCGCGAGAGACGCTGCCCTTCGCTATCATCCTGCGCGGCCAGCGCATCCTCTGCGCGCAACACCTCCTGCCACGAGGCCGCCGCCCCGCTCGCCAACGCCAATACGCTCACCATCGCCAACAGCCAACGCTTCATCGTCTGCCTCCGCTTCTTTCGGGCCTCCGCTTCTTTCGGGCCTCCGCCCACTCGCTCGCAAAACACCCCCAGTCTACCATCTTTCCGCGCTCGCTGCACTCGCGATGACAGAGGAGGGATGACAGATAACAGAAAGCCGGCGTGCCCGGAGGGCGCGCTGGCCGGGGTGGAGCGCGCTGCGCTTCCGAGGGGTGTGGGGGCGAGAAGCCCCCTCGTGCGTTAGCGGGTGGGGCGGAAGAGGTCGCCGGCAGGGTCGTTGCTGGGGCGGCCGGGACGCGAGCCAGAGCCGGGACGGGAGCCGCCGGAGGTACCGGAACCGGGTCCATTGTTGTTGCCGTTGCCGGGGCGGAAGGGGGCTTCGCCGCCGTTGTTGGCGTTGTTGTTGCCGGGACCGGGGAGGCGGTTGGGTCGGCGGCCGCCGCCAACGGAGGTGGAGGTGCCGCGTTTAGAGGAGTCGTTGGCGGAGGCGGCGAGGGAGGGGTTCTGGGAGAGAATGCCCATCGGCAACTCGACGATACGCTTGGCCTCGATGGGGTCGGAGTCCTTTTCGGCGCCTTCCATCCAGAGGGTGAGCTCGAGGGCGGTGGGGAGGGTGTTGGTCTTGGTCCACTCGTCGATCCAGTTGAGCTCGTCATCGGCGGTGCGGGCGGTGTCGGGGTCGAGGAGGCGGCAGTTGAAGCCGACGACTTTGGGGGAGAGGGAGAGCTCGATGGTATCGCGGTCGGGGTCGAAGGCATCGAGTTGGAGGCCTTGGCGCCAGGCGCGGATGGTGAAGCCGCCGGGGAAGGGGGCGTCGGGCTCGGTGACGGTGACGCGGACGCGGTGGGGGACATCGGCGAAGTCGGCATCTTCGCCAACGAGGGCGGCCCCGACCTTGGTCCACTCGATGAGGTCGTGGGAGCGAGGGTCGTCGCCGTCATCGGTGAAGATGAGGCCATACTGTTCGCCAGAGCCAGGGTAGTAGGCGGAGCGGAGGGCGGCGGTGAGCTGCTCGAGGAGGTAGTCGGCGTGGTTGGTGGCGTCGATGGCGGCGCGGCCGCTCTCCCAGGCGCGGACAACAGCGTTGAAGGAGGTGAAGAGCATCGCAGTGAGCAGACCCAGGAGGGTCAGGGCGATGAGGACCTCGACGAGGGTAAAGGCGCGGCGGAGGCGGCGGGGCATAGTCAGTTTTCCAGGCGGAGGTAGCGAACGATTTCTTCGCGGTTGGCGCCTTCGCCCCAGGTGACGACGGTGCGCACCACGTAGAGACCATCGTCCTCCACGCCCTCTTCAGGGTCGGGTTTCTCATCGACGGTGCGCGAGAAGAGGTAGCCTTCGCGCAGGGAGCCATCGGGGTCGACGGGGACATCCTCTTCAATGTTGGTGATGTCGCGCAACGGGTGGGCGAGTTCGCCGAGGGAGAAGACGTAGGCGACCTCCTGGCGTTCGCGGGCGATGGCGACCATCCGGGCGCTGACGATGATGGAGCGGTAGAGGACGGCGAGGGCACCGCCGAGGATGACGACGGCGATCATCATCTCCAGCAGGGTGAAGCCGGCGCGGGGGGAGGAGCGGCGGGGGGCGCAGGGGGACATCAGGCGCGGCAGAGGGGCTCGGGGACGGCGGCGCGGGCGGCGGTCAGGGCCTCGGCGAGGGTCTGCTTGAATTGGGCGGAGAGGGTGTCGGAGAAGCGCCGCTCGATGTCGGAGAGGGGCGTGTGCTGGCCGATGGCTTCGGCGCGGAGGAGAAGGTTCTCGCCGGGGGTGTCGTCGAGGCAGGCGTTGATGATGTCGGCCACCGTCAGGCGATTGAGGGAGCGCGAGAGGACATAGCCGGAGGGGACGGTGGAGCCGCTATCGATGACCGGCAGGAGGATGCGGTTGTGCTCGAGGATGGCTGCCACGCGCAGGACCTCGCGCTCGGGGAGGGCAAAGGCATCGGCGAACTGGCTGACGGTGAGAGCTTGGGAGACCTCCTCGAAGGTGCGGGCGGTGGCAAGGGTGAGGGCGAGGGCGAGGACGATGGTGTCGCGCTCGGAGGGGTGCGTGAAGGCCGATTCGCGCAGGAGCTCGCGGCGGTGTTGGTGGACGTAGCAGATTTCCGCGCCCAGGAGGATGATTTGCCAGCTGGAGTAGATCCAGAAGAGGAGGATGGGCAGGGCGATGAGCGAGCCGTAGAGGCGGCTATAGTTGGCAATGCCGATTTGCAGGACCATACAGAGCTTGAAGAAGAGCGAGAGGACCACCGTGGTGACGACCGCCCCCAGGAAGGCGCTCGGCACACGGACGTGGGTGTTGGGCAGGAAGCCGAAGAGGAAGGCGAAGAGGAGCGTGCCCAGGCTTAGGGAGAGGAGCGAACTGGCGATGCCGAAGCGCTCGATGAAGGCGTGGATGCCCCAGAGGTTGGGCATCATCTGGGTGATAGAGTCGAGCACTGGCAGGGAGGTGGCCGCCAGGACCAGCAGCGGCACCACAATGATGACGCTCAGGTAGTCGGTAAACTTGCGCCAGATGGGCCGGGCCTTGCGGATGCCCCAGATGGCGTTAAAGCTGTTCTCCACCTTGCCCAGGACGCTGATAACCATAAAGATGAGGGCCACCGCACCGACGGTGCCAATCTTGGCAAAGTTGATGGAGTCGATTTGCTCGAAGACGGTGCGGCAGAGGTCGCGCAAGGCACCGGCGGCTGCAGCGGCATCGTTGGGCTTGGCGGTGGGCTCCTCGGCGGCGACGGGCGGGGGGGAGCCGGGCGAATAGATGGGGGTGGAGGTCTGCTCGCGGGCGTTCATTTGACCGACGAAGGAATCGATGTTCTCCATCAACTTCTGCTCGGCGAGCTCGCCGGCACCGAAGGCCTTGAGGGAGGTGAGGCCGAGGGTGAGCACCGGGATGACGGCCATCATCGTGATGTAGGTGAGGGCCGAGGCGTGGAGGATGGAGCCATCGCGCAGGTAGCAACGCACGGTGAGCATCGTGAAGCGCAGCAGGCGGATGAGCAGGCGCAGACCGCGGGGGTACTCGGCAAGGTCGAGGCGCCAGAGGTGCTCGACGAGAAAGGCTTTGACTTTGGCGAACATAAGGCTCTCCC
>JBJFFT010000159.1:0-4502 GCA_051891975.1 Candidatus Spyradenecus sp. | reverse complement strand
GGGCCTACCTCGAGGTGACCTAGGCCCTAGGTCGAGGCGAGGTAGGCCCTAGGTCAGAAAGAGGGAGGAGCGACTCAAAATCGCCTCCGCCCGGAGGGCAACGATTAAGACCCCGTCTTATTGCGATTAACAGGGAGTCTTATTTGCAATAACACGCCGTCTTATTTGGATTAAGACGCCCTGTTAATTGTTTGCCTTCGCGCGGAGGAGCCTGCGAGGGCGGTAAGGAGCCAATTGGCGGCGAGAGGACAAACGCAAGCGCCAGGCGAAGAGCCTGGCGCTTGCGTTGCGGAGTGTGTGCAGTCGCTTACTCGATGATGGTGATCTCAGCCATCGAGGCGAACTCCTGGCCGTGCTGCTCAGAGAGGCCAGTGAAGCGGAGGTAGCGGACATTCTCAACCGGGGTGGCGAAGAGGACCTTCTGGCCGTCGGCGGTGTTGGCCAGCTGGCCTTCGGCAGCAACGGTCCAGCGCTTGCGGTCGGGCGAGACCTCGACACGGAAGTCCTTAATACGCCCGTTGGTGCCCTCCTGGCGGCCGAAGCAGGTGATGCCCTTGAGGGTGCGGACCTTGCGCAGGTCGATGGTCACGCTGTGGGGGTACTTGCCGAGGGTGACGCCATACTGCGTGTGCCAGATGGTGCCGAGGTCGCCATCACAGACCTTGCCACCTTCGTTGCCGGGCTCCTGGGAGGTGCACTCCACGGCGGTGAAGGTCTCCGGGGGCGGAGGCATCGTCTCGTCGAGGGCGACGACCTGCTCGCGCAGCGTGGCGGTCTCGGGCTGCTTGAGGGCGGCCGGGCGGATGGCGAAGTTCAGGCGGTAGGGCTTATCGGCGCGCGGGATGTCGCGGTTGAGCGGGCCCGGGCCGCAGCTGGCGCCACCAAGGCCGCGGTTGGTGGCCAGGAGGGTGAGGATGGTCTTCTCGCCGGGCTCGGGGAGCTCGGCCGGGTGCTTGGCCAAGCAGAGGTCGGTGGCCGTGTAGGGCAGGGCCGAGAAGGCGAAGGCTTCGCCATTGAGCGCCGAGAAGGTCAGGCCGTCGGCCTTGCCGAAGAGGGTCACGCCGGAGGCTTCCTCGCGGTTGCCCATATCGTTGGGGCGGGCGTAGTTGACGACCATATTGGCCACGGTGTCCTGATAGAGGCCCGGGAAGGCGCCGGCCTTGCGGTCGGGGTAGTTCTCGAAGGGCCCGCGGGCGGCATAGCGCACGGTGTCGAGCTCAGGGGCGAGGGTGAGCGAGTAGCCCAAACGCCCAAGCTCGATGACCCGGCCGCGCGGCAGGATGGCCGACTGCACGGTGACGGTGCCATCGGGGTAGACCTTCCAGGCGGCATTGACCACGAAGTGGGTGTTGCGCTCGGAAACGGGGGTGGCGATCTTCTCGAAGGTGGTGGGCGCATCGCCGTCGAAGGCGACCATCTTCTCGAGCTGGCGGCCCATCACGGTGGTGGAGGTGAGGAAGGTGACACAGCCGCCATCGCGGTTGACGTTGGTGATCTCGGCCTTCACCGGCACGAGGGTGCGCAGACCCTGCTGGGCCCATTCGGCCCCCTTCCACACTTCGTTAGAGGAGGGGCAGCGGAAGGCATCGACGGCCAGCGGCGCCTGGAGGAGCTTGCGGCCATCGAGCTCATACTGGGCCAGGAAACCGGAGGCCTTGCAGAAGGTGACGGTAAAGCCCTTGCCGGAGACCACGAGGGCCTTATCGCTCTCCTTCACGGAGAGGTCGCCCTTGGCCTGAATGGCGATGGGGGCGCGCTGCTGCAGGGCAATCTGGTCGGAGGCGACGCAGGTGCCGGCCTTGAGGAGGCCCTCATCGGCCTTCAGGCGGAACTCGATGCGCAGGTCGAAGCCGTCGAGCGAACGCGGCACGCGCACGGGCAGCGGGAAGGTGGCCTGGGCCTGCGGACCGATGGCGGCCACGTCGAAGGCACCCGAGCCGGCAGCTTCGCCGTTCTTGAGGAGGGTCCAGGTGGCCGTCACGTAGTCGAGCGGGCGGAAGTAGTTCTTGTTGCGAATGGTAATCTGCCCATCGGCGAAGGTGGCCTTGATGTTCTGGTAGACGTGGGCGACCTCGTAGTAGCCGGGCTCAGGGGTGCGGTCGGAGAGGATCGTGCCGTTGCAGTCGAACTGGCCGGAGTTGGGGTGGTCGCCCCAGTCACCGCCGTAGGCGAGGATGCGCTTGCCGGTGCGCGGCGAATCGTACCACAGGCCCTGGTCAACCCAGTCCCAAATGGCCCCGCCGAGGATGACATCCGAGCTCTCGATGGCGTCCTGGTAGTCGATGAAGTTACCCATCGCGTTCATCATATTGTGCGCGTACTCGGAGATGTAGAAGGGCTTGGGATCCTTGAGGTCGGCAGCCTTCCACTGCACCCAACCCACGCCGGGATACTGGTTCGAGCCCATATCCACAATGTCGTTATTGCGCTCGTAGTGCGTCGGGCGAGTGAAGTCGCGCGCCTTGATGGTGCGCTCGGCCACGGCGAAGTTACGCCCGGGGCCAGCTTCGTTGCCCAACGACCAAATCACCACGCAGGGCTGGTTCTTGTTACGTTCGACCATGTTCATCACGCGGTCAACGTGCGCATCCATCCACTCCACCGGGTGCGAGAGCGACTCCTTGCCGTAGTAGTACCCATGCGACTCAATGTTCGCCTCGTCCTCCACATAGATACCATACTTATTGCAGAGGTAATAGAAGTAGGGCGAAGCCGGATAGTGAGAGCAACGAACATGGTTGATGCTCGCAGCCTTCATCAGGCGGATTTCCTCCTCGATGACCGCATCCGGGACCGTGTGGCCCATCCAGGGATCGGTCTCGTGGCGGTTGACGCCTTTGAGCTTGATCTTCTGGCCGTTGACCCAGAAGCGCTTCTCGGCCTGACCCTTGCGCGCGGCCACCTCCACCTTGCGGAAGCCCAGCTGCGCGGGCACCGCCTCGATGAGCACTCCGCGGTCATCGCGCAGTTCAAGCATCAGCGTATAGAGGTTCGGGCACTCGGCCGACCAAAGGCGGGGGCTGTCGAAACGCAGCCGCAGCCCGGTGCGCCAACTCTTCTGCCCGGTCAGGTTCACGGCCTTTTCGGCAATGCCGTCCCACGGATAATCCGCCGGCTGCACGGCCGCCACTTCGGCCCCCTGCTCGTCAAAGACCTTGGCCGAGAGAATGGCCACCGCCGCAGTCTCCGGCACATTGAGGTTCTCGAGCTCCACATCCACCGTCAACTCCCAGCGGCCATCCATCTGCTCCCACTTGAGCGGCTCGGTGGTGGCGAAGAAGTCGCGAATGTGCAGCTTGGGCACGGCGTAGAGCTGAACCGTGCGGAAGAGGCCCGACAGGCGCGTCATATCCTGGCACTCGAGGTAGGCTGCGTCGCTATGACGGTAGACCTCGGCCGCCAGGACGTTGTTGCCCGGCTTGAGGAAGGGGGTAATGCGGAAGGCCGCCGGATTGCGCGAATCCTTCGAGAAGCCCACATACTTGCCGTTGATCCACAGGTAGAAGAAGGAGTCCACGCCGTCAAACTGCAGGTAAATCTCCTCCCCGGCCCAGGCGGCCGGCACCGTGAAGTCGCGCCGATAGGAACCCACCGGGTTGCGCGCCTCGTAGTTGGTATAGTGCTTGGGCGGAGTGGTCATCACCCGCGGCCAATCGCGCGCGAAGGGATAGGGCTGATTGGAGTAGAGCGCCGTCCCCCACCCCTTCGCGCGCTCAGGATGCGCGCCCATTGCCTGCCACGAAGCCGGAACGACAATCGTCTCCCAGCCCGAGACATCATACGCGGGGTCCTGGAAGCCCACCGGCCGCGACGCCGGGTCCTTGCTCCACTTGAACTTCCACGCCGTGGTGCTATCCAAGCTCAACCAACGCGAACTAAAGCGCGGCAAGATCTGCTTGGCCGTCGCCTCGTCGGTAAAACTAAAGGCCCACGCGCGCGCGGGTTCCTTATTATAGGAGAGGTTCTGCTCCTGCTCCCACTCCAGACCCGTCGGCGCGGGCGCCGTCCCAAATCCGTGCACAGCCAACGCCGCTGTCGCCAAACAGCAGACGCCGCCAATCGCTAACGCACTCTTCATCATCATTCAATCTCCTTGGTGAGGTTTAACGGCTTCATAGTAGACCATCTAGGCCTTGAAGTCAACGCAAAAATACCCACAATCTTCCCCTGCGACCTTTTGTATGCACCCTTGGCTCGCCGTTAGCGGTTAGCGGTTAGCTGTTAGCTGCTAAACCACCCGCCCCGGGTCCGAGGTCAACCCGGGCCTACCTCGAGGCGAACCCGGGGCGGATGTGAAATGCCCCCGGCCCGAGGCGAATGATTAAGTGCACCACTTATTGGAATTAAGAGGCCCTCTTAATTATCCGCCTCAGCGCCTACCTCGAAATGAGCTAGTCGCTGAGGCGCTAAAGTCCACCACAATGGGTAACCTGGCAGAATGCTTAACGGAACACCCCGTGCCCCTACCCCCGTCCCCCCCCCCCCCACACCCCAAAAAAAGG
>JBJFFT010000158.1:0-19066 GCA_051891975.1 Candidatus Spyradenecus sp. | reverse complement strand
GATGTGCCTTTCCAGCGCCCGGCTATCGACCGCATTCCCAAGGACGAGAGCACGCCCTCGATTGTGCTCGACCCCGACAAGTGCATCAAGTGCGGCCGTTGCGCCATCGTCTGCCAGGAAATGCAGAACGTCTGGGCTCTCGAGTTCATCGGCCGCGGCGAGAAGATGAAGATCGCCCCCGCCGCCGACGTCCCGCTCAACGATTCGCCCTGCATCAAGTGCGGCCAGTGCTCGGCCCACTGCCCCGTCGGCGCCATCTATGAGCGTGACGAAACGGCCATCGCCTGGGATGCCTTGCGCGACAGCGAGCGCTTCCCCGCCGTGCAGATTGCCCCGGCCGTCCGCGTGGCCCTTGGCGAAGCCTTCGGGATGAAGCCCGGAGAGCTCTCCACCGGCAAGATCTACACCGCCCTCCGCCGCCTCGGCTTCAAGGCCGTCTTCGACACGAACTTCTCGGCTGACCTCACCATTATGGAAGAAGGCACCGAGTTCGTCCACCGCTTCACCCAGGGGGGCGAGCTCCCGCTCATCACCTCCTGCTGCCCAGCCTGGACCGACTGGATGGAGAAGTACGCCGCAGACTTCATCCCCAACTTCTCCACCGCCAAGAGCCCCCAGCAGATGCTTGGCGTGATGGCCAAGACCTACTTCGCCGAGAAGATGGGCATCGACCCGGCCAAGATGTATATGGTCTCCATTATGCCCTGCACGGCCAAGAAGTACGAAATCACCCGCTCGGAAGAGATGCACGCCTCTGGCTACCAGGACGTCGACGTCGTGCTCACCACCCGCGAGCTCGCCCGGATGATCAAGATCGCCGGCATCGACTTCAACGCCCTGCCCGAGAGCGAAGCGGATAACATCCTCGGCGAATACACCGGCGCCGGCACCCTCTTCGGTGCCACCGGCGGCGTGATGGAAGCGGCGCTTCGCACCGCCTACCACCTCATCACCAAGGAAGAACTCGCCAACGTCGACTTCACCGAAGTCCGCGGCCTCGAAGGCGTCAAGGAAGCGACCATCGACATCAAGGGCACCAAGGTCAACATCGCCGTCGCCCACCAGATGGGCAACGTCGAGCAAGTCCTCAACGCCATCCGCGAAGACCGCAAGGCCGGGCGCCCGCCCCGCTGGCAATTCATCGAAGTGATGGCCTGCCGTGGCGGCTGCGTCGGCGGCGGCGGTCAGCCCACCCTGGCCACCGACGAAGTCCGCAAGGCCCGCATGGAAGGCCTCTACAAGGACGACCGCGAGAAGGCCATCCGCTGCTCCCACCAGAACCCCCAGATCAAGCGCATCTACGCCGACTTCCTCGGGGCCCCCTGCAGCGAGAAGGCCCACAAACTCCTCCACACCCACTACAGCGCCCTGCCGGTCTACCAATCCTAACCGGCCTTTGCGCTTCCCCAAAAGCCACGCGGCGGCCCTCGGCCGCCGCGTCTTTTTTTGTCCTTTGTGTCCTCGCAAGAAAAGGTTCGGGCGCTTCGTAGAAGCGCCCGAACCTTTAGGCTAGCGGCGAGGCCGCGATTACTTGCCGGCGATCTGGCCGGAGAGGGCGAGCATGCGCGCCTCGACGGACTGGATCTCGGCGAAGCCCTGGGAGCTGACGGGGTTGACACCATCGGAGGCTTCCATCGAGGAGTCAGCCTCGTTGTAGATGGTGTGCGGGCAGCCGGTGAGGGCATCGAAGAGGATGTTGCCCTTGTAGAGGCTGAGCGTGACGGTGCCATCGGCGTATTGGGCGAGGGTGTCGACGGCGTTGCGGGCGGCGACGGTGGTGGGGTCGTAGTAGCGGCCGTCGTAGATCTGGTCGGAGATCAACTTGGAGAGCTGCATAAAGAAGAGGGTGGCGCGGCGGTCCATCGTGGCCTGGTAGACGTAGCGGATGGCCGAGCCGAGCAGCTCCATGCCGGGGGCTTCGTAAACGCCGCGGCTCTTGGTGCCGATGATGCGGTTCTCAAGGGCGTGCTTCATCCCGATGCCGTTGCGGCCGCCGATTTCGTTGGCGAGCATCATCGCCTCGAGCGGGGTGACGTCCTTGCCATTGATCTGCACTACGCGGCCCTTCTCGAAGCGGATGGAGACCTGCTCGGCCTTGTCGGGGGCCTGCCAAGGCCACACGCCCATGGTCGGCTCGACGATGGTCATCGAGGTCTCCATGCTCTCGAGGTCCTCGGCCTCATGGGAGAGCCCGGCCATATTCGCGTCGGTGGAGTACTTCTTCTTGCCGCCGGCGAAGGCCTGAATCCCGAACTGAGCGAGGTAGTCGACCATCTGGGTGCGGCCGGGGAACTTCTGCAACAGCCCGGCATCGCGCCAGGGGGCATAGACCTTCATCTCCGGGGCGAAGACATTGGTGTAGCGCTCGATGCGCATCTGGTCGTTGCCGCGGCCGGTGGCGCCGTGGACGAGCACTTGTACGCCGCGCTTCTTCATCTCGGGGATGAGGCCCTTGATGGTGACCGCGCGGCCGATGCCAGTGGAGTTCCAGTAGCCGCCGTCGTACATCGCCTGGCACTTAACCGCTTCCAGGCAGGCGTCGGCCATCTCGTTGCGCAGGTCCACAATCACCGTCTCGATGCCGCAAGGCGCCATGCGCTTGGCCACATCGTTGATGTCCTTTTCGTCGGGCTGGCCGATGCCACCGGTGAAGCCAATCACCTTCACGCCGGCTTCCATCATCACCTTTGCAATCGTGCGCGAATCCAACCCGCCCGAAACGCAGGTGCCCGCAACCAGACCCTTGAGGTCATCCAAAACCAATGCCATATCCAAAACTCCTTAAGTAGGGTTGAAAGTGGCGCACAGTGTAGCACAATTCCCTCCCCACCGCATACAAGGCGCATACTTTTTCCTTGACGCGCTCTCGGGAGGTCTGCTACAATACGCGCCGTTTTTCGCCTACGTAGCTCAGTAGGTAGAGCACTTCCTTGGTAAGGAAGAGGTCGCCGGTTCGATTCCGTTCGTAGGCTCCATTTGAGGGTTCCGGGTTTCCCCCGGAACCCTTTTTGTTGCTGCTGCGGCGCTTATGCTACAATCGGCTTATGGATTGGTTTCGGGCATTAGCAGGCGAGCACGTGGCGCTGGGATTGAGCGGCGGGGCAGACTCCGTGGCGCTCTTGTGGCGCTGCTTGGCGCAGGGGTTGCAGATTACAGCGCTGCACTTCAATCACGGTTTCGAGGATGAGAATGGCGACGAGGCCGAAGCTTTCTGCCGAGCCCTCTGTGCGCGCGCCGGGGTGGCGCTGCGCGTTGGCCGGTGCGAGGCGCAGCGCCCGGCGCGCGGTTGGAGCAAAGAGGCCTTTGCCCGCCGCCATCGGATGGCCTTCTTCGTCCGCGAACTGCGCGCCCTAGGCCTGCGTACGATCCTCTTGGCCCACCAAGCCGACGACCGCGCCGAAGGCGTGGTACTACGCCTGGCGCGCGGTTGCGGCGGTGCGGCCCTGACCGGCTTTGGCAGCGAAGCGCCCCTCCCCGGCGCGCGCGACCTGCGCCTGGTGCGCCCACTCCTGCACGAGACGCACGCGGCACTGGTCGCCGAACTGCGTGCGCGCGGCGAGAGCTGGGTGGAGGATTGCTCGAATGCCGATGTGCGCATCCCCCGCAACGCCCTTCGGCGCTGCCTCGTGCCCACGCTCCCGCACTTCACCGCCGGGGTCAACGCCGCCGCCCGGCTCCTCGCCGAGGATGAGGCCTACCTCGAGTCCGCCGCCCTCGCGGCCATCTGCCATCTCTCCCCCGATGCGCTCCACCTCGCGCCCGAAACGCCGCGCGTCCTCGTCCGCCGCGCCCTCCGCCGTTGGCTCTCGGGCACCGACAAAGGCCCTCTCGGCCCCGGCCAAGCCGCCTGCGAGCGCCTTCTCGCCCTCGAACCCGGAGCCGTCACAATGCTTCCCGGCCCCCTGCGCATCCGCCGCCTGACCCCCACCGCCTGGCTCCGCGAACCCCTCCGCTAACCCCCTGCGCTCTATGCGTGGGAAAGAAGAGGCCACGGCTAGGCGCGGAGACTGCCACCCTAAGAAGGGGTGCCCCCTGCGGAGCAGGGGGCTGCAAAACCTTTTTGCCTTAGCCGCACAGCCCCTAGCCGTGCACCTAAGGTTTTGCACGCGGCGCTCCGCGCCGCCGACTAAAAGGTGTATAATGCCGCCAGTATGCGAGCGCAAGGAGGCTTTTATGGGGCGAATGCCCGGCTTTGACTACAAGCGGCCCTTCTTCTATATGGTTACGCTCAAGCGGGCGGCGGGCTGTTCGCTGGCCTTTGGCCACCTCTCTGAGCGCGGGGTTGAACTCTCTGCGGTTGGCGCAGCCTTTGAGGCCGTCATCCAGCGCTTTCACGAGAAGTGGTTTTGCATTGAGCCAATTCGCTACTTTGTGATAATGCCTGACCATCTTCATCTCATTATCAAACTGCGCGGCGATGTGGAAAAGCGCCTCTCACTGGCGGTGGTGGTGAGGCAGTTGGTGAAAACCTTAGCGCGGAGCGTTATTGGGGAGCGCGATGCGGCCGAACTCTTCGCCTTTGAGTGGCACGATTGGATTGTCAAGCAGGAGGGCCAGCTGGCCGCCTTTATGCGCTACATTCGCGAGAACCCGGCGCGCGCCTTGACGCGGCACCTCAACCGCCCCTTCTTCACCACCGTTCGGCAGGTCTCCTTCGCCGGGCGCATGTGGCAGGCTTATGGCAACCTCGCGCTGCTCAAACTGCCGGTGATAACCCCCTTCCGCTGCTCGCGCCGTTGGGCCGAGGGCGGCCCCGAGTGGCGTGAAGCCCTCACATTGGCCGAGCGCATCGGCCCAGGCGGCGCGGGCGTTGGCACCTTTATGAGCCCCTGTGAAAAGGCCTGCGGCAATGCCATCTTCAAGGCCGGCGGAAGCCTAATTCTCCTCTACCCCGAGGGTTTTGGCGAACGTTGGCACCCCACGCGAAACAAAGAGGCCCTCTGCGCCAAGGGGCGGATGCTCTGCCTCACGCTCTGGGAGACCAGCCCGGCCAAGCTCGACAACGCCACGCTCTACATCCGCTGCCACGAAATGGGCGATGCGGTGGTGGCCGCCCTGTCACCGCGCGGGTAAACCTTTTGCACCCTAGCCCACACCTCGCCGGAGTGGGGGCTACTCGCCCCCACACCCCTCGGGAGCGCGGGGCGCTCCACCCCGGCCGGCGCGCCCTTCGGGCACGCCGGCTTTTTGGCACACTGCGCGCACCAGGTTTTGCACGCGGCGCTCTGCGCCGCGCTTTTCCCCCGGTCGCTTCTCCCCCTAGGGCCTACCTCATTTCGAGGTAGGCCCTAGGTCACCTCGAGGTAGGGCCTAGGTCGAGGCGAGGTAGGCCCTACCTTTTTTAGGGTATCGCGCGCGGGGCTATCCCCCCGCCCCCTTTCCCAGGTGGGGCCGGGGGTAGAAAAAGTGGACCAGGAGCGCAGAAAGTTCCTCTAGGCGCTTGACTCGATGGGGGGGGGTCGTATAATTAGCCAGTAATTATCTTGAGGAGTCGGTTTTGGCGGGTGGGCCGCCGTCGGCCTCAGGGTGTAAAAGGAGTTCGTTATGAATTGGTATAGTGTGTTTTCAGTGCGCTCAGTGATGGGCGTGGCGCTGGTGATGGCCGGATTGGCGCACGCGGCCGAGGTCAAACTCTCCGAGACTGCGGCCTTGCAAGCGGCGGGTGATCTCACCTACACCTTCGCGGCGGGCGACACCTTCGTGGTGGATGCCGCCTTTTCCCCGACCTCCTTCAAGCCCATCTGCTCGGGTGACTTCACGCTGAAGGTCGAGGGCTCGGGCTCCATCGCGGCCACCACCCAGCTTGATTTCTCCGCCGTGTCCGGGGCTCTCACCCTTTCCGGCCTCGGCACGACGGAGTCGTCTTTGCCCAAGCAGACCTCCACCGCCCCCGAGCCGGCGGCGGTGGAGCCCGCACCCGTGCAGGTCACCGAAGATAACGCCACGCTGACCTTTGCGCCGGTGTTGCTCACCGCCGAGGCGGAGACGGTTCCGACCTTGACGATTTCGGAGGCGAGTGCCACGTGGAGCACGGGGAGTTGGTCTTCCGATAGCGCCCCGACCTCCGGCGAGGCGGTGATTTCGGCGACGACGGATGCCACGCTGACGATTGATGCCGCCGTCTCCCTCTCGTCCCTGACCTTTGAGGTCACCGATGGGAAGACGCTGACCATCGCGCTCGGCACGGGCGGCTCGCTCGCCGTCACGACGGCCACGAAGGTGACTAGCGGTAAGGTGATTGCCCCGAAGGGGACCTATAAGGCATTGACTGTGAACGACGGGGCTGCCTTCCTAGCGGCGGATAGTGGCGTCTCGGCAACGAGTGTTGCTGCCGGCGGCACGGTGGGTGTGGTTGGCGCGGGAACATGGGGCGCTACAAGCAGTACAACGTCTGCCGGTGCTGGTGTCGAGACGATGGCCAGTCGCTTCGTTCTGCGCACGGGAACCTTCCGCAAGAAGGGCGAGGGGTCCTTCCATGTTGGGTTTTATAAGCTCTCCTCTGCTACGGACCAGAACATTGAAGTTGCGGGTGGCACCTTGGAGTACTATGTTCGTGGTGGCACTCGAGGGATTGATGATCACACTTTCAAGACGCTCACGGTTGATGAGGGTTGTACCTTCTTGGCGCAGACTTACTGGGCGATGAAAATTACCGTGGCCAACGCGTTGCGTGGAGAGGGGGCCGTGACGCTATCACAGGCAAGTTCTCAGGACTCCTCGCGTAATTTGCAGTTGGATGGCGTGGCAGACGCGTATACTGGCGCGATGACATTGACGGGAACCACCTTGACCTTCGGCGAAACCTTCGGCGGAACCTTTGGTGGCACATTGTCCCTTGCTGCAGGAAGTAACAGTCGCGTGGGTAAGTTAGTGGTGGCGCGGGCCGAGGGGGTTACCATTGCCAAGGATGTGACGCTTGGCAGTGGGGTGGGGCTCGACCTTTCAGCGGGTGGCGGGCTCTCGATTGGGGGTACGCTGACGCTAGGTGGGGACAATGTCTTTACGCTGAGTGAGAGTGCCAAGGCTGGGGATGTCTTGATTGCGCTGACGGGTGAGGGTGCGCAAGCGGATGTAGAGACAGCTGAGAAGATTTCGGTTTCTACGCCGGGCCTCTTCGTTTCAGCGAAGGGGGCGAACTATGTGTTGGCGGCATCGCCCGAACTTTCGCTAGCGGCAGATGGGGTGTGGTCGACGGCTGGGTGGACTTCTGGTGGCAGTTCGCTTACGGAGGCCCCGACCTCGGGCGGAGCCAAGGTCATCGTCACTGCAAATGTCACACTCACGATTGACGCAGCGGTGTCGCTTACTGATTTGACCTTTGAGGTGGCCGAAGGCAAGACACTGACCATTGTGCTCGCGGAGGGCGGGTCTCTCGCTACGGAGGCGACCATGGTCTCGAGTGGGAAGGTGATTGTGCAGGGCGGCACTTATGGCGCGGTCACCATCGCTGACGCGGCGACCTTGCTCTTCGCGCAGGACGGGATGTTCACCTCCATCGCAGAGGGCGGCACGGTCGGCTTGACCACTGAGGGTTCGTTGACGCTTGATAAAAGCGGATCGGGGACTGCGACCAACTCTTCGAAGTTGTTACTGCGTAAAGGCACCTTCCGCAAGGAGGGCGCGGGGTCAGTTGAGTTGCGGACCTATAATGTGGCAGACGCGGCAAACCAATCCATCGAGGTAGTCGGCGGCACGCTTAAGTTCTATGGACACGGAGGGTCGGATAACCATACGTTCAAGTCTGTATACGTGGGGGCTACGACAACCTTTGAAGCGTCCTTCAACTGGGGAACGTATATTGCTGTGAGTGAGACTTTGCGTGGAGAGGGGACGATTAAATCGAGTGGTACTAGAGGCACCAATCAGTTCAAGCTGCAGGGGGATGCCTCAGCGTTTACTGGCACATTGCAGTGTACCTCTGGGAAACTCGAAATGTCGAGTGAGATATTCGGCGGGAAGATCTCGCTGAATAGCGGAACGACTCTGTCTATTAAGCGTGCTGAGGGTGTGACGGTTAGCGGCGATGTGACGCTTGGCAGTGGGGTTGGGCTCGACCTTTCGGCGGGTGGTGGGCTCTCGGTGGGTGGGTCGTTCACGGCAGAGGGTACGGTGCCGGTGACGCTGCCGGCAACGCCGGCAGATGGGTTCGCGCTTGTGACGCTGACGGGCGAGGGGGCGCTGGCCTCTGACGAGACAGCGGAGAAGTTCGCCTCTGTTCCCTCGGGCTATGTTGTGGTGGCTGAGAGGGCGGCGTACGTGTTGCGTAAGGTGATGACCTTGCCGGGGGTGAACCCCTCTGAACCCGGTGCGGGCGATGGGCAAGCGTATTCCCCTAAGGCGGCTGTTGCCCTAACGGCGGCGGCTGAGGCGGTGCAGCTTGCCGAGGTCTCGCAGGTGCTCTTGCAGACCAAGGGTGCGGCTGCGGCAGTGCCGACGGTGACGGAGGTCAACAACGTGCTCGGGTGCTTCGATGGCGTGGTCGAGGCGGATGCCGAGGCGCAGACGCTGACGATTCGCTACGAGTTTGGCGTGGCGGATATTGCCGCCGACGACTCGGAGACGCCTTGGAACGGGAACTGGCAGGTGGTGGCCAAGGTGGAGGGGCCGACCGGTGCGGCCTTTGCCGAGGGCATCACGGTGGCTGCCTACGAGGTGGGGGAGGATGGCGAGATCCCGGAAAATGCCACGCCGCTCTCCTCGGCCACGGTTGGGGCCGGTACGAACGCGGTCACGCTCAAGGGCCTCGTTTTTGAGGGCCTGGGTACGCACGGGGTTCGCGTGCGAGTGAAGGCGACGAAATAGCAGACAGCAGACAGTGGACAGCCGCTCACGCGACGGAGAAACCGATGGTCACAATAGCGTATCTCCACGGCTCAGACGGGGGTATCTCTTCGAGCGCCAGCGCTGTTGGCTGTCCGCTGTCGGCTGTCCGCTCTAAGTAAGAAGCAAAGGAGTTCACGATGAAGTTGCAGAGCATTCGATTTGGGATGGGGGTTGTGTTCGGCGCGGCACTGGTGGGGAGTGCCGCGTGGGGTGGATTGGTCCAGGTGGGCTCTGCGGCTTCACCGGTTAGTTCGGGGGCGTGGTCGACCCTGGGTGCTGCGGTGCAGAGCGGCGATGAGGTGGAGCTCTACGCAGCTGACGGGGCGACCATTGCTTTCGATGTGCCGCTGTCGGTTGCGTCGCTGCAGGTGGCCTGCGCGGGGACGGCGACGCTGCAGGTGAATGAGGGCGTGGCCTTCGCTACGGCTCAGACGGTGTTGACCGCCGGAACCGGCGTGCGCGTGGGCGGGGTGGGGGGCGACCTGGGCGCGCTGACGACTCAGGGGACGGGGGCCAATGACAATGAACTGGAGCTGGCCAGTGGCGCGTGGCAGCTCTCGGGGCTCTCGGTGGCTTATCAGTCTGGGGAGGATAACCTGCATCTGACGGTGGCGCGCGGCGCACAGCTGTCTTATGCCGGGGAACTCTGCTGCAACAATCTGGCCCTGACGGTCTCCGGGAAGATGACGGTGAGCGGGGGGGTGAAGTCGGCAACCGGAAACTATCGGACCAGTTGGGTGACGGTGGCCGAGGGGGGCACGCTGGAGGTGACGGGGAATTACGAGGTGGTGAATGTCTGGACCTCCCAGCGGCTGGTGGTGGCCTCCGGCGGGTGCCTGGCCGTGAGCGAGGCGCTCATCTTCAATAGCGGGAAGACCGACAGCAGCAATGAGCTCCGGGTGGAGGGAACCCTGCGGGCCAAGTCGGTGAGCGTGCCGATGCGTAGTGGCATTGAGGTGGCGCTTGAGGGCGGCTGCGTGGTGCTCAATGGCGGGAATTGGAGTTGCACGCCGGCGCAGACGTGGACGCGCTGCAGCTTCTTGGCGTTGCAGGATGCCACGCTCTCGGGCGGGGCGGTGACGATGACGGGCGAGTGCGCGCTCTGCCCCTGGCCGAACAAGGTGCTGACCCTCGCGCCGAGTGCGCTCCTGGGCGGCGGCGCGGTGACGCTGCGCGGCAGTCTGGGCACGGTGGACGTGGGGACGCTGCGCCCGACGCTCTCGAGCCGGATGGATGGCACGCTGCGCTTTACGCCGGCGTCGGGCGAACGGGCGGTCACCTTCCGCTGCACGCCCCTGGTGCCGGCGCAGAACTACCTGAAGCTGGTCTGCACGGAGAGCGGCTGGGAGGGGGCCACAACGACGTTGGTGACCGGGCAGAACGGCTGGCTGGGCTACGCGCTCGAGCAGGTGCCGACGCTCTCGGTGAATGGCGAGACGCAGTGGTCGACGGGCGCGTGGGCCTACCTGCAGGGCGGCTTGCCGGTGTCGGGCACCGTGACGGTATTGGGCCACGGGACGCTGACGGTGGATCGCTCGGTGGCGTTGGACTTCCTGACGCTGAACGCCGGCTCGGGGGTGCTCTCGGTGGGGGGCGACGAGGTCTCCACAGCGCAGACCTATGTGGCCTCCGGTGAGGTGGTGGCCCGGAGCGGCAACTACGGTGCGCTCTCCATCGCCGACCGGGCGGCCTTCCTGCTCGAGAACGGCAGCTCGGCCTCGGTTGAGAGCCTTCCCGACGGCGCGACCGTGGGCGTCTATGGTGCAGGCTCGCTGAGCAATACCACGCAGGCGGCCACGTGGCTGCTGCGCAACGGCACCTTCCGCAAGAGCGGCGAGGGGAGCTTCACGGTGAGCACCTACAACGCCTCCGATGTGGCCGGGAAGTCGGTGGAGGTGACTGGCGGCACGCTCTCGCTCAATGAGACCGGCGGGTCGGGGCACTACACCTGGCAGGACCTCACCGTGGCGAAGGATTGCACCCTCGCCTTCCCCGCCAAATGGGGCACGAAGGTGACGATGGCGGGTAATCTGCGCGGCGAGGGCACCGTGCAAATCCCGGCCCATAGCAGCGGCGGCGCGCAGCGTTATGCCGTGTGGACGGGCGAGACGGCCGAGTTCGCCGGGCAGATGGAGGTGACTGGCGTGGCGCTGCAGCTCGCCGGCGGGCGCACCGGGCGCTTTGGCGGCAGCCTGAGCGTGAAGGATGGCAGCCGCCAGGGGTCGCTGAAGGTGACCAATGGGACCGGCGTGACGATTCTCGGAAGCCTCACCCTTGGCTCGGGCGTGGAGCTTGACGTGCAGTCTGGCGGTTTGACGGTCCTGGGCGGCTTGACGGTGGAGGGGGCGGTGACGGTGGTGATGCCCTCGGGCGCGCAAGCCGGGGATGTCGTGATTGATTTGGGCGAGGGCACGGCCGATGCCTCCACGGCGGCCAACCTTACGGTCGAAGGCTTTACAGTTATCCCCAGCGGCACGCGGTATGTGTTGCAGTGAAGAGTCGACAGTGGACAGTACGCTTACGCGACGGATAGATGGTAGGTCAACACAGTGTATTTCTCACGGCTCAGACGGGCCAAGCACATCGAGCGCCAGCGCTGACGGCTGTCGGCTGTCCGCTGTCCGCTCCAGTCACAATGAAAGGAACACGACAATGAACTTTTCTCGCAGAGGCTTTCTGAAGGGGAGCGCGATGGCGGCGGCGTTGGCGGCCGCGCCGGCGCTCCGGGCGGCAACTGGCAAGATGCCCCCGCGCGTGGTGATGCTCTCGCTCGACGGCATCCGCACCGATGGGCTCCAACAGGCCAAGACTCCGAACCTCGACGCCCTCTTCGCCGAGGGGAGCTTCTCGTGGACCACGCGCGACGTGATGCCCTCAATCACCCTGCCGAACTGGACGAGCCACCTCGTCGGCGCCGGCCCCGAGCAGCACGGCGTGGTCGAGAACAGCTGGAGCCCCAAGAAGAACCGCATCCCGCCGACGATGGTCGATGACGAGGGCTATTATCCCTTGGTCTTCCAGGTGCTCAAGGAGCAGGTGCCGGGCATCAAGACCGCCTTCTACTGGAACTGGAAGCCGCTCATCAACCCCTACAACCAGAAGCACTTCGACGAGGCCTTCTACGAGGAGAACGACGCCTACGCCGAGAGCTACGCCAAGGCCCTGGACTTTATGAAGGCCAACCGCAACGACCCCACCCTCATCTTCCTCTACAGCGTCCACACCGACCACGCCGGCCACCGCCACAAGTGGATGAGCCCGCAGTACATCGCCTCCATCGAGGAGGCCGACATCGCCATCGGTCAGCTCCTTGAGCAGATGAAGGCCGAGGGGCTCTTCGAGGGTACCCACTTCCTCTTTATGACCGACCACGGTGGCGTGGGCAACGGCCACGGCGGCGTCTCCAAGGCCGAGATGATTGTCCCCTGGGGGATTGTCGGCCCGGGCATCAAGCGCGGCCACACCATCGAAGGCGTCACTGACACCATCAACACCGCGCCCACCCTCTGCCGCCTCTTTGGCGTGACGAAGCTGCCGCCCTGCTGGCAGGGCAAGGTGACCACCGAAGTCTTCCTGTAAGGAGTCCCTGGCATGACGCTTTGCAAGTTCGGCAGCGTGGCGCTGCTGATTGGCTGGTGCGCCGCCGCGCTCGCCGCGCCGGGGACCTTCTCGCTGCTCTCCTGGAATGTCTACCAGCAGGGCACGCAGCAGAAGGGCGGCTATGAGATGATTCTGAGCGAACTGGTGCGCCTGAAGCCGGATCTGGCGGTGCTTGTGGAGGTGCGCAACTACGGCAAGAAGGATTGGCTTGCGCAGGTGGCAGCCGACCTCAAGGCCCGGGGCGAGACCTACTACACCCATTGGAGCGAGGGCGCTGGCGTGCTCAGCCGCACCCCCTTTGAGGATGCAGTCATTTGGCCGGGCCCGCGCGGGAATGTGTGCAAGGCCAAGACGGTTATCGATGGCCACGCGGTGGTCCTCTACGCCGGGCACCTCGATGCCAGCTACTGCGCCTACTACAAAGCCTATCCTTACGCCGGCAAGCAGTTGACCGAGGCCGAGCGCGCTGCGGCCATCACCGACATTCTTAAGAGCAACGTCACCTCCGACCGCGACAATATGGCCTACGCCTTCCTCAACGACGCGCGCACCGAGTTCGCCAACGGCGCCAACATCCTCTTCTGCGGCGACTTCAACGAGACCTCCCACCTCGATTGGACCGAGGAGACCAAGAACCTGCGCAGCCACAACGGCTTTGTTATCCCCTGGACCGTCTCGATGGCTTTGGCCGGCGATGGTTACACCGATGCCTACCGCAAGGCCTTCCCCAACCCGGTCACCCACCCGGGCATTACCTATCCCTCCGCGATGCCGGGCATTGACCCCAAGCGCATCGCCTGGGACAAGACCGCCGATGAGCGCGAGCGCATCGACTTCATCCACTACAAGGGCAAGGAGATTGCCCTCAAGGAGATCAGCGTTTACGGCCCGCGCGACTCGGTCGGCTACGGCAAGCTCATCCGCGAGGATGGGCAGGATGTCTTTCTCGACCCCGTCGGCCCCTGGCCGAGCGACCACAAGGGCCTCTGGGCCGTCTTCTCGTTCACCAACAAGTGAAGGACTGCACGATGAAACACTCCCCTTTGCGGCGGCTACTTCTAACTTCCGCCCTCCTGTGCTCCTCGCTGGCGCTGGCGCAGTCCGGCGCTGAGCAGGCCAAGCGCCAGGCCCGCAGCGTCCACCTCACCTACCAGGATTGGCCGCGCGCGGCGACCATCCTCTACAACGAAGCGACCGTCGAGGCCGCCTATCCGGGCTCCTACTTCTGTATGATGGCCTTCAACGGCGGCTACGGTGGCATCCAGCTCCTCCCCGACGGCTCGCCCTACCTCATCTTCTCGGTGTGGGACAAGGGCGATGCCGAGAAGAACGCCAAGGCCGTCCAGCGCGTCCGCCACGACTACGCCGGTCCGGGCGTGGAGGTGGCGCGCTTTGGCGGCGAAGGCACCGGCGGGCGCGCGATGGCGCAGTGGCCCTGGCGCGTGGGCCAGCGCATCCGCTACGCCGTCTCCACCGCTCCCGGCGACGCGGGCGAGACGGCCTACACCGGCTGGATCTGGGATGAGGAGAAGGGCGCGTGGTTCCGCATTGCCACCTTCTCTTCGCGTGTGAACTCGGCCAAGAGCCTCCTCACCGGCTGCTACAGCTTTGTGGAGGACTTCCTGCGCAATGGCGAAAGCCGCAACCACATCCGCAAGGCCGCCTTTGGGATGCTCTGGAGCTACGGCGAGCAGGGCTGGCAAGCGGCTGGCGGCGGCAGTTTCTCGGGCGACGCGAACACCCTCACCACCATCGACTGCGGCGCTTCCGGCGCAGACATTTGGCTGCAGACTGGCGGTCAGACCGTCCAGCACACCGCCCTCAACGCCAAGCTCAAGCCCGAAGCCGCGCCCGACCCTGCGCAGAGCGCGCCCTACCGCGAGGCGCTCCTCGCGGCCGTGGCCGAGGCCTCCACGCAGTGGGCCGATGCGCTCGTCCTCGGCGGGAGGCGTCTCTCCCCCTGGGCCGCGCACAAGGCCGGCATCCCCGAAGAGGTCGCCGGCGTGAAGGTGACGCGCTATCAGGCCTCCGACGGCTTGGGCGCCCGCTTCACCCTCGAGGCCACCGGCCCCAAGTCCGTCAAGACCGGCCCCCTGACCCTCCTTTCCGCGCTGCCCGAGGCCTCGCTCACCGGCGTGCCCGGCCGCCTGATGGTCCGCTCGCAGGGCCGAGTTTACGCCATCAACCATCCGCAGGCCGAGGCGTGGCTGGGCGAAGCCGCCCTCCCGATGGGATCGACTGATTGGAACCGCCAGGACTGCGCCATCGGCTCGCGGGTGGTGGGCATTGGCGACGCGCCTGCCGGCGCCACCTACCGTGTTACCTTCACCTACCGCAAGGGGCGCGACCACCTGCGTATCCGCTCGGTTCGCCTACTCGATGGTCAGGGCCGCACCGTGGTGGCCGATGAGCATGCCGGCAAGGCTGGCTGCGCCCACGAGGCCAACATCTACACTCTCACCGCCCCGTGCGATGTGCCCGACGCGCAGATCCTCCTCTCCTACGGCAACCGTGAGGTGCCCGATTCCTATGGCCTCATCACCTTCGAGCAGTTGCTCCCGGGCTACGGCTTCCTCGGCTTCCCCGAGGGCTTTACCCTCGCCCCCGGTAAGCCGGTGACCTTCGCGCTGACCAGTCAGCCCCTCACGGGCGAGCCTGAGCCCCGCCTCGACGGTCTGCTCCCGGGTGACCCCGGAGCTCCGGTGGAGGCCAAGATGACGCGCCAGGCCGGCAAGCTCCGCCTCACCCTTACCGCCCGCGAAGCGCTCAAGGTGCAGACCCTTGACTTGGCCGCCCTCCCCGAGGGCATGGTGGAGCCTCCTGCAACCGTAGAGAGCGCTGCTGGGCGTCAGACCCTGACCGGGCCTGGCGCGCGTGCCGAGCGGCTGGCCGATGTGGCTGGCCTTTGGACGCCGCAGAACATTACCAATATGGCCCAGGCCTTTGCCCTGGGGCCCGTGGCGCAGGGCGAGCGCTGGCAGGTGGCCTTCCACTACCTCTCCGGCCGCGTCTCGGTCCGCCCGCTGTGGGTTGACCTGATTGACGATGCCGACCATGTGGTTGCGCGCGATGAGCACGATGGCAAGGCCGGCTACAAGCGCGAGGCCGCCGATTACTTCCTCACTGCCCCCAAGGCCATCAAGCACGCCCTCTGCTTTGTCCGCTACGACACACAGGAGGGCGCCTCCACCCGCGGCCTCATCGCCTGTACCCGCCAGGACCAGCCCGGCCCGGTCCTCCTTTGGGCCAAGCCTGGCACCCTCAAGCCCGGCAAGGTGGTCACCTATGAGCTTGCTTCGCAAGCGATGACCGCTCGCGAGGTGGTCCTTCCGGCGGCCCCCTTCCGTCCGCTCCCGTCCGCCGGCGACAAGGCCTGGCGCACCGAGCGCGTCCCCGGTAACCCCACCGCTGCGCGGCTGGTCGATCGCTCGGAGGTCACCTGGCAGGTGCGCGAGCGTGAAGCGCTCGGGGACGGGTTGTACCTAGAGACGAAGGTGGCGGACTTTGGCACCTATCGCCGCTGGGTCTACACCCTGACCGCCGACCGCGTCACCCCCATCTCCCGTATTCGCTTCTTTGAGGATGTCCAGGGCGCGGATGTGAGCGGTAACACCGATGGTGCCGTCGGCTTCACCCCCGATCGCTGGTTCGGCATTGAGCACCCGATGGCCAAGCTCCGCAAGCGCCCCCTCACCGAGAGCACGTGGAGCGAGGCGGATTACCGCGCCCTCGAACAACGCTTGCCCCTCACCGGCCTCACCCCCGGCGAGCGCCTCGCCGTCCGCTTCGAGTGGACTTCCGGCGCCAAGCGGCTGGATATTGCCTCGGTCGCCCTCTGCGCGGCCAATGGCCAGGTCCTTGCCGAGGATGTCCACCCCGGCTACACCGGCCTCTCGCGTGAGGCGAATGTCTACACCCTCACCGTCCCCGAGGGTGTCACCGAGGCCACGCTCCTGGCGCGCTATCGCCACGTGGATGGCTACCAGAGCGCCGGGCGCATCGTGGTGGAGACCGACCGCCCCACCGCCGTCGATGGCTGGCTCGAGCGCGGCTTCGCCCTGGAGCCCGGTCAGCGCTGGAGTTTCTCGACCGTTGAGGGCCCCTACGCCCCCGGTCAGCTCCGCCGCAGCTTCCAGGCCTACCTCGAGCAGGAGCGCGCCCACCCCTACCGCGTCTTCCCCCACTACAACTCCTGGTTCCACCTGGGCATCTGGACCTATGAGAACGAGGATCCCCTCAAGCGAATGACCGAAGCGAAGTGCCTCGCCGCCATTCGCGATGTCTGCGACCCCCTGCGCAAGCGCGGCGTCACCCTCGATTCCTACCTCTGGGACGATGGTTGGGATGATTGGAACAGCCTCTGGCAATACCACAAGGGCTTCCCGAAGGGTTTTGAGCCTCTGGTTGCGGCGGCCCGCGAGCGCGGTGGCGGCATCGGTGCCTGGCTCTCGCCCTGGGGCGGCTATAACCGCGCCGCTGCTATGCGCCGCGCCTACGCCAAGGCTATCGGTCTGCCCACCAACGAGAAGGGGATGAGTCTGGCCCAGCCCAAGTACTACGCCGCCTTCCGCGACCGCTGTCTGCAGATGATTCGCGACTACGGGATGAACCTCTTCAAGTTCGACGGCATTGGCGGCGGCCCCTGGGCCACCGGCACCGATGCCAAGACTGCCCCCGACCTGCAGGGGCTCTTCTCCCTCATCGCCGAGCTCCGTGCCGCCAAGCCCGACCTCTTTATCAACTGCACCGTCGGCACCTGGCCCTCCCCCTTCTGGGTCCTGCACGCCGATAGCATCTGGCGCGGCGGATCGGACTGGGGCGCTCTCCCCGGCGAGGGCCACCTCCGTCAGCGCTGGATTTCTTACCGCGACGATGTCATCCACAAGCGCTTCGCCGCCCCCTGCCCCCTCTTCCCCCTCAACTCGATGATGATGCACGGGATTATCGTCACCAACATCTATGGGATGCCTGTCAGCGACAAGCCCGAGGATGTCCGTGCCTTCGCTGATGAGGTCTGGATGGGTGTCGGTTGCGGCACCGACCTCCAGGAGTATTACCTCAACCCCGAGATGATGAGCGAAGCGTGGTGGGATATTCTCGCCTCCGCCATCGCTTGGCTCCGCGCCAACGAGGCTACTTTGCGCGATGTCCACTGGGTCGGCGGCTCGCCTTCCGCCGGCGAGGTCTATGGCTACGCCGCTTGGTCCCCTGCCAAGAGCACCCTCCTTCTGCGTAACCCTGCCGGCGAGGCCCAGTCCTTCGCTCTCGACCTCCCTAAGCTCCTCGAGCTCCCCGCCGGGGCCCCCGCCCCCAAGCCCGTGCGCGTCATCTACGCCTCCTCCGGTCGCACCCTCGATGCCCTCGGCCTCGATGCCGGTAGCGTTACGCTCGAACCCTGGGAAACGCTCCTCCTCGAACTGGAGTAGCCGCGCGGGCACCCGGGGGCTACTCGCCCCCGCACCCCCCGGCAGGGCTACTCGCCCTGCACCTCGGGAGCGCGGTGCGCTCCACCCCGGCCGGCGCGCCCTCCGGGCACGCCGGCTTTCTGTCATCGCGAGCGCTGCGAGCCACTTGCACGCCTAGCACTCCGCGCGGCGATGCGCTGCCGCGCCTCGCCGCCCAGGCCGTTGGGGGAGGCCCCCCAAGCCCCCTGCACCCCAAGAAAACCCGGCCTCACCCCCAGCCGCGCTCGCCCGGCACCCTCAGCCACACCCCCGGCCCCCTCCTTCTCCCTCCCCGTGCGCGCTTCGCCCCAGGCCCTACCTCGAGGCGAGGTAGGGCCTAGGTCACTTCGAGGTAGGGCCTAGGTCGGGTCGAGGTAGGGCCTATCGCGCGCGCGTACGCGCGTAGAGGTGTTAAAGGGTAGGGGCTGGGGTCGGCCCCTGGGGGTCCCTCCAGTGGAGCCTATTTTCCCTTTTTTGTTTCGAGTGCAAGCGTGCGCAAAAAAAATGTTGACACTGCGACTGGGATTGGAGTATTCTACACGCCGATGACACACAAGCCTTTCTACTTTTACTTTTACTTTAGCAGTCCGCGCGCCGCTCGGGTTGTTCTCTAAGGTTTTGTAGAAGGAACAATGTTTGATCGGCCGCGCTCCCTTGAAGGGTGTGCGGCTTCGTTTTAAGGAAAGTGAGACAACGATGATTATCATTATGAAGCCGACCGCGACGCAAGCGGATGTGCAGACGATCTGCGACTGGATTACCTCGCTGCGATATCAACCGCGCGTGACGACGGGCACCGACCAGACGGTGATTGCCTGTATTGGGAACGAAATCAATCCGCAGACGGTGGCGCAACTCGAAGCGCTCGACACGGTTCAGGAGATTATCCACGTGAGCAAGAAGTACAAGTTGGTCTCTCGCGACTTCAAGCCGGAGGACACGATTGTTGACATCAAGGGAACAAAGGTTGGCGGCGGGAACATCCCGGTGATGGCCGGTCCGTGCGCGGTGGAGAGCTACGACCAGTTCCACGCGGTGGTGGCCGACCTGGTCAAGCTGGGCATCAAGGTCATCCGCGCGATGGTCTACAAGCCGCGCACCTCCACCTACGACTTCCAGGGGCTCAAGGAAGAGGGCATCCGCGTCCTGCGCGAGGTGAAGAAGGACTTCCCGGAAGTGGCCTTCATCACCGAGGTGCC
>JBJFFT010000157.1:0-19147 GCA_051891975.1 Candidatus Spyradenecus sp. | reverse complement strand
GCCAGAAAGATCGGCGTATCCTAAGGGTGAACCTCAAGTGGGGTTCCCCGTATTCTTCCCAGAAGATGGACCATCGCGATGAAACGCCTACTACTCACCCTCTGTTGCACCCTCTCAACGGCCCTGTTCGCACTCACATGGACCGACCCCGGCACCCACCTCACCTGGACCTACACCCTCGCCAACGGCACCGTCTCCCTCGGCGGCGGCTCGCGGTCGGCCCCGGCCATCCCAACCACCTACGCCGGCCCCCTCACCATCCCGCCGAAAATCAATGGCACGCCGGTGGGCGCAGTGAGTGATTACGCCTTCTGCGATTGCTTGCATCTCACCTCGGTCATCCTCCCCGAGGGCGTCACCACGCTGGGGGCTGGGGCCTTTCTGCGGTGTTCCTCGCTGGTTTCGGTGGTGATGCCCGCCAGCGTTAAGACCATCCAGGAGCGTGCCTTCGAGCGGTGCCAATCGCTCACTTCGGCGGTGATTCCCCAGGGGGTGCTCGCGGTTGGGCTTCGGACCTTCTATGGCTGCTCGTCGCTGACCTCTGTGGCGCTCCCCGAGGGGCTTCGCTTCATCGGGCCGTGGACCTTCTATGGGTGTAAATCGCTAAACGCGGTGGCGCTCCCAGCGAGTGTCAGCGAGGTGGGGAGTTCTGCCTTTGAGGGCTGCGAAGCGCTGAGCGCGATGGCGCTCCCCGAGGGCCTCGCCACGCTTGCGCGCAGAACCTTCTTTGGGTGCACCTCGTTGCGCACGGTGAAGCTCCCCGAGGGCCTCGTCACCGTTGAGGAGAACGCCTTTGGCGGCTGCTCGGCGCTAGGCGCGGTGGCGCTTCCCAAGGGTGTCACCACCCTCAAGGAAGGGGCGTTTGCGTGCTGCGAAGGGCTGCAATCAATCGAGCTCCCTACGGGGTTGACGGCCATTGAGGATTCTGTCTTCCTGGGGTGCACCGCCTTGACCTCGGTGGCGCTGCCCAAGGGGCTCACCACCCTTGGGAGCGAGGCCTTTCTAGGCTGCACCGACTTGGCCACCGTGAAGTTCTCAAAGGGCCTTGCCACCATTGGGGATCAAGCCTTCGCTCGGTGCTCGGCGTTGCGCACGGCGAAGCTCCCCAAGGGGCTGACCGCCCTGGGTGGGGAAGCCTTTGCGCAGTGCACCTCGCTCACCTCGGTAGAGATCCCAGAGGGTATCCCCGCCATTGAGGACTGGACCTTCTACGAGTGCCCGGCGTTGCGTACGGTGGAGCTACCCAAGAGCGTCACGACCCTCGGGGCTCAAGCCTTCTACGGCTGTTCGTCGCTGACCTCGATTGAGGTACCTCGAGGGGTCACCGCCATCGGGCAGTTAGCCTTCAGGGGGTGCTCTTCGCTACGGGGAGTGAAGCTGCCGGCGGGCCTTACCGCCATTCAGCTTGGCACCTTTGATGGCTGTTCGGCGCTGCGCTCGGTGGCGCTCCCCGAGGGGCTCACCTCCATTGCGCCCGGAGCCTTCCACGGGTGCTCGGCGCTGACCTCGGTGAAGCTGCCTGAGGCGCTGAAGACGCTCGGGACCGCGGCCTTCCGGTCGTGCTCGGCGCTGACCTCTGTGGCGATTCCCGAGGGGGTGTCCGAGATTGAGAAGTTGGCCTTCTATGACTGTTCGTCGCTCACCTCCGTGGTCATTCCGGCGAGTGTCTCGGCGATTGGGGAGAATGCCTTTGCGGAGTGCCCGCGCCTCATGCAGGTCACCTTCCTGGGGGATGTGCCGAGGGGATGGGAAGAGGTCTACCCCAAGGGGAGAAGCATCAACTTCCCCGAAACGCACGCAAAGGCTTGGAAGCGAGCCCTTGGCGACGAGTAAGGCGCGGCCAAGAGAGTCCAAAAGTCTGCTCCGACCGTGACCCCCTCTTTCCACCGCCCATCCTCCAGGGCGGCGTATTCTCTTTTATCTACTTCCGCTTGGCCTGGCCACTTTCGCACCCGGCCCTACCTCGAAGTGACCTAGGCCCTACCTCGAAGTGACCTAGGGCCTACCTCGAGGCGACCTAGGCCCTACCTCGAGGTGAGCTAGGCCCTATCGCGCGCGTAGGTGCGTGCGCGTGCGCGCGTGCCTACGCGCGGGTTTCTATGGTAGGGCGCGGGGTGCCGAGCCAATGCGTGCCTATAGCGGAGGTGCCCAACGGGCGCCTCCGCCGGGGTGGAGCACCCCGTGCTCCCGAGGGGCGTGGGGGCGAGCGAGCCCCCACACCGTTCACCGTTCTCTGTTCACCGTTCACGCGGCGTAGCCGTAGCCGCGTTGCATTTTTAAGGGGGTTGTGGCATACTTTGCGCTTTCACTGCTCATTGGAGGAATTAGGCTATGGCATCAGGCGGGATTACTTCTGCGAAGGGCTTTTGCGCGGCAGGCGTGGAGGCTGGGGTGAAGTATGCCAATCGCCGGGATGTGGCGTTGGTGGTTTCGGAGGCTCCGTGCGTGTGGGCGGGCGTCTTTACGACGAATTTGGTGGCGGCGGCGCCGGTGGTGGTGGATCGCGAGCGTCTGGCGCTGGGGGGCACGGTGCGTGCGGTGGCGGTGAATACCGGCTGCGCGAATGCGTGCACGGGCGAGCAGGGGCTGGCCGATGCGCGCGCGGTGGCTGCGGCGACGGCCGAGGTGCTGGGGATCGCGCCGGAAGAGGTGTTGGTTTCGAGCACGGGGGTGATTGGGGCGCTGCTGCCGGTTGAGCGCGTGGTGGCGGGGGTGAAGCAGGCGGCGGGCGTGTTGGCGCGCGGGGCCGAGGCCGATGAGGCGGCGAGCCGGGCGATTATGACCACCGATACGCAGCCCAAGCGCGCGAGCGCGGTTTGCGAGATTGATGGCAAGCAGGTCACGCTGGGTGGCATGTGCAAGGGGGCGGGGATGATCGAGCCGAAGATGGCCACGATGCTCGCCTTTGTGGCCACCGATGCGGCGGTTGACCGCGCTTGGTTGCAGGGCGCGCTCAAGGAGGCGGCGGATGCTTCCTTCAACCGCGTGGTGGTGGATGGGGATGAATCGACGAATGATACGCTCGTCTGCCTGGCCAATGGGTTGGCGGGCAATCGGCCGATTGACGGGAGCCATCCGCAGGCGGGGGCCTTCTTGGCCGCGTTGCGGGAGGTTTGCCAGGCGCTGGCTAAGCAGATTGTGATGGATGGCGAGGGGGTGAGCAAGTTCGTGACGGTGAAGGTGACCGGGGCGCGGACGCGGGAGGATGCGCACTTGGTGGCGCGCGCGATTGCCCGTTCGCCGTTGGTGAAGACGTCGTGGTTCGGGCGGGACCCGAACTGGGGGCGCGTGATTTGCGCGACGGGCTACTCGGGGGCCGAGGTGGACGAGCGCAAGGTGCGGATCCTCTATGGCGGGGTGTGCGCGTATGACCGCGGCCGCGTGGCGGACGAGGCGACCTTGGCGCAGATGCAGGAGCTGATGGGCGAGCGCGCCTTCGAGGTGGAGGTGCAGCTGGGGCTCGGAGAGGGCGCCGAGACGATTTGGACGTGCGACTTCACCTTTGAGTATGTGAAGATCAATGCGGAGTATACAACCTGATGAAGCAGTTTATCGAAAAAGCCAACGTGCTCATCGAGGCGGTCCCGTACATTCAGGACTTCCGCGGGAGCCTGGTGGTGGTCAAGCTCGGCGGCAGCGTGATGGAGTCGCCGGAGAACCTGCTGCGCCTGATGAGCGACGTGGCCTTTATGCGCACGGTGGGCATCAAGGTGGTGCTGGTCCACGGCGGGGGCAAGGCGATTAGCCGGGCGATGGAGAAGGCGGGGATTCCGCCGAACTTCGTGCGCGGGCTGCGGGTCACCGACGAGCAGACCATCGAGGTGGTCGAGCAGGTGATCAAGCACGAGGTGAACGCCAATATCCTCAACCTGCTCAACCGCAACTTCCACGTGCTCGCGCGCCCCTTGCACGGCGACTGGATTTTGACCGTGCGCAAGGAGACGGGCACCGACCCCGAGACCGGGGCCACGCTAGACTGGGGCTTCGTGGGCACGCCCGTGGCGGTGAAGAACGATTCCATCTTGCAGATGGCCGATGCCGGGGTCATCCCGGTGATTACGCCGCTGGGCATTGGCGAGGAGGATGGCGCGCTCTACAACGTGAATGCCGACATCGCGGCCGTGGCGATTGCCAAGGCGCTGCGCGTGCGCAAGCTGGTCTTTATTTCTGATGTGCCCGGGCTGCTGCGCGATGTGGCCGACCCGAGTTCGCTGATTTCCACGTTGCACGTGAGCGACGTGGCCAAGCTGAAGGCCGAAGGCGTCATCGCCGGCGGTATGATTCCCAAGATGGAGAGCTGCGTGGAGGCGATTGAAGCCGGGGTGCAGCGCGTCCACTTGGTCGATGGGCGGATGCCCCATTCGCTCCTGTTGGAGATTTTCACGAAACAAGGCGTAGGAACGGAGATTAAAGCCGATGAGTAAGAAGACCGACGACATTGCAGACCTCTACAAGCAGTACTTGATGCCCACGTATGCCCCGGCCGTGGCGCTGGTGTCCGGCACCGGCAGCAAGGTGGTGGACATCGACAATATGCAGTATATCGACCTCACCGCCGGCATTGCCACCCTCGCGTGCGGCCACTGCCACCCCGAGGTGGTCAAGGCCATCGAGACCCAGGCGCGCAACCTGGTCCACAGCTCGAACCTCTACTTCAACACCAATATGGTGCTGCTGGCCCAGCGCCTCTCCAAGCTCTCGGGCGGCTACCGCGCCTTCTTCGCCAACTCCGGCGCCGAGGCCAACGAGAATATGGTCAAGATCGCCCGCCTCTGGGGCTCGACCCGCGGCGGCCGCTACGAGGTCATCACCTTCAATAAGAGCTTCCACGGCCGCACGCTGGCCATGTGCGCGGCCACGGCCCAGGAGAAGATCCAGAAGGGCTTCGACCCGATGCCGATCGGCTTTGCCTACGCCGATTACAACGACCTCGATTCCCTCAAGGCCGCCCTCTCCGATAAGACCGTCGCGATTATGCTCGAGCCCATCCAGGCCGAGGGCGGCGTCATCCCCGCCACGCCCGAGTTCATCGCCGGCGTCGCCGAGCTCTGCAAGGAGCACGACCTGCTCCTGCTGATGGACGAGGTGCAGACCGGCATGGGCCGCACCGGCACCTTCTTCGCCTGGGAGCAGCTCGGCGTCAAGCCCGATATGTTCACCCTGGCCAAGGCCCTCGGCGGCGGCCTCCCCCTGGGCGCGGTTCTCGCCCGCCCCGACCTCTCCGACCTCCTGCACCCCGGCGCGCTCGGCTCGACCTTTGGCGGCAACCCCGTCGCCTGCGCCGCCGCCCTCGCGGTGCTCGATGTCATCGAGAAGGAGGGCCTGCTTGACCACGCCAAGAAGGTGGGCGCGCTCCTCCAGGAGGGCCTCGAGGCGCTGATGGAGAGCTATCCGCAGATCCTCGAAGTGCGCGGCCGCGGTCTGCTCGTGGGGATGGTGGTGGAGGGCTCGGCCAAGGAGATCGTCGACTCCTGCCGGATGGGCGGCGTCCTCTGCTGCACGGCCGGCGAGCACGTGGTCCGCTTCCTCCCCTCGCTCAACATCACCGAGAAGGACCTCGAGGAGGCCCTGGAGATTATCTCCGACTCGGTGGACGAGGTCTACGGCTCGTAAGATTGCCGAAAGCAAACAAAGCGCGCGTGGCTCCGGCTGCGCGCGCTTTTTGTTTAGGCCTGGGCTGCGCGCCAGAACTCGGCGAGCGAGGCATCGAGTTGGGCGCGGGGTCCGCGCTCGAGCCAGAGGGTTTCCAACTGCGCGGCGGCCCGGGCGTAGTCGCGGCGGGTGAGGGCTTCGCCCGAGGCGCGCGCCACGGCCAGGGTTTGGAGGGCCAGGGCGAAGTGCGCCTCGCGGGCCAGGAGGGTGGAGCCGAGGGCGGGGGCCTCCTCGGCCAGGGCGGCGAGTTCGGCGCGGGCGGCGCGGAGGGCCGCGGGGTCGAAGGCGACTTCGCCGCGCGGCCGGGTGAAGGCTTGGAAGAGCTTGGTGGCGTTGCCGGCCTCGGCGCGGGCAGTGCGGTAGGTGTCTCCCAGGCGCAGGAGGAAGCTGCCCAGGCCGCGAACGCCGGAGAGGGCGTCGACCGCGGCCGGGAGGTCGGGCTCGCGCGTCGGGTCCCACGCCAGGCTCATCGCGAGGACGGTGGCGGGGAGGGAGACGGCCAGCGGCTGCCAGTGGCCGGCATCGCCCCAGTCGGTGAGGAGGAGGCCGCGCGAGGGGAGGGCGGCGGCGGCGCGGACGTTGGCGAGCATATTGCCGGTGCGGCCGCAGAAGCTGCGCCAAGAGGAGGTGCCCGGGGCGATGAGGAAGTCGAGGCCGTGCGCGGCGAGGGCTTCGGCCTGGGCGGAGAGGGGGTCGGAGGCCTCGTAGCCCCAGAGGACCCAGCGGGCGGCGGGGAGGCGACTGCGCGCCATCGGGAGCATCTCCGGGTGGCGCAGGAACATGTCGGCCCAGAGTTCGGGGGCCTTGCCGTGGCGCGCGGCGGTGGCGCTGAGGTGCTCGAAGTGGCGGAAGTAGAGCTCGGCGGGCGGGGCGATGGCCTTGGAGCGGCCCTGGCCCAGGTCGAAGACCTCATCGCCGCCGAGGTTGGCCCAGGGGGTGCCCGGGAAGCAGGGGAGGAGCTCGCCGAGCAGGCCGTCGAGGAAGGCGAGGGTGTCGGGATGGGCGGCGCGCAGGCCGGTGGGGGTCTCCTGCACCGAGCCCCAGGGCGTGCGCACGCCGCCTTCGGGGCACTCGGCCAGACGCAGCAGCTCGGGCTCGGCCTTGAACCAGCGCTCGAAGTGGCCGAGGGTGTTTTGGTTGGGCACGAGCTCTACGCCGCGCTCGGCGCAGTAGGCCCCCAGGGCGCGCAGGGCGTCGGGGGTGTAGGGCGAAACGTTGGCCCAGACCCCGGGCTGCGCGCGCCAGGCAAAGACGTTCTCGAAGTAGAGCTCCAGGCGGTTGGCCCTCAGCTGCACGAGCGCGTCGACCACCCGAAAGAGCGTGGAGAGCGAGTAAATACGGTTGCGCGACACGTCGAGCATCACCCCGCGCACCTCGCGCTCCGGCCAATCTTCCACCCGCCCGCACGGCACTTCGCCCGAGGTCAGCGCCTGGGCCAAGGTGGTCGCCGCCCGCAAGAGCCCGACCTCCGAGGCCGCCACCGCCGCCACGCCGCCCGGCGCGATAGTCAGTGCGTAGCGCTCGGGGGAAGACCCCGCCGGCAGTTCCGGCAGCTCGCTCGCCCCTTCGCCCAACCAAAAGGCCGGCGCGCCCTCCGTCTCCAGCCGCAAACGCAGCCGCCCTGCCGCGCGCAGCAGTTCCACCACCCCCGCCGGCCGCGCCACCCCGCGTAGCCGCACCGCCACCTCCGCCCCGCGTGCCAACTGCAAAAAGCCCCCCGAAGCGTTAAAGCGCTTCACGGGGGGAGTAGAAATTGGCCAGCCGGTGGCCATCGGTTCGCTAAACCGCTAGCCGCTAACTGCTAGCAGCTCAGGCACGGCGCGCAGGCTTCGCCGTCGGTGAGGCGGCGGTAGCACTCGGCGTAGATGGCCTGGGTCTTGGCGATGACCTCATCGGGCAGGGCCGGGGCCGGGGGCTGGTGGTTGAAGTGGATGGCGTCGAGCCAGTCGCGGACGAACTGCTTATCCATACTCGGCGGGTTGGCGCCGACGGCGTAGGTGTCCTTGGCCCAGAAGCGCGAGGAGTCGGGCGTGAGGACCTCGTCGGCGAGGACCACGTTGCCCTGCTCGTCGAGGCCGAACTCAAACTTCGTGTCGGCGAGGATAATGCCGCGGCTCTCGGCGTGCTTGGCGGCCTCGGAGTAGATCTGGATGGAGAGGTCGCGCAGCTTGGTCGCCAGTTCGGGGCCGATGTCCTTGGCCATTTCGTCGACGGAGATGGCCATATCGTGGTCGCCAATCGCGGCTTTGGTGGTGGGGGTGAAGAGCACTTCGTCGAGCTTGGAGGCGTTCTGGTAGCCTGCGCGCAGGGGCTGACCGTTGACGGTGCCCTGCTTCTTGTACTCGGCCCAGCCGCTGCCGGTGAGATAGCCGCGCACGATGCACTCATAAGGCACCACCTTGAGCTTGCGCACGAGCATCGAGCGATCCTGCAGCTCGGGCATCGCGTTGAAGGGCGCAGGGTAGTCCTTCACGTCGGCCGAGATGAGGTGGTTGGGGCAGAGCCCGGCGAACTTGCGGAACCAGAAGGTGGAGATGCTGTTGAGCACCTTGCCCTTGCCGGGAACGCCGTCGTCCATAATCACATCGAAGGCGCTCAGGCGGTCGGTGACCACGATGAGGATCTTGTCGCCCAAGTCGTAAATGTCGCGCACCTTGCCCTGGATCTTCGCCATCCCGGGAACATCGACTTCCATCAGCGCACCGCGCTTGTCATACTTCATAGTCCAGCTCCTTATGTTGCCAAAACGCGCGTATTATACACTATTTGCTTACGATAGACGAGCGTAGCGAGCAGCCGAGAGAACGACTTCCTCTCCGAGGCCTGGGCATCTACCGCCTCTTTGCCTAACACCCCTCGCTACGCAGCAAGCCGCTCGCCTTTGTCGGGAAGATCCCGCGCCAGGGCGAGCGTGCCTGTTTCAGCGTCTCCTCGGTCACCACCACCCCGCGGTGCGGCGCCACCTCCGCCAGCGCGCCATCCTCCAGACGCTCCAAGACCGGCTCGGGCGCACGCAACGGCACCCCCAACGTCGCCAACGCCGCCGGACTCCACTGCCACCACTGCGAAGCCAAGAGTCGCTCCACCGTCTTCTCTGGAAAGCGCATCCGAATCACCTTCGCCGGCACACCTCCAACAATGGCATAGGGCGGCACATCGCGCGTGACGACCGCCCCAGCGGCCACAATCGCCCCGGTCCCAATCGTCACCCCGCTCAAAATCCCCACCCGCGCGCCAATCCACACATCGTGGCCAATCGTGACCGGCCGGGCGATCCCCTGCAACTGCGGATCGGGCCGCCCGCCAAAAGCATGCAGCCCTCCCCCCAAGGCAAACGAGGTCGAAAGCGTCTCCACCCGGTGCTCCGTAGGCGCAGTATACACCCCCGGGGCGATCGAACAGTAGCGCCCAATCGCCACGCCTCGCAACGCGATATCCCGGCGCTGCACCATTTCGTTGGTAATGGACGTAAAGGCCCCCACACTCAGACTATGCGTAAACTCGCACCCCTTCGAGAGCACGCACGGCCCCTCCAAGCGAATTTCCGCCCCGCTCCCCAACGCAAACTGCCCCACCGGCAGGCGCACGCCGCTCTGCCGCTCAATCCGCTTAACCAACGCCCGCGTGAAGTAAAGTTTCGGCATAGCACTCCTCTCTTGCGCAACGAACGCGCCAAAGTATACCAATCTCACCCGTCCAACCGCAAACCTCCCCGCTCCCAAAACAACAAAGGCGCCCGCTCCGCGGACGCCTTTTGCTTTCGGCCTTTCTTATGGTGGAGGTAAGGAGAGTCGAACTCCTGACCTTTTGAATGCCATTCAAACGCTCTACCAACTGAGCTATACCCCCAGGAAAGGAATGGCGCGAAGTATAGCACAGGTGTTTGGGCAGTGCAAGCACTTTTTTCGTGGGCCTCTTGGGCACGCCTTGTACGGGTGAGCGTCGGCGCCTCATAGGCCACTTTTGGGCACACCCCCAGCCCCCACGCCCTAAAAAGGCCGCCCGATACCCTAAAAAAGGTAGGGCCTACCTCGAGGTGAGGTAGGCCCTAGGTCGACTCGAGGTAGGGCCTAGGTCGATTTGGGGTAGGCGCTAGGGGAGTTATCGACAGGGTTATGAACAGAGTTATCGACAGGGGCTGTCGATAGGTGGCCGGGCGGAGAGGGATGGCCGGACGGAGCAGGCCGCTGCAAAATGCTTACTGCCCTGCGTTAACAGCCGGCCGCTAACCGCTAATAATCACGCGCGTCGCGCTCGCGCGCGAGCGCGCTTGCGTTTACGGGGGCAATGTGCTATATAATTGCGGGAAAGCGAACGAGAAGGAGCCTCACGTATGATGAATGAGTATCTGAAGCGGTTTATGGACCAATTTCCCTTTGAGGGGCTGACGTATGACGATGTGACGTTGGTGACGCAGTATGCGGACTTTCTGCCGGACGACACGTCGCTCAAGACGCGCCTGACGAGCCGACAGGAGATGAATATTCCCTTTATGTCGGCGGCGATGGACACGGTGACCGAGGCGCCGATGGCCATTGCGATGGCCCTGGCCGGCGGCATTGGCTGCATCCACAAGAACCTGACCGAGGCCGAGCAGGCGGCGCAGGTTGCGCGCGTCAAGCACTACCTCAATGGCCTCATCGCTCGGCCGGTCTGCTTCCACGCCACCGACGAGGTGGGCTTCCTCCTCTCCGAGAAGCGCCGCCGCGGCCTGAAGTTCGGCGGCTTCCCCATCCTCGACGAACAGGACCGCCTGGTGGGGATGGTCTCGGGCAAGGACCTGCGCTACTGCGACCTCTCGACCGCCAAGCTCTCCGATGTGATGACCAAGACGGCCGTCACCGCCGCCCCGGGCACCACCCTCGAGGAGGCCTACCGGATTATGCGCGAGCACAAGATCGGCAAGCTCCCGCTGGTCAACCCCGACGGCACCCTCGCCGGCCTCTACTCCTTCACCGACGTTCAGCAGCTCATCGAGAACCAGAACCCCCTCTACAACCGCGACGGCAAGCACCGCCTGCGCGTGGCCGCCTCCGTCTCCGGCGGCTCGGGCGACTACGCTCGTATGGAGCAGCTGGCCCAGGAGGAGGTGGACGTGGTGGTGGTCGATTCCGCCCACGGCCACACCAAGGGGATTATGGATATGGTCTCCTGGATTGCCAAGCACTATCCCGAGATTGACATCATCGCCGGCAACATCGCCACCTCCGAGGCCGCGATTGCCCTGCGCGACGCGGGCGCCCACGCGGTCAAGGTGGGCATCGGCCCGGGTTCGATCTGCACCACGCGCGTGGTCTGCGGCGTGGGCATCCCGCAGCTGACGGCTATCTACAACGCGCGTAAGGCCCTCGAAGGCTCCATCCCGGTGATTGGCGATGGCGGCATCAAGCTCTCGGGCGACGTGCCCAAGGCCCTGGTCGCCGGCGCCGACAGCGTGATGCTCGGCTCGGTCCTCGCCGGCACCGAGGAATCTCCCGGCGAGAAGATCCTCAACGGCGGGCGCCAGTATGTGGTCTATCGCGGCATGGGCTCGCTCGCCGCGCTCAAGAACGGCAAGGGCTCGCGCGCTCGCTACTTCCAGGATGGCGAGGCGGAGGAGGACCTCGTGCCCCAGGGCATCGAGGGGATGGTCCCCTATTCCGGCCCGGTCCACCGCATTATGACGCAGTTCTGCGGCGGCTTGAAGAGCTCGCTGGGCTACTGCGGCTGCCGCACCATCGCCGAGCTGCAGGAGCGCGGGAAGTTCTACCGCGTCACTGCCAACGGCGTGCGCGAGGCGCACCCGCACGACGTCACCATCACCAAGGAAGCCCCCAACTACCGCTCGTAAGCCGCGGCCGCGCGCCGACAGCCCAGAAAGGTCCCCGCCATGCCCACTCCGGAAACTCCTTCCGCACCGACCGCTGAGCCGGCGAGCGCTGAACAGAAGATCACCCTCAAGCCGCCAGTCAAGCCCACCTTCAAGGGGCCCGAGAAGCCCCTGCTGGAGGTGCGCGACCTCAACACCTGGTTCCCCGTCAAGAAGGGCATCTTCGCCCGGACGGTCGACCACGTGAAGGCCGTCAACGGCGTGAGCTTCTCGATGGCCGCCGGCGAGACGCTGGGCGTGGTGGGCGAATCGGGCTGCGGCAAGAGCACCCTCTCGCGCACCATCCTGCGCCTGGAGAAGGCCCACAGTGGGCAGGTCTTCTTCGAGGGGCAGGACGTCTTTGCGCTCAAGGGTGCCGCGTTGCAGCAGTATCGGCGCGACATGCAGGTGGTCTTCCAGGACCCCCACGCCACCCTCAACCCCCGCCACTCGATCCTCGACATCCTCACCGAGGGAATGCTCGTCCACGGCCTCATCAAGCCCGCCGAGGCTGAGGACGTTGCCGCTGAGCTCTTGCGCGACGTGGGGCTCCAGCCCGACGCGATGCACCGCTATCCGCACGCCTTCTCCGGCGGCCAGCGCCAGCGCATCTGCATCGCCCGCGCCCTGGCCCTCAAGCCCAAGATGATTATCTGCGACGAAGCGGTCTCCGCCCTCGACCTCTCCATCCGCGCCCAGGTCCTCAACCTGCTGATGGAGCTCAAGGCCAAGTACTCCCTCGCTTACCTCTTCATCACCCACGACATTGGCGTGGTCGAGCACATTGCCGACAACATCATCGTGATGTTCAAGGGCCAGATCGTCGAGCGCGGCCCGGCCACCCAGGTCCTCCTCAACCCCCAAGAGGCCTACACCCAGCGCCTCATCGCCGCAGTCCCCCGCGTGGGGTAAAAGTCGACACTCGGCAGTGTGCGCCAGAGGTGAAACACCCGGCCAAGGACCTCAGATGTCTCCGTCGCGGAACGCGTGCTAACAGCTATCCGCTATCCGCTAACAGCTAATACAATGCAACATCGCGTTATTCTCTCCGTCTCGTTAGGCACGCTGGCGGAGAACTTTTGTGCCGTCCGCGCGCTGGTCTCGCCCTGCGCGGTGATGCCCGTGCTCAAGGCCAATGCCTACGGCCTGGGCGTGGGGCCCATTGCGCGCTCGCTGGTCGCCGCCGGCGCCGAGCGCATCGCCGTGGCCGAGCCCTTCGAGGCGCTCGAGCTGCTCGACTTGGGCGTGCCCATCCAGATCCTCAGCGGGGTTTTGCCCGACGAGATTGAGCCGATGGTCGCGCGCGGCGTCACCCTCCCCTTGGTCGACCTCGCCTCCGCGCGGGCCATCTCCGCGGCGGCCAAGCGCCTGGGCGTGACCGCGAAGCTCCACGTGAAGCTCGACACCGGGATGGGCCGCGCCGGCATCCTTTGGGAGCAAGCCCCCGAGGTCATCCGCCAGGCTGCCGACCTCCCCAACCTCGCGCTCGAGGGCCTCTTCACCCACTTCCCGCTCGCCTACGAAAGCGCCTCGGCCTTCACCCGCGAGCAGCTCCGGCGCTACCGCTGGGTCCTTGCCCAAGCCGAGGCCATCGGCATCCGCTTCGCCTGGCGCCACGCCGCGAACTCCGACGCCATCAATAACGCCCCCGAGGCCTGCTCGGCGCCCTTCAACCTCGTCCGCTGCGGCATCAACCTCCACGGCGCCTTCGACGCGGCCGGCTCCCTGCGCGTCCCCCTCAAACCCGTGCTCACGATGACCACCCGCCTCGCGCAGGTCCGCACCCTGCCCCCCGGCACCCCCATCGGCTACGGCCACACCTTCCGCACCCGCCGCGAGATGCGCGTGGGTACCGTCTGCGCCGGCTACGCCGATGGCCTCCCCCTCGCCCTCTCCAACCGCGGCTCGGTCCTCATCCGCGGCGTTGCCGCCCCCATCCTCGGCCGCCTCTCGATGGACTACCTGACCGTCGACCTCACCGACCTGCCCGAGGCCACCGTCGGCGACACCGTCACCCTCCTCGGCCGCGATGGCGAGCTCGAAATCCCCGTCCAAGACTGGGCCAACCTCAAGGGCACCCACGCCTACGACATCATCTGCTCCATCGGCTCGCGCGTCCAGCGCCGCTTCGTGGAGTAGCCTTGGCGTGGGGCGCGCAAGAAAGGGGCCTGCGACACTCGCCGCAGGCCCCTTAGGTTTGGTTTGCGTGGAAAGGGTTAGGCCTTCAACTGCGCGTGGCGCTCTTGGAGGGTGGCGACGGGGAGGGCGGAGGTTTGGAGGCGCTCGCCGAGGCCTTCGACGGCGGCGGTGAAGCCTTCGAGGACGGTGGTGATAGGCAGGCCGTGGAGGATGGCTTCGGCGCGGATCTTGAGGCCGTCGCCCACGTGGTCGGCTCCCGGGCCGGCGGTGTTGACGATCCAGTGGACCTGCTTGGCGCGGATGAGGTCGAGCGGATTGGGGTGGCCTTCGCTGACGCGGAAGACGGCGTTGGGGCGCAGGCCGGCGTTCCAGAGGGCGGTGGCGGTGCCGCAGGTGGCGGTGAGGGTGTAGCCGAGCTCGGCGAGGCGCTTGGCGGCCTCAATGCCTTCGGGCTTATCGGCATCGCAGAGGGAGAGGAAGACGGTCGATCCGGGGGGCGGGAGGTGAGTGCCGGCGGCGGACTGGCTCTTGAGGTACGCCAGGCCATAGGTGTCCGCTAGGCCCATCACTTCGCCGGTGGACTTCATCTCGGGGCTGAGGGCGATGGTGGCACCGGGGAAGCGCGCGAAGGGGAAGACGGCTTCCTTGGCCGCGTAGTAGGGGAGCTCCACTTCGCGTGCGAAGCCGGCCTCGGCGAGGCTCTGGCCGAGCATTACGCGGGAGGCCACGGCGGCCAAGGAGACGCCGATAGCCTTGCTGACGAAGGGGACGGTGCGCGAGCCGCGGGGGTTGACCTCGATCATATAGATCTCTTCGCCCTTGACGGCGATTTGCAGGTTCATCAGGCCGCAGACGTGCAGGCCGTCGGCGAAGGCGCGGGCGTAGCCGCGAATGCGCTCGAGGACGGCCGCGGAGAGGGAGATGGGCGGGGTGACGCAGGCCGCATCGCCGGAGTGGACGCCGGCGGGCTCGACGTGCTCGAGGATGGCACCAACGAGGGTGTTGCCCTGGCCGTCGGAGACCGAGTCGACATCCAACTCGATGGCGTTCTCGAGGAAGCGGTCGATGAGGATGGGCTTGCCCTCGGCGATGGCGACGGCTTGGCGGGCGAGGTCGGCGAGGTCCTCTTCGCGGTGGACGATGACCATCCCGCGGCCGCCGAGGACGAAGGAGGGGCGCACGAGGACCGGGTAGCCAATGCGCGAGGCGATGGCAATGGCATCCTCGACGGAGTGGGCAATGCCGCTCTCGGGCTGGCGGATGCCGATGCGCTCGGCCAGGCGCTTGAAGGCGTCGCGGTCTTCGGCGAGGTCGATGTCGTCGGGACTGGTGCCGAGGATGTGGACGCCGGCGGCTTTGAGGCCCTGGGCGAGGTTGAGGGGGGTCTGGCCGCCGAACTGGACGATGGCGCCGATGCAGTGCTCGCGCTCGTAGACCTGAACGAGGTCCTCGAGGGTGAGGGGCTCGAAGTAGAGTGCGTCGGAGGTGTCGTAGTCGGTGGAGACGGTCTCGGGGTTGGAGTTGGCCATCACGACGCGGTAGCCGGCTTCGCGCAGGGCGTAGGCGGCCTGGCAGCAGCAGTAGTCGAACTCAATGCCTTGGCCGATGCGGTTGGGCCCGCCGCCGATGATGAGCACCGCGGGCTTCGCCCGCTTAGCCGACAGCGGACAGCCGACAGCCGACAGCGCTGGCGCTTGACGTGCACCCTCCGGCAGAGAACCGCCCGAGGTCCCCACTTGGCTCAACGCGGTCTCGACGCCAACGAGCGGCCCTTTGCCTAACGCGCCGGCGGCTGTCGGCTGTCGGCTGTCGGCTGTCGGCTCTTCAAGGCCGTAAGTGCCGTAGAAGTAGGGGGTCTGGGCGGCGAATTCGCCGGCGCAGGTGTCCACCAGGCCGTAGGTGGGGGTGATGGCGAGGGCGCGGCGGGCGGAGGTGACGGCGGCCTCGGTGCTGTCGAGGAGGGTGGCGATCTGGCGATCGGAGAAGCCAAAGGCCTTGGCCTGGCGCAGGAGGTCGGGGTGCGTGGAGAGGGCGGAGACCGAGCCGAGGGCGGCAATCTCGTCCTCAAAGAGCGCGAGCTCCTGGAGGTGGCGCAGGAAGTAGGGGTCGATGGCCGTGAGGGCGTAGAGGTGGTCGACGGACCAGCCGCGGCGGAGGGCTTCGTGGAGGTGGAAGATGCGCTCGGCGGTGGGGCGGGCGACGGCGGCCTCGAGCTCAGAGTCGGTGAGGGCCTCGGAGGGGGCGTCCTTGCCATCGGCGCCAAAGCCGAAGCGGCCGGTCTCGAGGGAGCGCAGAGCCTTCTGGAGGGCCTCCTTGAAGGTGCGGCCGATGGCCATCGCCTCGCCCACGGACTTCATCTGGGTGCCGAGGGTGTCGGGGGTGCCGTGGAACTTCTCGAAGGTGAAGCGGGGGGCCTTGACGACGATGTAGTCGAGGGCGGGCTCGAAGGAGGCGGGGGTGGTGCCGGTGATGTCGTTCTTGAGTTCGTCGAGGGTGAAGCCGACGGCGAGGAGGGCGGCGATCTTGGCGATGGGGAAGCCGGTGGCCTTGGAGGCGAGGGCCGAGGAGCGCGAGACGCGAGGGTTCATCTCGATGATGATGCGCCGGCCGGTCTTGGGGTTGACGGCCCACTGGACGTTGGAGCCGCCGGTGGCGATGCCGATGGCGCGCATCACGGCGAAGGAGTCGGTGCGCATGGCCTGGTATTCGGCGTCGGTGAGGGTCTGGATGGGGGCGACGGTGATGGAGTCGCCGGTGTGCACGCCCATGGGGTCGAGGTTCTCGATGGAGCAGACGATGACGGCGTTGCCCTTGCGGTCGCAGACGACCTCCATCTCGAACTCCTTCCAGCCCAGGAGCGACTCCTCGATGAGGACTTCGGAGGTGGGGGAGGCATCGAGGCCGCTGCGGGCGATGCGCTCGAACTCCTCGGCGTTGTGGGCGATGCCCCCGCCGGTGCCGCCGAGGGTGAAGCCCGGGCGGATGATGAGCGGCCAGGTGCCGATGGCGCCGGCAACCGCGCGAGCCTCGTCCATCGTGTGGGCCGAGCCGGAGCGGGGAACGTCCAGGCCGATAGCGAGCATCGCCTCCTTGAACTTCTGGCGGTCCTCCGCGCGGTCGATGCTCGCGGCGTTGGCGCCAATCATCTCCACGCCGTACTTGCCGAGGATGCCGCGGCGGTAGAGCTCCATCGAGAGGTTGAGGGCGGTCTGGCCGCCGAGGGTGGGCAGGAGGGCCTGGGGGCGCTCGCGGGCGATGATGGCCTCGAGGCTCTCGGCGGTCATAGGCTCAACATAGGTGCGCTCGGCGGTGGCCGGGTCGGTCATAATGGTGGCCGGGTTGGAGTTGACGAGCACGACCTCGTAGCCGTTGGCGCGCAGGGCCTTGCAGGCTTGCGTGCCGGAATAGTCGAACTCGCACCCCTGGCCGATGACGATGGGCCCGGAGCCGATGAGGAGGATCTTGCGGATGTCGGTGCGCTTGGGCATAGGGCTCTCCTTAGGCCTGCGCTTCGCGGCGGGCCAGGGCGGCGGCCAGGAAGCCGGCGAAGAGCGGATGGGGCGCGCGCGGGCGGCTCTTGAACTCGGGGTGGAACTGACAGCCCACGAAGAAGGGGTGATTGGGCAGCTCGACGACCTCCACCAGGCCGGTCTGGGGGTTGGTGCCGGCGATGGAGAGCCCGGCGGCCTCGAGCTCGGCGCGGAACTCGGGGTTGAACTCGTAGCGGTGGCGGTGGCGCTCGGAGATGTGCTCGGTGCCATAGAGCGCGGCGGCGCGCGAGCCGGGGGCGAGGGTGCAGTCGTAGGCACCCAGGCGCATCGTCCCGCCCATATCCTTGATGCGCTTCTGCTCCTCCATCAGGGCGATGACTGGGTGGCGGGTGTCGGCAAACTCGGCGCTATCGGCATCGGCCCAGCCCACGACGTCGCGCGCGAACTCGATGACCGCGCACTGCATGCCCAGGCAGATGCCCAGGAAGGGCGTGGCGCTCGTGCGGGCGTATTCCACGGCCTTGAACTTGCCTAGCAGACCGCGGCGCCCGAAGCCGCCGGGGACGAGCACGCCATCGGCCTTGGCCAGGCGCTCGACCACCGAGCCGCTTTCAAGCTCCTCGGACTCCACGCGCAGGACCTTGAGGCGGGCGTTGTGGGCCATCGCGGCGTGGGAGAGCGATTCGTAGATGCTCTTGTAGGCATCCTGATGGCGGATGTACTTGCCGACGACGGCGATGGTCACCTCGCGCGTTGGACGGAGGATGGTGGCCAGCCAGTGGCGGTAGTCGCGCAGGTCGAGGGGGCGGGGATCGAGGCGCAGACCGCGCAGGACCTCCTCATCGAAGTGGTGCTGGGTGAGCTTGATGGGCACTTCGTAGATGGAGTGGCGCACGTCGAGCTCCTCGATGACGCACTGCTCGGGGACGTTGCAGAAGATGGCCAGCTTCTTGAGGTGCTCGGGCTCGAGGCGCATCTCGGCGCGGCAGACGAGGAGGTCGGGCTGGATGCCGATGTTGCGCAACACGCCCACCGACTGCTGCGAGGGCTTGGTCTTGAGCTCCTTGGCGGCCTTGAGGTAGGGCACGTAGGTCAGGTGGATGAAGAGCGCGTCGCCGGGGGGGCACTCCAGGCGGAACTGGCGGGCGGCCTCGAGGAAGGGGAGGGACTCAATGTCGCCGGCGGTGCCGCCAATCTCGGTGATGGCGATGTCCACCTCGGGGCCGTGGAGGGCACGCATCGCGCGCTTGATCTCGTCGGTGATATGCGGGATAACCTGGACGGTGCCGCCGAGGTAGCCGCCGGCACGCTCGCGGGCGATGACCGCGCCGTAGATCTTGCCGCTGGTGTAGTTCGAGGCCTTAGAGCAGGTGACCCCGGCAATGCGCTCGTAGTGGCCCAGGTCGAGGTCAGTCTCGGCACCATCGTCGGTGACGAAGACCTCGCCGTGCTGGTAGGGGCTCATCGTGCCGGGGTCGACGTTGAGGTAGGGGTCGAGCTTCTGCATAGCCACGCGGTAGCCGCGCTGGCGCAGGAGGAAGGCGAGGGCGGCGGCAGTGATGCCCTTGCCCAGGCTGCTGACCACGCCGCCGGTGACGAAGATGTGCTTGGTGCTCATTGTGCGTTCTGCTCCATCAGGGAAAGGAAGGTTCTGAACCAGGCCCGAGTCTCGGTGGGACCCGGGGCGGCTTCGGGATGAAACTGGGCCGAGCACGCCGGGAGCGTGCGGTGGCGGATGCCCTCGACGGTGCCGTCGTTGAGGTTGATGTGCGTGAGCTCCAGGCAGTCGGGCAGCTCGGAGAGGGCGTAGTTGTGGTTCTGGCTGGTGATGGCCACGGTGCCATCGAGCAGGTTCTTGACGGGGTGGTTGCAGCCGTGGTGGCCGAAGGGCAGGCGCGAACAGGTCGCCCCGCACGCCAGGCCCAGGAGCTGGTGGCCCAGGCAGATGCCCATCAACGGCACCTTCGCCGCCAGCAGCTTGCGCACCGTCTCCTGTGCGTAGGTCAGCGCCGAGGGG
>JBJFFT010000156.1:0-19352 GCA_051891975.1 Candidatus Spyradenecus sp. | reverse complement strand
CTTGATGTTCACCACGCGCCCGGTCTTCGCCGCGGCCACCACCAAGTCCGTCTGCCGGCAAAGAAACGCGGGGATCTGCAGCACATCGCACACCTCCGCCACCGGCGCGCACTGCCACGGCTCGTGAATATCGGTGACCACCGGCACATTGAAGCGCCGCTTCACCTCCGCGAGCGTCTCAAGCCCCTTCTCCAGCCCCGGCCCGCGATAGGCCGAGAGACTCGTCCGGTTCGCCTTGTCGAAAGAAGCCTTAAAGATATACGGAATCCCCAGCCGCCCGGTCAGCTCCACCAACGCCGCGGCCAACTCCAAGCACGCCTCGTGACTCTCAATCACACACGGCCCGGCCATCAACGTCAAGCCGCCCGCGCCAAACGAAACCCGCTCGTTCACGTTCACCACTGTGCAATCTGCCATAAACACTTTTCCTTCCGTTTAGGCGTATTCTACCAAAGCCCACCCCTTAGCGCAAGGGTCTTGCGCCCCTTTTGCGCCCCTTTTTTGGCCTTTCTTCGCCCGTTAAGCAGGAAACGCCCCGCAACCCACTCTCTCGCAAGCGTCACCCCTAGAAACAAGGCGGGCCTACCCCAAAAAGAGGTAGGGCCTACCTCGAGGCGACCTAGGGCCTACCTCACCTCGAGGTAGGGGCGGATAAAAATGTAAAAGCCCGGGGGCAGATTATCGCCTCGGGCGAGCGAAACTATTAAGTGCACCACTTATTGGAATTAAGCGGTGCTCTTAATTCAATTAAGTGGTGCTGTTAATTGAATTAAGAGGTGCTGTTAATTATCCGCCGAGGGCGGGGCGCGAAAAGGGAAGGGCCGCCAAAGGTTTTGCAGTGGACTGCTCCGCCAGGCCACACACCTCGGGTCCCAAAGCGAACCCGGGGCGGGGGGTTATTCGGGGCGGGAGACTTGAAGGGTGAAGAAGGCGGTGGAGGCGGCGTCGGTGAGGGGCACGCGGAAGTAGCGGCGGCCGGGGGTGGTACACGCGCCAGGGGCGATACCCGTCTCGTCGGTGACCGGCTCGGCACCGGAGAGCTCGGTCGGGGCGGAATCCATCGCCGTTCGTGCGTGGAGCGAAAGGCGTGCCTCGGGGGCGAAGTCGACCGGCATTGCGACCGTGCGCCCGGCCGGAGGCGTGCTCTCCACGCGCGCACCGAAGAGAAGATAGGGCACACCCTCCACCGTGACGAAGCGGAGGGTGTCGATGGCGAAGTCAACATGCACGGTGAGGGTGCCGCTCTCGACATCGGGGACAATCGCAAGGTTGTCGAAGCAACGGAGTAGGTCGTTGACCTCCTCGACCTTCGGCTCACGGGGCGCTCCCCCACCCCAGCGCAGACACACCGCGAAGTCCTGCGCAAAACCGGCCTCGCGCGCTACGGTGCTCAGGTGGTCGCGCACCTCGGGGTGGAAGGTGCCGCTATCGCCCGCCGGCGGACGCGGCCTGGGGTTAGCGGCGGGGTTGGCGACCAGTTCGAGGCGCGTGCCGGCCTCGCGGACCGAGAAGGCGTAGCGATCGGGCGCTTCGGGGGCGAAGCATTCCATCCAGCGCTGGCAACTCTTGGGCGTGGAGAGAATGACCGTACCGGCAGGAATACCCTCGGGCAAGCGGATCTTGGGCGAGCCGGGGGCGTAGTCATCCATCGCCAGGGCGGTGAGGGCCAGGGGCTCAGTGCCATCAAGCTCCAAGAGCGCGTTCGGGGCAATGGCCAGCCCCTCGGGAATGAAGGTCTGCGCGCAGACGCTCTGGCCGCCACTCTCGCGGGAGTAGCCAACGACGACGCGGAAGAAGTTGGCGCGGTCGGCCAAGGCGGCATCGTAGAGCGTGGGCGAGGTGCGCTTATCCGCGTCGATGAGGCCAACGGGCTGCCATTCGTCGTGCCAGTTGACCTTGGCTTGGAGGGTATATTCGCGGCCGGAGCGCACGGTGAACATAACCTTATAATAGAGGTTGACGGGCGCGGAGGCGGCCATCGCCTCAAAGTGCTGCGAGGTGAAGGCGAAGGCATCGTCGGCCTTGTCCGGCTCGGTGCCCAGGAGGAACTCCTGCCAATTGAGATAGCCGTCGCCGTCGGGGTCGGCCTCGGCCTGGGCGGCATCGTGCGTGGTGCCGGGGAAGTAGGCCTCCAGCCAGCCGGTGTTGAGCCCGGCATAGTCGCCCGGGATTGTCTCACCCGCCGGTAGCAGGGTCAGGCGCTGGGTCTGCGAGCTATCCATCTCCCAGCCGGTGTAAACGCCATTCGCCTTGCCGCCATAGAGCGAGACACTCTCGGAGGAGGTGGCGGAGGACCTGTAGGTGATGGGCACAGCCACGGTGCAATCGCTGTTGTAGGTGTTATTGATGCCCGAGGAGAGGCTGACCCAGAAGCGGGTCTGCCCGAGTTCGGCGGTGGTGTGGGTGGTTGCGCCATAGTTGTAGCGCACTTCGCTGCACTGGAGCCGCACCACCGACCCTGGGGCAACGCGCGGCGAAGAGAGGAGCGTGACCTTGGCGGGGATCATCTGCGTGGGACCGTAGACCGTCACCTCCTGCGAGGCCGTCAGCTCCCCGAGCGTGGCCGTCAGGCGAATACGATGGTTGGCGATGCTGGTATCCGCGTAGGAGAGCACGCCCTCGGCCGAGATGGTGGGCTTGACCTCGTAGCCATAGCCAAAACCCGCGCCCGGGCGCACCGAGCCCTCAACCAACGCCACCTGCCATCCGGTCGGCAAGACCGCCGCCGTGGTGCCATCTCGGAAGGTCGCCTCACAGGGGATCTGCGGCGTGGGGGCATCCTCCAAGTTGAGCTCGGTAATGGGAATACGCAGCTCCGCCACATCTAGCGGTTTGACCGCCACCGAGCGCTCGACCGTTGTGCCAGGATAATCGTGATAGCTCACCGCGCGCAGGGTGACGCTTTGCGCCCCGGCCTCCGCCACCACGCGCCCCGTTTGGTCGAGCGTCGCCGCGCCGGAAAGCAGATCCCACCCCACGCGATGGTCGAGCGTTAGGCGCACGCCATCGGTGTAGGTGGCCACCAGGCGGTAATCCGCCCCCACCCCCTCAATCAGCGTCTCGGGGCCCTCCAACGAGAAGGTGATGCCCGCAATCGGCAGACCGTTGGGGAACTTCTCGAGCGCGGCCGTGATCGCCTGATCGATGGCCGCTGTGTCGTAGCCCTGGCGAGCAAAGAAGAAGCCCGCCTCCTCGGCCGCCGCCCACACGCCACGCCAGTTGCGCGAGCCATCAGGCTGGAGGGTGCCAGCGAAGGGATTGGCCGTGCGCGGGTCGAGCGTGCCGTATTGGGGCAGGCTCCCCCGGAAGTAAGGCGACTGCGCTGCCGAGGCCTCGCTCACATAGTAGACCACAAAGCGCTCGCCAAAGCCGGGCTTGGCGTTGAGGTAGTTCTTGACGCGCGAGCACCAGCTGCACCAATCCGCACCGCTCAGCACAAAGAGCAACTTCCCCTGCGCCAATGCACGCTGCCGGGCCACCCAGTAACTGCGGTGAATCTCGTAGGTGTAATGGGAAGAGAGGTCCTCATCCGTGATCGGCTCATCCGCCGGCGGAATGGTCGGCGCGGCGGGCTCGGGATCGGGCATCGGCTCGGGCTCCGGGTCGGGGGTCGGTTCCGGCTCCGGCTCAGGCTCGGGGTTCGGGGTCGGCTCGGGGTCAAGCGGCGTATCGGCTTCGCAACCATAGCCATAGAGTGGCACCAGGCGATAGACATAGGCGGAGGCCTTGTAGCCGGACAAGGTGGGGGTCTTGGATGAAAGCAAGGGAGGCTTCACCACCGTCACATCCAGCGCGAGAAGCTGCGGGGCCGTCCCCTCGGTCTCGCCACGGTCGTTATCGGCCACATAGACCTTCGTGACCTTCCAGCGGGTCGCCCCGTTATAGGTGGCCTCCTTGAACTCTGCGCCCCAGAGGGTGAAGGCGTGGTTGGGAATCTCAACGGCGGCCGGCCCGCGCGCAAGCATTTGGAAGAGGATCTCGGAGAAGTAGAAGAGCACGCTCTCGTCATCCGCGCCCCAGGCCGTGAAGTCGGAGACCTCCAGGTCGCGGCGGAAGTAGCGCGAGAAGTCCGGCACTGCGCTCTCAGGAATCAGCTCCCGGAAGAAGCCGCCCGAAGGCTTGACGCGCAGATTGGCCAGCGAATCGCCAGTGTATTCAATCGCCTCACCGGTGAAGAGCCAGGAGAGGCAATTGGAGGAGTTGCCGCCCTTCGGCTCCCAATAGTCGGGCACCGTGTCCGCCAAGGCCGTCTGATAGCCGTACTTGCTCGGCCCATTCAGATAGGCTGCCGCGACGGGCGAGAGCGTCGCATTCACCTCGCCACCAGCCGCGCGGTAGCGATCGAGCCACCAAGCCGCCATATTCACCGCGCTAAAGGCCCAGCAGTAGCCCCAGTCGTTGACCGTGCCCCACTGCGTGGTAGGCACATTCCCCAACTTCGTGACGTCGTACCATCCCTTCCATGTGCCCGAGTCATAGACCACCCCCGGCGGAAAGCGCGTGAGCACCTTCGCCGCCGGCAGGTCCGTCCAGGTAATCCGATCATCGGCCCGCAGGGCTCCGACCACCAAGAGCGCGGCCACAAGGGCCCGCCACAAAGTCCACTTTCGATAGCTCATTCGCTCGCCTCCTCACTAAAGACCGAGACAGAAAAGAACCCGCTGCTGCCTGTCTCGGCGAGCGGCAGGCGGAAGTAGCGTTGACCGGCGGCGGCGCTGCGCCCTTCGGTCTGGCCGGTGGCATCGGTGACCTCGACCGCGCCGGCTTGCGTGGTGGCGCGCGCGTTCATTGCGCCCCGGGCGTTCAGGGCAAACTGCGCGGCCTCGCCAAAGGCGGCCTCGTGCCCACCGCTCTCCACCACCACGCCGACGACCACATAGGGCTCGTCCGCCACCGTCACAAAGGCGAGGGTCGAGACCCGGAAGTCGTAGTCTAACGTCATCACCCCTGCGGCCGTGTCCGCCTCGGCGGAGAGGCTCCTAAAGCAACGCATCAGGCTGTTGACCTCCGCAACCGAGGGCTCCTCCGCCGGCCCCTGGCCGCGCCGGAAACGGACCCCAAAGTCGACCGTGAGCCCGGCCTCGCGCGCGGCCTCGGTCAACGCCTCGCGCACCTCGGGGTGGAAGGTGCCGCTATCGCCCGTCGGCGGGCGCGGCTGCGGATCGACTGCGCTGGCAACACCTTTGGCGTGGCCGTAGGCGTAGACCGGCGTGGTGCGGAAGACGAGTTTCTCCCCACCCAAGACGGGGCAAATGCCGTAGAGCGGCGAACGGACGGCGGTCAGCGCCAACGCCTCTAGGCGGCTGGACGAGCTGGCGGGGTCGGTGACATAGACCGTCTTCACCTGCCACTCGGTGCCCTCACCCGCCGCGACCGGCTCGCAGGCCGCGCCCCAAATCGTCAGACTCGCGTCCCCTGGGAGCGAGGCCATCACCGGCCCGTGCGCCAAGGCTTCGAGCAGATACTTTGAGAAGCTGCGGCGCACGCCCTCCGCGTCCGAGCCGAGCTCGGTGTAGCTCAGGGCGGTTTCGCCGCAGTAGGCCTGCAGGTCGGCCACCACATCGGCCATCACGCTGTTGCGCAGAAGGCCGCGGGTGAGGGGCGAATCGGCCTTGGGCGCGGACCAATCGGTGCCGAGCGAGGTGTAGGTGCCATCGAGCAGCCACTTGAAGGTCGGCGCGTCCTTGCCGCCCTGGCTCCCGATCTCCCACTGCGTGGCCAGGGCATCGGCCACGGCCGAGGCGTAGCCCGAGGCACTCTGCGCGCCGAGGTTCACATAGGCTGCCTCGGCCCCGGTCGAGACCACGCTCCCGCCCTGGGCGCGGAAGTTCTCGATCCACCACGTCAAGGCGTTGGCCGCCGAGAGGGCCCAGGAGAAGTCGGCACGCATCTCGCTCGACTGCTTATTGTCCACCCAGCCGCGCCAGGTTCCGCTCTCGGCCTCATAGGTGAGCCCGGGGGCAAAGAGCAGCTTGTGCGTGGCATCCTGCGCCACCTCGGTGGGCCGCCGCGCGCTGGCATCCCCGCCCAGGATGGGCTCGGAGATCGGCCCGCCGGCCTCTCCGCTCCCGGCGAAGGCCACCACCACCTCGCGGAAGGCGGCCGAGCCGTTGCCGTCCTTGGCCCACAGACTCAGCACCAGGCTCGTCCCGGCCAAGTTCGCGGTGCCGGCGGGCAGATGCTTGCCCGGGTCGAGGGTCAGCGTGTAGAGCCCATCGCTCTCGCGCTCGAGGGCAATCTCCTCGGGCGCAACGAAGTTCGGCACACTGCACCGCACCTGCGCCACCTGGGCCCCGGCCGAGAGCTCCACCCGCAGACGCGAGGCCCCGTTCTGCGGCACGGTCAGGACCAAATCCTCCGTCAGCTCCGCCCCGCTTGCGCGCGTCACGGCCTTAAACTCGGGCTCCGAACTCCCAGGTTGGAGGCGCGTGGCCACGGCCTCCGCCTCCGCCTCCAAGGTGCCGCCATCCGTAAAAACCGGTGTCACGCGCCAGGCGTAGACTTCGCCCAAGGCGGGCGAGACAATCTCCGGCGTGTAGCTCCGCGCCTCGGCCGGCAGCTCCGCGCGCCCCTCGGCCGTTGCGCACAGGCGCACCTCGCTCGCCTCCCACTGCGAAAGGACCCAGCCGCCCTCGTCGAAGACCCCGCCCCCGGCATTGTCGAAGGCGCTCTGGTGGCGCTCCTGCAGGCGGAAGCGGCAAGGCATCCCGGCAAAGTCTGCCAGCGAGAGGGTGTAGGCCTTGGCCGAGCCCGCGCTCGTGGGGCTGATGTCGGCCTCCTGCACCGTCTGCCAAGGGCCATTCCCGGCGCGAATCTGCACATCCAGGCGCATCCCCTGGGTGTAGTTCGCGCGCAGGGTAAAGGCCAGACGCGAACTCGCGCTCGGCACCACCACCTGCGGCCAGGTGTAGGTCTTGGGCAAATAGTCCTTGATGGCCCCAATCTTCAGGGCGCGCCCTTCCGCCTCTTCGGCCAGCGTAAAGACCTTACCGGCGCGGCCGTCGACCGGGTTCTGCGCGTCCAGCCCCGGATGGCGGTCCTGCAACCGGGTGAAGTCGTCGCACCAAGTAGTCGCCTCCTCGCCACGGGTGGAGAAGGCTTCGACGGTAAAGCCGCTCACCGCCTCGCGCCAAAAGTCGGGGAAGGACCAGGTAATCTCCGGCAGCGCGGCCGAAACGGTCGGGGCCGGGTCGGTCTGCACCTGACGCAAGGGGCGGAAGCCGAGGTAGTAGTAGTTGATGCTACTAGCGAAGGAGGCCAGGTTGACCCAGCCGTTGTCGTAGCCGCTCCAGCCGTAGTTCGTATGGACCATCGCGGCCGAGCCGGTGGCGTCGAAGCCGTCGATAACAATCGCGTGCGCGCCCTGGCTCACCTCGATACAGGTGCCCAAGAGTTCGCCGCGCAGCAGCGCGTTGCCGACATCCGCCTTCAACCGCTCCACCGCCTCGGTGTCCGTGGCGCGATTGTGCTGCACCAGCCGCTCGTAGCCATACCACGGCGTGCGCCCCTCGCAGAAGAGGAGGTTCATATCCGCCGCCGAGCTCATCGTCCCAGCCGAGTTCTTCCCGTACTTCATCTCCCCCACCATGCCGCAGAGGATCATCAGCTGCGCCACGGCGTGCTTCTCGCGCTCGGTGGTGCCGCCATCGGGGCGCATCGCCTCCCACGGCAGGCGGCCATAGTGCTCAAAGCGCGCCTGCCAACTATCGAAGAGCGCGCTCGGGAAAGAGACCGAAAGCCGTTGCTCGAGCACATCATCCACCCGCGCCGGCCAGCGATAGTAGGCCATCATCTGCGCGGCGGCCGTGGCCACGCAACCGGTCGCGCCGCTATCGTTACTCTTATCCACCGGCGTGTAGCGATTGTAGGGGCCATTCTGATCCCAGGTCGTCTCCAGAAAGGGACCCAACGTCTGCGCGCTCGCCGCCGGGTCGAGCGTCGACGTTTCCGTGCTCGCCAAGCGCGTTGCCGTCTTCAGCCGCGCCGGCACAACCGCCTCCGTCCCCGCCGCGTGGCGCACCAACCCCTCCAACACCGAACGCGCGGGCGACCCCTCCGGCGGCAGCGCCCACGGCACCGCGCCATAGCCCTCCAAAGTCGGTGAAACCTCGCTCCCCGAAAGCAAGAGATAGCCCGCGTCATCGGCCAGACGCACTACCCACAGCGCGCCAATCGCCTCAGCCTCGGCCACCTTGTGCCCGCCAAAGGCCGTCTGCAACGCCGGTTCCTGTTCAATCATCTGCGCGGCAACACGCTCAGCCGCGCCTGCCGTCATCGCGGCACGCAACGCTCCAGCCGCCACCACGGCCGCCATCCATCCTATCGTCCAACGTAAATTCATCGTCGAGCCTCCTTGAGTCTTTCGGGGGTTCAGCGGTGCACTTCCGCCATTTGCTCTCTCACTTGTAGCATATCCCCGCCGCGCGCGTCAACCACCCAGCGCGTCCCCCCCCAAGGTCCGCAGTTAGCGCCAAGGGGTCCGCGCAATACCCTAAAAAAGGGAGGGCCTACCTCGAGGCGACCTAGGGCCTAGGTCGAGGTGAGGTAGGCCCTAGGTCGATTTGGGGTAGGCGCGGGGGCAATTTGGACCCGGGGCGAACAAAACTATTAAGTCCCCCACTTATTGGAATTAAGAGGGCCTCTTAATTGAATTAAGTGGTGCTGTTAATTGAATTAAGAGGCCCTCTTAATTATTTCCCTAGCCCCGGGCGAAGGGGGAAGAGCGCGGCAGGGGGAGTGGCTAGGAGCTTGGAGCCAGGCGCTCGCTGACGCTCGCTGCACCGCGCAAGCGCGGTCCACAGAAGGCCGAGCGAAGCGAAGACTCTATGCCAACACCGCCGAAAGCAGGAGGAGGGCTACCCTTTGGATAAGCGGCTCACGCGCCGGGCGGGGTGAAGGCCAGGCGCGGCCATTGGCGCGGCCGGAGGTGCCGAGCGAGCGCGGCAGAGCATGGGGCCCTTTAAGGTTTTGCAGTGGCCTGCTCCGCCAGGCCATGTGGGCTGCTTCTTCGGCCTGGCGGAGCAGGCCGAGGCACAACGCTTACCCGCCCCGGCCGCCGGGACGGCGGCCAGCAAAACCAGCTTCGCTGGGCTCGCACAGCGAGCGCACTTGTGGTATAGTGAGGGCGTGTTGCGGGTGAGCCGTAGCGAACTCTTTGCACTTGGTGCAAGCAAGTTGCTTCTGTCGAAACCTGAGAACTTTCAGAAGAAATGCAGCGTGCTTGACGAAGGTGTGCCGTACCGGCACGTCTTCTTCTTGCGTGTATTTCTTTGGGCTTCTCAGGGCCTCGACAGAAGCACGCAAGTAGAAGGCGTGTTTTTTAGTATGGCTGGAGAGCGAGACGAGCGACTCATCAAGTCCCGGGCACGGGTGCGGGACCACGGGGAGGTCTTTACGCCGGCGTGGTTGGTCCGGGCGATGTGCGATTTGGCCGAGCCGGCGGTGGGGACGATTGGGAGCCGGGTTTTGGAGCCGGCGTGCGGGGATGGGAACTTCTTGGTGGAGGTGCTGCGGCGGAAGTTGGGGACGATCCGCAAGGCGTATGGGGGCGCGAGTGCCCGCGCGCAGCTCGAGCGCTTCCGCGCGGTGAGTTCGCTCTATGGGATCGACCTGCTGCCCGACAATGTCCACGCCTGCCGCGAGCGGCTCTATGCGCTTTGGGCCGAGAGTATTCCGCCGTGGCGGTGGCGGCGCAGTCAGCACCGCTTCGATGCCACGGCCGCCGCCATCCGCGCTGTGCTCGCGCGCAACATCCTCTGCGGCAACACCTTATCGCCCGATGGCAACGCCGACTCCCCGCCCATTGTCCTCTCCGAGTGGTGCCTGCCCTCGGCCGAGGGGTGCGAGCGCGCGGCGGTGCCTAGCGCCTACGAGGTGGCCGTCACGCAGCTCGAGTGGCGCTTGAGCGACCTCTGGACGCGCCCCAACGAACTCTGCTTTACCCCGGCGCCGCTGGCCACCCACCCGGCGTGCCCCTACTGGGAAGTGCGATAATGTGCGAAGCAGCCCCCACCCCACAGCATAACCCCGACGTGCTCCTCTGCCTGGCCAACCTCTCCAGCGACGAGGTCTTCACCCCGCCGGCCGTGGCCAACGCGATGCTCGACCTCTTGCCCGAGTCCATTTGGTCCGACCCCACGGCCACCTTTCTCGACCCCTGCAGCAAGAGCGGCGTCTTCCTGCGCGAGGCCGCCAAACGCCTCATCCGCGGTCTGGAAGGGCAAATCCCCGATCTGCAAGCGCGCCTGGACCACATCTTCCGCCGCCAACTCTTCGCCCTGGCCATCACCGAGCTCACCGGCCTGCTCTCGCGGCGGTCGGTCTACTGTTCGCGCCTGGCCAACGGCAAGTACTCCCTCACCCGCTTTGAGACGGCCGAGGGCAATATCCGCTTTCCCGCCTGTGCCCACCGTTGGAACGCGCAGGGGCGTTGCAGCGATTGCGGCGCGGCCCGGCGCACCTTTGCCCAACGCGCCGAGCAACACGCCTACGCCCTCATCCACGGCCTCAACCCCCAAGAGCTCTTCAATATGCAGTTCGATGTCATCCTCGGCAACCCGCCCTATCAGCTCGACGACGGCGGCAACAACGCCAGTGCCAGCCCCATCTACCACCTCTTCGTGGCCGCGGCCAAGCGCTTGAACCCGCGTTATCTCACCTTCGTCATCCCCGCACGTTGGTACACCGGGGGCAAGGGGCTCGAAGACTTCCGCCAGGAGATGCTCGCCGACCGGCGCATCGTCACCTTGGTCGACTTCCCGGACTCACGCGATTGCTTCCCGGGCGTGGATGTCGCCGGGGGCATCTGCTACTTTTTGTGGGACCGCGACCACCCTTCGCCGCGCTGCGAGGTAACCAATATTCAGGGCACCTATCGCAAGACCCTCGTGCGGATCCTGACCGAAACCACCCCCTTCGTCCGCGCCAACGAGGCCCTCTCCATTATTCACAAGGTGCGAGCCTTCCACGAAGCGAGCTTTAGTGAATGGGTCAGTAGCCGTAAACCCTTCGGCTTGGACACCAAGCGGCAACCCGTCCAAGGCCCGGGCGACATTACCCTCCGCTGGCGCGGCGGGGTCGGCCCCTTCCTCAGCGCCCTGGTAACGGCCAATCGATCGTGGATCCCCAAGTGGAAGGTTATTATCTCGCGCCTCACCGCCGAACACGCTGGACAGGGAGACAAGGAAGGCCGCCGAACGGTGCTCTCTTCGCTTGGCCTCTTACCGCCCGGGCAGGTCTGCACGGAGACCTACCTCGTTGCCGGGGTCTTTGAGTCCGAGCAGGAGGCGCGCAACTGCATCGCCTACCTCAAGACGCAGTTCGTCCGCTTTCTCATCGCCCAACTCGCCACCACACAACAACTTCCAAAGCAGAGTTTCAACCTCGTGCCGCAGCAGGACTTCAGCGTGGCGTGGACGGATGCGGCGTTGAACGAGAAGTATGGTCTGACGGCGGACGAGGCGGCCTTTATTGAGCGGCTGGTCAAGCCGATGGAGGCGTAGGATGGCACGGGCGGTGAAGTTGGAGGCGGCCGAGCGGGTGGTGCCGCAGATCTATGCCTACACGCTGCGCACGGCCGAGGGGGCCGGGCTCGTGAAGGTGGGCTACACCACGCGGTCAGTGCGCGAGCGCGTCCGTGAGCAGGTGGGGAACATCACCTTGCCCGAGGGGGCCGAGCCCTACGAGATCCTCTGGCAGGGGCCGGCCGTACGGGCGGATGGGACGAGTTTTGACGACCGGGCGGTCCACGCCGCGCTCAAGCAGTTGGGGATCGAGCGGGTGGCCGGGGAGTGGTTTCGCTGTTCGGCGGCGGAGGTGCAGGCGGCCGTCGCGGCGGTGCAGGCGCGCGTCGCGGTCCAGCGCGGCCGGACACAGCACTTTGCGATGCGCCCGGAGCAGCGCGCGGCCGTGGCGAAGACGGCGGCCTACTTCCGCTCGCGCGCCATCGAGGAGCCGGCGCACGCGCCCAAGTTCCTTTGGAATGCGAAGATGCGCTTTGGCAAGACCTTCGCCACCTATCAGCTGGCGCGCGAAATGGGCTTTAGAAAGGTGTTGGTGCTGACCTTCAAGCCGGCGGTGGAGAGCGCGTGGCAGGAGGACCTGGAGACGCATGTAGACTTCGCCGGGTGGCACTTCGTCTCGCGCGCGGCCGAGGAGATGGCCGAGCCGGATTGGCGGCAGCCGGTGGTCTGCTTTGGCTCGCTCCAGGACCTCTTGGGGTTCGACCGCGAGAGCGGCGGCATCAAGGCCCGCAACGAGTGGATCCACACCGTCAATTGGGACCTGGTGGTCTTCGATGAATACCACTTTGGCGCGTGGCGCGAGCGGGCCAAGCAGCTCTTCGAGGTGGAGGATGAGGAGGCCGAGGCGCCGCTCCCGAGCACCGAAGCCACCCTGGGTTGCGGCGTGGATGAGCGCGACCTGCCGATCACCACCCGCCACTACCTCTTCCTTTCGGGCACCCCCTTCCGCGCGCTCTTGGAGGGCGACTTTATCGAGGAGCAGATCTTTGGCTGGACCTATGGCGACGAGCAGCAGGCCAAGGCGCAGTGGCCGCTCGACCACCCCGGCGAGCCCAACCCCTACCGTGCCCTGCCGCAGATGAAGCTCCTGGTCTACGAGTTGCCCCCGGAGCTCAAGCGCGTGGCCCTGGGTGACGAGCCCAACGCCTTTGACCTCAATGCCTTCTTCGCCACGGAGAGGGCCGCGCGCAACGCCCCGCCGCGCTTCCGCTATGAGCGCGAGGTCCTGAGCTTTCTGCACTTCCTCTGCGGGCGCTACCTGCCGGAGGCCGGGCTGCGCGCCGGGAGCGAATCGCCGCCGATGCCCTTTAGCGATGGAGCGCTCTTGGGGGCGCTGCAGCACACCTTTTGGTATCTGCCCGACGTGGCCGCCTGCCAGGCGATGGCCGAGCTCATCGCGCGCAGCAAGCTCTTCGGTGGCTACCGGGTGGTGGTCTGCGCCGGGTCCGAGGCGGGGATTGGGTTGGAGGCGCTCGTGCCGGTCAAGCGTGCGATGGGCAACCCCTTTGAGACGCGCACCATCACCCTCTCCTGCGGGAAGCTCACCACCGGCGTGACGGTCCGCCCCTGGGGCGGCATCCTGATGCTCCGCAACCTCAAGAGCCCCGAGAGCTACTTTCAGGCGGCCTTCCGCGTGCAGAGCCCCTGGACCGTGCCCGGGGAGCCCGGCGGCGAGGCGGCGGTGGTCAAGCCCGTGTGCTATCTGCTCGACTTTGCGCCCAACCGCGCATTACGGCAGGTGGCCGATTACGGTTGCAAGCTCACCCGCAACACCGCCACCCCACCACCGCCCGAGGAGACGCTGGGCAACTTCCTGAACTTCCTCCCGGTGCTCACCTACGACGGCTTTACGATGAAGCAGGTCAGCGCCGGGGAAATTCTCGACCTGGTCCTCGCCGGCACCAGTGCCACCCTGTTGGCGCGGCGGTGGCAGAGCGCGCTCCTGGTGAATGTGGATAACGCCACCCTCTCGCGCGTCCTTGGCAGCCCCGAAGCGTTGGCCGCCATCGAGAAGATCGAGGGCTTTCGCGACCTCGGCCGGGAGGTCATCGAGACCATCATCAACCGCAGCGAGGCCATCAAGGCCGTCAAGCGCGAGGGGCAGGCCAGCGATGTGTTGAGCAAGCGCGGTCTCACCAACGAGGAGAAGGCCCTCAAGTCCAAACGCAAGCAGGTGCAGGAGAAGCTCATCAAGTTCTCCACCCGCATTCCCATCTTTATGTACCTCACCGACGACCGCGAGCACTCCCTGCAGGAGGTCATCCGCCAGATTGAAGCGCCCCTCTTCGAGCGCGTCACCGGCCTCACCCTCGCCGACTTCGACCTCCTCCTCTCCCTGGGCGTTTTCAACGCCTCCCTGATGAACGAGGCTATCCTCAACTTCAAGCGCTACGAGGATGCCAGCCTCTCCTACTCGGGCATCGACCGCCACGCCACCGACCAAACCCTCGGTGCCTGGGACACCACCCTCCCCCGGTCCAAGCCGGAGGCACAGTAAACCCAGATCGAAGAGGAAAGATTAGGGGGTGAGGCGGGAGAGGGCGGGGAAGTCGAGTTCCTCGCGTAGGAGGACGGAGGCCTTGGGGTAGAGGAAGGTGGAGATGGCCGGGTCGAGGGGGATGCGTTCTTCGCGGCGGGAGGTTTCAAGGCCAAGTTCGGCTTCGGGGAGGTCGCGCGCGGCAAGGGTGTAGAGGCTGGTGGGTAGGCGCGAGGGGAGGGCGGGCGCGAAGCGCTCGAGCTGGGTGTTGGCGTTGAGCCGGTGATAGACGTTTGAGCGATTTTCGGGGAGACGCTGGTCGTTGACCCAGCCGGCGGTGGCACGGTCGATGGCGGCGGTGCCAGCATCGAGGCGGACGTCGCGCCGGAGGTAGAGGCGCTTGAGGGAGAGCTCGGCCAAGAGCGTGACGCCCAGGATGAGGGTGACCAGGGTGACCAGGCAGATGGTAAGCTCGGCAATGGCTTGGCCTTGCGCGGCGACGCTGGCGCGCCGCGTGCGACAGACAACTTGGGGGGCTTCTGTCATCTCTCCTCCGTCATCTGTCATCGCGAGCGAGAGCGAGCCTCTCACTGAAAGAGCGCGCCCTTGGTGGCACCTTCGGCCTCGACCCACCACTGCGCCTTCTTGATGTCAATGCGTTCAATGGCCTTGGGGGTCATTTGGATACCCTTGGCGGAGGCCGAGGAGATGCGCGCTTCGGCGGGGTCGAAGACCTGCTGGGTGATGCGCTGGCCCTTCATATACTTGAACTTGACGTAGATGGCCTCGGGGGTGCCCTTGCAGAAGAGGATGATCGTGGCGCCCTCGGGGACGAGGGTGTACTCCTTGTTCATAATCATCCCGCCCCAGGTGAAGCGCTTGATGTAGGTGAAGCCGTAGAGCGGCTCGTAGTAGACGCAGGTGAAGACGTCGTCGCGGTTATAGATGCCCGCATCGAAGTAGGCAACCGGGGCGCGCGGCTTGAGGGCATCGAGCCAGTCGCGGCCGGGGTCGTAGACGGCATCGGCCAAGAGCTTGTCCGGGGGCGGGAGGAACTTGTAGCGGCCGTCGCTCCAAAGGAGATAGAGCTTGTCGCGGCTCGAGCAGGGGAAGAGGACTTGGCCCTGGCGGATGTCGTAGCCGATGTAGCGGTCGTCGGAGAGGCGGATGGTGAGCTCGGTGGCGGTGAGCTCGCGCTCATCGATGGAGCGGAAGCCGTCGGAGACCACAGTCAGGCGCGGGTAGACCTTGGCATACTCCTTGATGACGCCTTTGAGGAACTTGACGGCGTAGCGGGCGAGGTGGGCGAGGTCGTCGGTGATCTGCGCATATTCGGCGCGCAGAGCGTTCATCTCCTCGAGGTGCTTGTTGATGTCGTAGAGGGAGATGCGGCGGATGGGGATCTTGAGGAGGAGCTCGATCTCCTCGTCGGTGAGGTCGTGCTGGAGGAGCTTGCGGTAGGGCTCGAAGCCCTTACGGATCTCGGCGGCCACGGCCTCGGCTGTCTTGACCTCTTCAATGCGCTTGTAGATGCGCTTTTCAATGAAGATGGCCTCGAGGGTCTTGCGGACGATCAGTTCGTCAATCTCGCCAAGGCGGACCTGGAACTCGCGGCGGAAGATGTCCTGCAAGAGCTCGGCGTGGCGGGCGAGGAGCTCGGAGACGGTCATCTCGCAGGGGCGGTTGGCGCTGAGAACCACGATGCGGCTGGAGATCTTCCGCTCGCACTCGGTGAAGGCGTAGAGCGCCTCGCGCACCTTCTCGGCATCGGAGCCCGGGGAGAGGGTGAGCTCAATTTCCACCTTCTCGGCGGTGAAGTTGTCGATATGGCGGATGGGAAGCTTCTTGGTTTTGATCGCCTTCTCGACGGACTCGGCCAGGCGGTCGGTGGTCACGCCGTAAGGCACGGAGGTGATGAAGAGCTTGTTGCGCTCGCCCTTGCGCTCCTCAATCTGTGCGCGGACGCGGATGCTGCCGCGGCCGTCGTCGTACTCCGAGGCGTCCATCAGGCCGCCGGTGATGAAGTCGGGCACCAGCGTGGGGCAGGGCTTGCGCTGGAGGATGGCGATCTCGGCCTCCAAGAGTTCGATGAAGTTGTGCGGCAGGATGACCGTCGAGAGGCCCACGGCGATGCCGTCGATACCGAGCATCAGCGAGAGGGGGACCTTGGCCGGCAGGAGGACGGGCTCGCGGTTGCGGCCGTCGTAGCTCGGGACATATTCGGTCACCTTCGGGGAGAAGAGGAGCTCGCGCGCGAGTTTGGTGAGGCGGCACTCGATGTAACGGGCGGCGGCGGCTTCGTCGCCTGTGAGGATATTGCCGAAGTTCCCTTGGCCTTGGATGAGGTAGCGCTTGTTGGCGAGGGTGACGATGGCATCCTTGATGGCCGCGTCGCCGTGCGGATGGTAGTGCATCGCATTGCCGACCACGCCGGCGACCTTGGAGAAGCGCCCGTCATCCTTCTCCCACATCGCGTGGAGAATGCGGCGCTGGACGGGTTTGAGGCCGTCCTCGACCGTCGGCAGGGCGCGGTCGCAGATGGAATAGGAGGCAAACTGCAGGAAGTTCTCGTTCATCAACCGCCCGAAGGGGCCGCGCGCGGTGACGGCGATATCGGCGAGGGGGACGGACTTGGGCGCGGCGGCGGGGTCGGTTTCAGGTTCGTCGGGCGGCGTATCGAAGAGAGAGGGCTGCTGATCCAAGGGGGAAGCGGGCAAATCGGGCTCAGGCATAGAAGGTCTCTCGGGGGAACTAGTGGCTCTGGCAGCCATCACCGGGGGTGTGGACGGGGTCAGAGACCTCGTCGTAGTAGACCTCCAGAGTGCGGCCGGGGAGGGGGAGCTTCTCCTTCATCGCCTGCTCAAGTTCGCGGGCGGAGTCGGCATCGAACCACCAATAGGTCGGCACGGAGAGCTCGTCGCCATACTTGCCGAGGATGGAGTTGGGGGTGCCGAACTTGTTCCAGTAGAGCAGGCGGGTGGAGTCGGTGTTCCAAGAGAGGATGTAGGGTACGGCGTGGGTAATCTCCTGGTCGATCTCGCGCATCATATCGTTGCGCTTGGCGGCGGAGAACTCGGTCTTCTGCGCCTCGATGAGGGCGTCGACCTTAGCGTTCTTGAAGCCGGAGTGGTTGACGCCGTTGGGTTCATCGACGTAGCGCGAACTCCACATCGCCTCGGGGTCGCGGAAGAGCGAACCAGAGAAAGCCGAGACGGTGATGTCGAAGTTGTAGTTGCCCACCTCGCGCATCCAGGTGGCGAAGTCCTTCTGCGTAATCTCCAAGCCGATGCCCAGGCGCTCGAGGGATTCCTTGTAGAGGGCGAGGTAGGTGGAATCATTGGCCGAGCGGGTAAGGATGCGCACGACGAAGGGCTGGCCGTTGCGCTCGAGCTTGCCGGTCTGCGGGTTGAGCTTGAAGCCGGCCTCGGTGAAGAGGCGCATAGCCTCGTCGGGGTCGTACTCAAAGAGCGGGGTCTCGCAGGGGTGGGCCGCGTCGTAGAGGTCCGAGCAGTAGGAGCGGATCATAAAGTAGGCGTTATACATCAGGTCGCGCACCATCCGGCGGCGGTCGAAGAGGTTGGTGAGGGCCTTGCGCACGCGCAGGTCGTCGTAGGGCGCGCGGCGCATATTCATCACCAGCCCCTGGAAGCCAATCGGCTCGTGGTTGTGCACATTCTGCTTGACCACCCAGTTCTTCTCGAAGCGCTCGCCCACGCTCTCGGTGTTCCACACCCGCGCGGAATAGACCGCAAAGACGTCCACATCGCCCTTCTTGAAGGCCTCGTAGGCGTTGTTCTGGTCCATAAAGAAGCGGATCTTAATCTGCTCGAAGTTATAGACCCCGCGCCCGCCGGGGGTGGAGAAGCACCACCAATCCGGCCGCCGCTTGAGCGTGATGCTCAGGCCTTCCTTGTGCTCGGCGATAACATAGGGGCCGCCGACGATGGGCAGGTCGAAGTTGATCTCGTTGAAGTAGAGCTCCTCATCCTTCCCCTCCCGGCGACACTTCTCCTTTGCCGCGTCCAGCAGCTTCTTGGGCATAATGTTGAGCGAGCCGCCCAGGCAGTTGAGGTTGCGCCAGTGGACCTCCTTGCAGGGGAAGCGGATGGTCCGCTCGTCGAGCACCACCGGGCTCTCCAGCGCGGCGAAAAGGACCTTATACTGGCCCGAGAGGCTCTTGGGGGCCATCACGGCGTCGAAGGTGGCCTTAACATCGTGCGCGGTGACGGGCGAGCCGTCGCTCCACTTGGCGCGCGCGTCGATGTGGAAGGTATAGGAGAGCTTGTCCTCGCTAATCTCCCACCAGTCGGCCAGGCTCGGACCATAGTCGCCGGTGCGGCTGTCAATCGCCAGCATCGTGGGATAAAGCATCCCGAAGATCATCATCGAGAAGGTGTTGTTGTCGAGGTAGGCATTGAGGCTCTTGGGCGGATTGTGCCCGGCGTAGTTCAGCGTCCCGCCCGGCTGCGCGTAGGGCGAAGCGTCGGGATCGGGCCCCTCGCGGTAGTCCGGCCCGGGCAACCGCTCCGCGTGGGCGGCCACGGCCCACGCACAGATCCACGCACAGAGCATCCAAGTCATTCGTTTCATCGGCGGTTTTCCTTCCTGCGTTCGCTAAAAAAGTCCGTAAACTGCGCCCGGCACTCCGCTTCCAGGATGCCGGGGAGCAGCCTGGGGCGGTGGTTGAGCCGGTTGCTGGAGAGTATACCAAAAGCGCCCTCTCCTCCGCGCTCCAAATCGTTCAGCCCCCACACCACCATCGCCGCGCGCGCCCACACCAACGCCCCCGCGCACATCGGGCACGGCTCCTTGGTGACATAGACCGCCACGCGGCCCAAGCGCCAATCGCCCACCGCCTCGGCCGCGGCTGTAATCGCAATCATCTCGGCATGGGCCGTGGGGTCATGCAACATCTCGGTCTGGTTATGCCCCCGAGCAAGGACGCGCGCTTCCAAAATATCCTCAATCGGCCGTGGCTTGGCCACCCCCGGCTCCAGACACCCCTCCGGCAGCTGCACAATCACGCACCCGCACGGCACCTCGCCGGCCGCCGCCGAAGCCTCGGCCTCGCGCAACGCCAAGCGCATAAAGTGTTCGTGGAAACGCCGCTCGCCCTCGGTCACGCCTGCGCCTCCTCCCCGCACAACTCCCGCCCCACGGCGAAGACCGCCTTGGCCGTGGCCGTCCATGTCCGCTCGGCCATCTGCTCCTGGGCCCGCTTGGCCAACCGCTCGCAGAGAGCCGTTGAGAGCATAACCGCCGAGAAGGCCTTCGCCCACTCCGCCGGATCGGTGGGGTGGACGCGCAGAACCGCATTGCCGAAAAGTTCCTTGTTCGAGACTCCCGCCGCGCAA